>NZ_NPKS01000025.1:0-100028 GCF_008329595.1 Methylobacterium sp. P1-11
GCGCGTCGGGAAGAACCACCGCATCAACTCCGGCCCGCCTTTCCCGAGCGGATGCTCCAGGCTTTGGTCCGGGCCGGCCCCGAAGCCGTCGACAGACACAGCAAAACCTCTCACGCGCACCTTGCTCATGACAGTCAGACTTTCGCGTCTAAGTTGATGATAAGCTGCTCCAGCTGCTTGAATTGCTCGCTCCACCCGCTTGTGCTCCCGGACGCTATGGCCTGGTCGAGCGCTTTTTTCGTGAGGTAGAGCTCGCGTACGACGACCTGTGTCGCGCCGTCCTTCTCCTCGAAGGTCGCCGTGGTGAGGGCCCCATCCTGGCCCCCTTCGTCATTGGTCCAGACCAGGCGGGAGTGTGGCGTCACTTCGATGTAGCGACCGAAGAACGCCATGGGCTGCTCCGAGGAGGGATGGCCCATCAGCAGACGGTAAGTGCCGCCTGTGCGGATATCTGCCTCGAACGAGATCAAGGAGATCCCGCAGGATTTGGGCACCCACCATCGCTGGAACAGCTCCGGCCGTGTCCATGCTTCGAACACAAGATGCGCCGGACCCTCGACGGTTCGCGTAACGACGAACTCCCTTTCTAACGTCCGATCCATCGTTGTGCGGGCCTCCCCGGCGGCATCATTCCGTCCGCTTACGTCCATCAAACGTCTCCCTGTGCTTCGATTTTCACCTCCTGATCGACGCGGAGTATTCAGAGATTTGCGCCATCCAGGTCGCAACGAAGCTGTCGATCGCTTCGGCCTTCTTCCGGATCAGGCTCTCTCGGCTTCCGCCCATGCAGCTCACGCCAGAAGGGCGTACAGGTCTGTCTCGGCCTCGTCAGGCGGCACATCGGGGGTGGCGTAGATCTCCCAGTTAAGCCCCGCAGGCACCGCCTCTTGCGCCTTGATGCCCGAGAACACGCGTTCCCATGCATCGGGCAACCCCATGAAAGAGCCGCGCATACGAAGATGAGCAGCGCGGCCGTGTGGCAAAGTGAACAGGCTCACCGTGCCTGACACTCGGAACCCATCCGGCACAAAGACGCCCGGCGCGTAGTCGATCATCCCGCCTTGCGGCGGCCGCCAAACCGTCAGTGTCCTGCCACTGTTAGTAATCCCCGCATCGTTCAGCATCGCATCGAGCAGAGCGCGTGCTTCACGTTGTGCACTGGAAAGATCAGCAAAGGACACGGTGTTGCGGACTATCGCGGTCAGCTGCGGTTCAACCGATACGATCTCGATCTGGGCAGGATCTCTCCCGGTGGCCGTCATGACGACTTTCCATCGCGTGTTGTGCGCGGCCTAGAACGAACGAGTTCGTAGCCCATGGGATGAGCCGTTGTGCGGCTCGCACGTCGGCAATTCGAAGAGCCTCACCTTGAGATATCTGGAAGTCAGGCGTGAGGGCTGAACAGCGCGAACATCGCACCTTGCGGGTCAAGGCCCTGGACGATCCAGTCGCCGCCCGGCACTTGGTGCGGACCATTGATGACATTCCATCCGGCAGCCTGGAGTCGCGAGACTGCAGCCTCAATGCTGTCGACACGGAAGTAGTAGGTCCAGAAAGGAGCCGGGATGCTCGGCGGCTTGGTCATCATTCCGCCGATCGCGGCGCCGCCAGCAGCGAACAACTGGTAAGTGCCCATCGGCCCCAGGTCGACAGCGTCGGCTTTCGTCCATCCGAACAGATTAGAGTAGAAGCTGAACGCACTCTCGCCGTCAGCGGCCATCAACTCACGCCACGCGGCGTATCCCGGCTGATCAGGAAGGGCCGGTGGTACCGACACGCCTGTTATGCCCTTGAACAACACGAACGCGGCCCCTTGCGGGTCTGCCACGACGGCAAAGCGGCCGATGCCCGGGATGTCGGCGGCCGGCCGGTGAACTTGCCCGCCGGCTTCAGTCACACGAACTGAATAAACATCGGCGTCATCGACGACGACGTATCCAATCCAGCCCGGGCGAGCGCCGACAGCACACGCGCTCTCGGGCAGCGTCATCAAGCCCGCCACCGGCGTGTTCCCGGCGAGGAAGGTTGTATAAGTCATCCCGGGTTGGCTTGCGTCTCCGGCATTCCAACCCACCACGGCCTTGTAGAAAGTCTCTGCGGCCGCTGCATCGGTCGTCATCAGCTCGTACCAGGCAAGCTGTCCGTGCGCGCTAGACATGCGGCCTCCCTCATCGGGCTGCGAGCTTCGCGGAGCCCCCCGCCAGCTTCATCGTATTGATATCAATGCAATTCGATTTGTCAATACGGCCGAGCTTGCGTTCCGGGCGGATCAGCGCGCCAAGGATGACGATGTACGAAGTGTCAGAGATCGGTACCGTAGAAAGCCTCGCCCCTGACCTGAAGACCTGCAGCATCGAAGGTCATGATCTCGCAGGCGCGTCGACGCCGACCGGTGCGCTCAGCGATGTATATAACTGTGAGTTCGCGCTGAGTGGCGTCCCAGGTAGCGTGGTCAAGAGTGAAATGCAGGGTCGGGATCCGGTCGAGCGCTTTGCGCCAGTACGACCTAATCCTCTCCTTGCCCTTGAGCGCGGCTTCACCAACAACTTCGCGGGCGACCGGACTGACGAATTCGGCGTCCTCGGCGAAGTGCTGGAGCACCGCCTCGAGGTCGCGCTGGTTCCAGTTTGCGACCCAATCGGCGGCGAAGCCCATCATGGTGTCATGGTGCATCAGCATCATCCCGAATCCTTACACGTCCGCTGAGCACCTCGGGAGCATTGCGGGTGTCCGTTTGCTGCGGCCTGCAACCGAAGCAGCTCGCGGCCGAGATCGCGAGTGCAGCGCCGAGGCGAGAGGGCAACTGAGGCCACCAACCGCCGCTGTGATGCTCAAGCCAAAGCGCGCATGGCTCGACGCACTGCCTCCGCATTCATGTCCGGCAGGAGCGCTTCTGTCGCGTGATGGGTCTGCTCCCAGATCGGCACAGCTTGTCGAAGAAGCGCCTGCCCGCCCGCCGTCAGCCGGAGCAAGCGCTTGCGCCGGTCCGCAGGGTTGAGCGTCACTTCGACGAGACCGCGCCGTTCGAGAGGTTTAAGGGCCGCAGTCAGAGTTGTCTGATCCATCGCAAGCAGCGCTGCCACCGGCCCCATAGCCGGCGGCTCAGGGCGGTTCAGAGACATCAGAAGGGAAAACTGGCCGTTGGTCAGTTGCACTGGCCGCAGCGCCTCGTCGAAGCGCCTCGCGAGCGAGCGCGCAGTCCGCTGCGCATGCAGGCACAGGCAGGTGTCACGCACCAGTAGGGTTGTCTCGAACGGAACATCGAGCGACTTTGACATGCAATAGTAATATTGATATCAAGGTTATCGGTCAAGGCCAGCAATGTGGTGTCCGAGTGTGACAGAGCACGATACAGATCCCCTTTGTGATGTTCACCCGTGACCGGTTAGGCGGTGTCTGCATCGCTATACTGCCGTCGCGCCGTAGGATACGGGATCTGTTGAAGAGGCCGAAGCCACGGTGCGGACGAGCGTTAAGTCAGGCACGAAGCCAAAAGCGTTGCGTGTCGCCACGCGGGAGCGACACCTCGAAGCCCACAAGAAAGACATCGTGCGGGCTGCGTTCTACGCGCTGACCTAAGCGCCTGCCGCGGGCGCAGCGGTGCTGATGGGGGCTTGCACAGCTTTGCCCCGAGCGAACGCGGTGCGGACGATATGAATGGTGAGGCGCATAAACATCAGAAAATATAGCTTTTATTATGTTTTGCACTAACTTGCTGCAATTGCTGGGGTCAGGGCGCACCTTGCTAATCAATCGATGTGATGACATCATTTTTTACTGCAGATATTGTAGAAAATGATGTTTAGGCAGGCAAGCGTTCGTACCGGTCGAGCCGGTGTTTGAGCGGCTGACGCACGCCGGATAGAGGGCAGGGGGGACTGGGTTGGGCCTATAACGAACGCGGACGTTCCACGTCGCGCCCAATTCGGTCATCCTGCAGAACCAGCGGATTGCCCAACAGCAGACATGCGTGCGGGCGAGGCAAGCGATTGATTAGATTGCCTGATAAGCTGGGAGCTTTCATGGCTTCACAAGTGCGGCAGTCCCGCGGACCTGCGGCTTGGGTAAAGATCTGCCGCTCGATCATACATGTCGCAATTCGACCTGAGGGTACCGCGTGTTCGCACAAGCCCATGACGTCTCGTGTGATTCCGCCTGAGATGGATCATCCGGATCTGAGCTGTTGAAGCGACTCAGCTTGTGCGTTCCCGATGGAGCAGCATGGAGAACTTGAAGCGCCCAGCCGGGTGGATGGTGAGCGTGATCTCGAACACCGCGCCCGCACTGTCCTGATAATGCCGGATGATGCGCAGGGCCGGTGACCCCATTTCGACTTGCAGAAGCGCGGCCAAGTCCGCCGGCACCAGCACCGCGTCGACATCCTGCCGGATGTTGGCGATCGTCCTGCCGTAGCGCTTCTCGATCAGGTCGCTGATCAGCACGTCCGGCGTCGAACGGATCGCCTCGGCAAGGTCGGCATAGGCCGCATCGACATAGGCGTCGGTCCACGCGACGGGCGGTGCACCCGGCTCCCCGGTGCGGCGCAGGCTCGACACGCGCAGCCATTCCCGGTTGACCGCACAGCCGAGGGTCTTCGCGAGGGCGCGCCCCGCCGTGACGGGAGCAATCGTCTGAACCTCCCGCGTATGCGAGACGCCGAACTGTATGAGGTCATCGACGGAGCCGAGGGACTGGCGATAGCCCGCCTGAGGCGACGCGGCCTCGACGCGGGTCCCGACCTTCTTCCGGCGGGACACGAGCCCGAGATCCTGCAACTCCTGGATGGCCGACCGGATCGTATGGCGGCTCGCACTGTACCGGTCGCAGAGCTCGAGTTCGGTGGGCAGGAGCGAGCCGACCGGAAACCGTCCGTCCTCGATCGCCGCCGTCAGGTCCCGGGCGACCAACGCATATCGTGTTTCGCTCATGTCACACGTTTACCCGGTTCGCGCGCACCCGTCCCGACCTTCGCGATTGACGATATGTCCGGACATGATAGTGATCATTATGTCCGGACATGAGAGCCGCGACGGGGAAAATGCACCATGCCGGGACCGTCGCGCCCCACGGCCACGACCGTGCTCGATTCCATCCTGTTCCGGGATGCGTTCGGCACACCCCAAATGCGAGAGATCTTCTCCGACTACGCGCTGATCTCCCGGTACGCCGAGGTGGAGATCGCCCTGGCCAAGGCGGAAGCCCGCTTCGGCGTGATCCCCCAGGAGGCGGCCGAGGAGATCGCCCGCTTGACCGACGTGTCGGCGCTGGATTTCGACCTGCTGCGGCAGGAAACCGAGATCGTCGGCTACCCGATCCTTCCGCTCGTGCACCAGATGGTGAAGCAGTGCGGAGATGCCGGACGCTACGTCCATTGGGGCGCCACCACCCAGGACATCATGGATACGGCCGTCATCCTGCAGGTGCGGGACGGCCTCGCGCTCATCGAGCAGGACATCGCCGAATTGCGGCGCATCCTGGCCGGTCTCTCGTCGCGCTACCGCGATACGCCCATGGCCGGCCGCACGCACCTGCAGCAGGCCCTGCCGGTCACGTTCGGCTATAAGACGGCGATCTGGCTCGCGATGTTCGACCGCCATGCCGAGCGACTGGAGCAGCTGAAGCCGCGGGTGTTGGTTGGCGAGTTCGCGGGGGCCGCCGGTACGCTCGCCTCGCTCGGCGACAAGGGGCTGGAGGTGCAGGCAGCGCTCTGCGAGGAGTTGGGCCTCGGTATCCCGGTCTCGACGTGGCACGTCGCCCGGGACGGATTGGCCGAGGTCGTCAATTTCTTCGGACTCGTCACCGGCTCCCTCGGCAAGATCGCCCTCGACATCATGATCATGGCCTCGACCGAGTTCGGAGAGGTCTACGAGCCGTTCGTGAAGGGCCGCGGCGCGTCTTCGACCATGCCGCAGAAGCGCAACCCGATCTCGTCTGAACTGATGCTCGCGGCGTCCAAGGGCGTACGCCAGCATGCCGGCCTGATGCTCGACGCGATGGTGCAGGATCTCGAGCGCGCGACAGGGCCGTGGCACGCCGAGTGGATGGCCATTCCGGAGAGCTTCGTGCTCACGGCCGGCGCACTTCATCAGGCGAAGTTCGCCCTCGCAGGCCTCATCGTCGACGAGGCCAAGATGGCCGAGAACCTCGATCTCAGCCGCGGGCTCATCGTCGCCGAGGCCGTCATGATGGGCTTGGCGCCACAGATCGGCCGGCAGCAGGCCCACGACGTCGTCTACGACGCCTGCCGAGTCGTCAACACGCGGGGCGGCACGCTGGCGGAGGCCCTCGCCGCCGATCCCGGCGTCTCCGAACGCATCGACCGCGCCACCATCGATCGGCTGACGGCACCCCGGAACTACCTCGGGCTCGCGCCCGAGATGGTGGATCGCGTGCTGGGCTCGGTGCCCCGCGACGCTTGAGGCACTCACCTGCGCAAGCCGGGCAACCGGCGCGATCGTTCCGGACGGGCAAGGGGACAATAATGAACGAGAGCGCGAGTCTCGATGCGGCCGCCGCGACGACGGAGCAGCGCATTTCGCCTGTCTATCGAAAAATTATCTGGCGCCTGATCCCGTTTTTGTTTCTTTGCTACGTTCTCAATTATATTGATCGCGTCAACATCAGCTTCGCGAGCCTTCAGTTCCGCGAAGACCTCGGAATCAGCACGGCGGCCTACGGCTTCGGCGTTGGCATCTTCTTCGTGGGGTACGTGCTCTTCGAGGTACCCAGCAACCTGATGCTGCAGCGGTTCGGCGCACGGACGACCATCATGCGGATCATGGTCGCCTGGGGCCTCGTCTCGATCTCGACCATGTTCGTCACGTCGGCGACCCAACTCTACGTCGTCCGGGTGCTGCTCGGCATCGCCGAGGCGGGCTTCTTCCCCGGCGTCGTGTTCTACCTGACACTCTGGTTCCCGTCCGCGTTGCGAGCCCGCATCATGGCGATGTTCGTGCTGGCGATCGCCGTGGCCGGCGTGTTCGGCGGCCCCGCCTCCGGTTTCATCATGAGTAGCATGTCGGACCTGTGGGGTCTGCGGGGATGGCAGTGGCTGTTTCTCCTCGAAGGTATTCCCCCGGTCATCGCCGGCATCGCGGCGTACTTCCTTCTGAGCAACGGTCCGCAGGATGCGGATTGGCTGAGTGAGGAGGAGAAGGCCGTCGTCATGTCGGATCTCAACGCCGAGACGAAAGCCCGCGCGAGCGGCAAGCACGGATCCTTCCTGATGGCCGCGCGGGATCCGCGCCTATACGCCATCGCGGGTGCTTGGTTCACGATCGCTTGGTGCGGCTCCGTCATAAACTATTGGTCTCCCGCCATCATCCGCAACTCAGGCATATCTGATACGCTCTCCATCGGACTTATTTCGGCCATTCCGTACGCCGTCGGCGCGCTCGGCATGCTGATCATCAACAATCACTCGGACATCAAGCTGGAACGCCGCTGGCATTATGCGTTCAGTGCCGGCTTGGCGGCCTTGGCCATCGGGTTGCTCCCGCTGGCCGCGAACACCTGGCAACTCGCGATCGTGCTGCTGACGATGCTGTCCGTCGGCTACCTCGCCTCGGTGGCGCTCTTCTGGTCGATTCCGACAGCCTACCTGTCGACGGGCGCGGCGGCCGGAAGCATCGCGCTCATCAGCAGCCTGGGTCAGCTCGGGGGGCTCACGGCGCCGAACATCATCGGATGGACCCAGCATGTCACTGGCAACTTCGCGGCGGGCTTCTACACGGTGGCCTTCGGCATGATCTTGGGCACGGGGATCATGCTGATCTCGGTCCCGGCTAAACTGTTGAAGGAACGGCGCATCGTCGAACAATGACGATGCCTGCCATTGCCCTGTCGCGGCGATCGAACTGCACATCCTCAGATGAGTGAGCGGATGAAACCCACAGTCGTGTCCTGCGCCATCACCGGTTCCGTCCCGGGCAAGAAGGACAGTCCGGCCTTGCCGGTGACGCCGTCCGAGCAGATCGAGTCCACACACGAAGCTTTCGAGGCGGGGGCTAGTCTCGTTCATCTTCACGTGCGCAATGACGACGAAAGTCCGTCTTCCGATCCAGCGCGGTTCGCGCGGGTCAAGGAAGGGATCGAAACGCACTGCCCCGGCATGATCGTTCAGTTTTCGACGGGAGGCCGGGGGCGAGATCCGTCTGAGCGCGGCTCGGCCCTGTACCTCGGCCCCGACATGGCCTCCCTATCGACTGGATCGGTGAATTTCCCGACGGTCGTGTACCAGAACCCCACGAGCCTCGTCGACGATCTCGCCGGCAAGATGCGGGAATACGGCATTCGGCCCGAGATTGAGATCTTCGATCTGTCGCATCTCCACGGCGCGCGCCGGCTCTTTGAGAACGGGCTGATGGACGATCGCCCGCACGTCCAGTTCGTGATGGGCGTCCAGAACGCGATGCCGGCTGAGGAGCATCTCCTTGATCTTCTCCTCGCGGAGCTGCGCCGGGTGCTGCCCCACGCGACGTGGACGGCGGCCGGGATCGGTCGCGCCCAAGCCACCGTCATGGAATGGGCGCTCGCCCGGGGGGCGGACGGCGTGCGCACTGGATTGGAGGACAACATCCGCGTGACGCGGGACAGGCTGGCCCGCAGCAACGCGGAACTGGTGCAATTGGCGGCGGATGCGATCACGCGGCACGGCGGCCGGGTGGCAACGCCTCAGGAGGCACGGCGGGCTCTCGGACTCCGCCCGGCGGCGGAGTCCGTTCATTGACGCCCGATCTGTCACCGGATGCGTCCGTCACGGAAGCCGTTCCGTGCGGGTGGGAACGGCTTCCGACCGAGGCGTTCGGCAACCATGTCGGTCCCTTCTGGCGACCGACGGATGAGGGAGACTGCCTTTGCGGATTCATCGCGGACGGACGTCACGGCAACAAGCGCGACGTCGTGCATGGCGGCATGGTGGCGACGGCCTTCGATATCGGATTGGGCCATGCCTGCTGGAGCGCGGCCGACCGTAATCCGATCGTGACGGTGTCGTTGCTCATCCAGTATGTCGACGCCCTCAGGATGGGCGAGTTCGCGACCGTCCAGACTGAAATCGTGCGCACGACGCGAAGCATGGTATTTGTTCGCGGCGTGATGAAAGTGGCGGACAGGACGATTGCGACGGCCGATGGTGTTTGGAAGCGCCTCGCGCCGCGGGCCGCTTCCTGAAGTCGGTCGAAGTGCAGCGAAGATGGAGGGCGGGTCGCCCCCCCGACCCTGAGCCGGCCGACAGCGCCCTAGCCGTGATCGGCCCGCCGGATGCGCTGGCTCTGCTGCCCGAGGCCCTCTATCCCTAGCGAGACCGTGTCGCCCGGCTGCAACCAGACGGGCTCGGGCTTGATCCCCATGCCGACGCCCGGCGGCGTGCCCGTCGCGATGATGTCGCCGGGTAGGAGCGTCATGTATCGGCTGCAATAGGTGATGATTTTGCGCACGCCGAAGATCATTGTGCGTGTATTGCCCGTCTGACGGCGGGTTCCGTTCACGTCGAGCCACATGTCGAGATTCTGCGGATCGGGGATCTCGTCCATCGTCACGAGCCAGGGTCCGATCGGGCCGAACGTATCGCATCCCTTGCCCTTGTCCCATTGGCTGGACTGAAGCTGGAAGGCCCGCTCGGAGACGTCGTTCACGACGCAGTACCCGGCGACATGATCGAGAGCCTGTTCCTCGGTGACGTACCGTGCCGTCGATCCGATCACGATACCGAGCTCCACTTCCCAGTCGAGCTTGGTGGAGTCGCGGGGCTGGATCGTGTCGTCGTTCGGCCCGCAGACGGCACTCGGGGCCTTGAGGAAGATGATCGGCTCGCTCGGGATGGCCATGCCGGCCTCGGCTGCGTGGTCCGAGTAGTTGAGCCCGATGCAGATGAACTTCGAGAGGCCCGTGAACGGAACGCCGAGGCGGGGGCTTCCTTCTACCCGGGGCAGGCGCGTCGGATCCGCCTGTGCGATCCTGGCGAGACCGCCCGGGGTGAGTTCGGCCGGGCCAAGATTACGGCACACCGACGAGAGGTCGCGGAGGACGCCTGCAGCATCGACCAGAGCAGGCCGCTCGGACCCAACCTCACCGTAGCGACAGAGCTTCATCGATCATCTCCTGATTAGGGGCGATTCAAGTGGGAGGAAACCGGTCCAGCGGGTGCCCCTTCGGCGAAGGAGCCGAGCCAGTCGCGGGCGAGGGTCACGTCGGCCGCCGTCAGGTCGTGGCCGCAGGGTAGGACATGGTGGGCCGCTTCGGCGCCCTGCTTGGTCAGGCAAAGTGCCAAATCGGCCCCGAGTGCCGGCGGCGCGATCGAATCCGTCTCTCCCGAGACGACGACGACGCGCCGCCCGTCGAGGGCAGCGGGCGCGGCACCAATCAGCGGTGGAACGGCGCGCAGCAGGATCGCGCCCGCCAGGAGAGCGGGATGCAGGAGGATGATGGCAGCCGCGATGTTGGCTCCGTTCGAGAAGCCGAGGGCGACAGGGGGCGCGAAGCCATAATGGCTGCGGGCGGCCGCGACGAAGGTGGCGAGTTCATCGGCCCGTCGGACGACCTCGGATCTCTCGAAACGTCCGTCCGGATGGCGGGCGAAGTGGCGCAGCTTGCCGCCTTCCGACACGGCCCCGCGGACGGCCAACATCGACGCGCCGGGGGCGGCCGCCCGGGCGAAGGGCACAAGCTCGTCTTCGTCACCCCCGGTGCCGTGCAGGAGGAGAAGCGACCACCGCCCTCCTTGCGACGGATGCCAGCTGTGGGCCAATCCGTCGAGGCTCACCGGCTGACCTCCGGCTCGAACGCGAGCCCGGGGGCGGCGGGGTGGAGTGTGGCCCGGGTGAACGGGCGGCGTGTAGCCAGGAGCAGCACTACGATGCCCGTCAGCATCAGGCCGGTCATGAACCAGAGGCCGGGCGTCAGGCTCCCGGTCGCGTTCCGGATCCAGCCGAGCAGGAAAGGGCTCACAAAGCCTCCCGTGAGGCCGAGGCAGTTGATCAGCGCCAACCCGCCCGCGGCCGAACGTTCAGGGAGATAGGCCATTGGGATGCCGTAGAAGATCGGCATCGCGCCGAAGAGCGTCGCGGTCGCCACCGAGAGGAGGGCCAGGACAACGGGGAGGTTGGCCCCGGCGAGGGACGCTCCGATCAACGCGCAGGCCCCCACACCGACGCAGACGGCGTAGTGCCATCGCCGCTCCTGCCGCCGGTCCGAGCGTCGGGACAGCCACACCATGCCGATGCCGCCGATTGCATAGGGTATCACGGACCATAGGCCGATCGCGGCGGCTCCCTGGACTCCTGCGGCCTGCATCATCACCGGCATCCAGAAGGTGATCGCGTAGAGCCCGCAGACGAGGGTGAAATACGCCAGCGCGAGAACATAGATCCGTGGATCGCGGAACGCCGACCCGAATGCGTGGCCGCCGGCAGCCAAGTTCGCGTCCCGGTCGATCTCCGCCAGGAGGAGCGTCTTCTCGGTTGGTGTCAGCCAGGGAGCATCCTGAGGCTTGTCGACGAGGATCCGGAGCGCGACGAGCCCGAGAAGCACGGCCGGCATTCCCTCGAGGAGGAACATCCACTGCCAGCCCCTGAGTCCGAGGACGCCCTGCATGCCTTCGAGGATGAAGCCCGAGACGGGTGCGCCGATCACACCAGCGAGCATGCTGCCGCTCAGGAAGATCGCAGTCATCTCCGCCCGGCGACGGTTCGGATACCAGAGCGTCAGGTAGTACATCACCCCGGGGGCGAGGCCCGCCTCGAACGCGCCCAGGATCAGCCTCAGCGCGTAGAACGAATGGGGCCCGGTGATGAACATCGTCGCCGAGGAGGCGAGCCCCCACAGGATCAGGATGCGCGCCAGCGTTCGCCGGGCGCCGACGCGCTGAAGGACGAAGTTGCTCGGGACTTCGCACAGAAAATAGCTGACAAAGAATAGTCCGGCGGCGAGGCCGTAAACCGCGTCGTTGAAGCCCAGCTCCGCGCGCATGTGCAACTGCGCGTAGCCGATGTTCACCCGGTCGAGATAGGCGGCCACGTAGCACGCGAAGAGGAACGGCAGCAGCCGCCACTGCAATTTTCGATAGAGTGCGGCGCTTTCCACATCATCCGTCGCGAATGACTCGGCCGGCGGCCGGCCAAGCACGGGCGGTTCACCTACGGGCGTCACGTCCATTCCTATGTCCTCCCTATCTTGTTCCGGAACTTCCGTCCGGTTCGAGGGCGTGCCGGGCGCAAGCTCTCTCGCGCTCGCCCTCAGAGGCGCGCAAACCAGTCCTCTAGTTCGATATTGAGGGGGAGGAGGATGCGGACGACGCAGTTGTACCAAGCGGTCGTCAGGACCAGTTCCAGTCGCTCCTGCTCGTCCAGGAAGCCGCACAGTTCGGCCCAGAGGCCGTCATCGACACGGCCGGTCCGCGTCACGTCGCGAGCGACGCGCATGACGGCGCGTTCGGAAGCGGTGAATAGGTTGTCCGTCTCGAACTGCGCAAGCCGCTCCAGCTTGGCTTGGGGCAGCCCGGCCTTCACCGCCGAGTTCCAGTGATGCGCGACCTCGTAGTCGGCCCGCGTCTCGAGGCCGACGGTCAGGACGGCGAGTTCGCGAAGTTGCCGGTCGAGCAGAGTGCTCTGGCGCAGCGACATCGCCATGGCGAGGACCCCGTCACAAAGGGCAGGAGCATTCGCGACGGCGAGAAAGACGTTCTCGACCGGCTTTCCTCGCAGCGCTTCCAGGCGGTCGAACAATCCCTGGTGATTTGGTCCGACGCTGTCCCGGCTGGCGTTCCCAATCCTCGGCATTTCGAACTCCCAATCAGGGCGTTTGCGCAGGGTGGCGGACCATGAGGGAGGGAGCCGTCAGCCCAGGTCACAACCGTATAGCGCGCCGGGTTGCATCGATATAATGATATCGATGCATTCAATTGATCGATGCTGTCGATCGAACGGGCAGACCGATGGAACTCCGTCACCTGCGTTACTTCGTGGCTCTGGCCGAGCACCTGAGCTTCACCCGGGCCGCGCGGCAGACGCACATCACCCAATCGACCCTGTCTCACCAGATCCGGCAGCTCGAGGACGAGGTCGGGCAACGCCTGTTCGACCGCATCGGCAAGCGCGTGTTCCTCACGGAAGCCGGGCAGAACCTGCTGCCCCGTGTCCTGCGGGCCCTCGGCGAACTGGACGAGGGGCTTCGGGCGCTCTCCCCCCAGGATCAGGTCCTGACCGGCCGGCTCAGGATCGCCGCCACGCACACTTTCAACGTCAACCTCGTCCCCGCCTGCCTAACCGAGTTCCTCACCCGCAACCCCTCGATGCGTGTGGTCGTGGAGGAACTCGCCGCTAGCGTGATCGAGGAGCGGCTCCTTGCCGGCGCCCTCGATCTCGGAATCTCCTACAGGCCGGACCACCAGAAGGATCTCGCCTTCGAGCCCCTCTATGACGAGCCTCTGGATCTCGTGCTGTCGCTTGACCACCGGTGGGCAACCCGGAAATGGGTCCGGATGGCGGAACTCCACCATCAGCCGGTCGTGTTGCTTTCACCGGAATTCACCACACGCAGGCTGCTGGATGAATGCTTCCGGCAATGCGGCGCCGTCCCGCACCTAGTCGCAGAGATGAACACGATCGGTCCCATCCTCGGCCTCGTTCGGCGTATGAACATCGTCGCGATCCTGTCGAGACAGGCCGTCCCGGAAGATGGGACGCTGTTGTCGGTCCCACTGGAGACTCCCACACCCATGCGGAGCCCTGGCGTGCTACTGCGCCGGAACGAGGCCCTGCCTCCGCACGTCGCATCCTTCCTGCTCACGCTCCGTCGAGCCTGCGATAAGACCTCTCACCCGCCGCGGCGGCTGTAACGGGAATGTCGTCGCGGAAGCTCGCCAGCGTGTCCACGACCCCTACGGCGAACGAGCCCGAATTGGAGTGAGATATGGCAGCCAAGCAGGTCACCCTCACCTTCGACAACGGCCCCACACCACATGTGACGGATCGGGTCTTGGGAATCCTCGACCAGGCCGGGATCAAGACCACCTTCTTCGTGATCGGGCAGAGGCTCGACGACCCCGCTGCAGCCGATCTCATGCGGGCCGCCCATACAGCGGGGCATTGGATCGGGAATCACACCTTCACGCATTCGGTGGCGCTCGGGGACCGGACGGACCGGGACTATGCGCTCCGAGAGATCGAGGAGACGCAGCACCGGATCGGATCGCTGACGCGACCGGAGAAGCTCTTCCGCCCCTACGGGAACGACGGGCTGATCGGCCGGCATCTGCTGAGTCGTGCGGCGCTCGATCACCTCCTCGCTGAACGCTACACGACGATCACCTGGAACAGCGTTCCCGGTGACTGGAAGGACGCGGACGGCTGGGTTGAGACCGCGATGGCCCAGGTGCGGGAGCAGGACTGGAGTGTCATGGTCATCCACGACATCGAGGCCGGATGCCTCGCCCGGTTGCCTGAGCTGATCCAACGTCTGACGGATCTTGGGGCGACCTTCGAGCAGGCGATTCCGCGGTCGGTGATCCTGACCGAGGCCGGTCGGACCGTATCGATGTCTCCGGACTTCATGGCCGATTGATCGGTGCGCACCCGCAGGACGCGCGCCAGATCTGCCGGCATCATCGATCGATGACATCGATTGAAACGATGCAAATATATCATCGCAACACTGCAAAACGGCCTGCTATGCTTCGTCGCGAGACTTGGCTCGATTGGGACGGCGCTAACTCTTCCAACAGGGTCGCGCCGCGGAAGCCAAGCTCGCGACGGGGGATCCGGAATGGCCGATGCGTCCGCGACGCGTGTTGGTATCGAGCAGGCGTCTGAAAGCGAGCGAGCCATGATCTATCGGAAGATCGGCCTTCGGCTGATCCCGATGATCTTCCTATGCTATGTCCTGAACTACATCGATCGTGTAAACGTCAGCTTCGCCAAGTTGACGTTCCAGAGTGACATCGGCCTTTCGGACGCGAGTTACGGCTTCGGCGTCGGCATTTTCTACGTCGGGTACATTCTCTTCGAGGTGCCGAGCAACCTTCTCCTCGGCCGCATTGGCGCGCGGAAGACGCTGACGCGCATCATGTGCCTGTGGGGCCTCGTGTCCTGCTCGATGGCGTTCGTGACGAGCCCGGCGACCTTCTACCTGGCCAGGATCCTCCTCGGTGCGGCCGAAGCTGGCTTCTTCCCGGGTATCGTCCTCTACCTCACATTCTGGTTCCCTCATCGCCTGCGCGGGCGGATGATGTCGCTGTTCGTCCTCGCCATCGCGGTGTCGGGCATCGTAGGCGGGCCAGCCTCCGGTTGGATCATCCAGAACCTCGCCGGGGCGTCCGGCTTCAAGGGTTGGCAATGGCTGTTCCTCGTAGAGGGGGCGCTGCCGGTACTCGTCGGAGTCGGCGCGTTCTTCGTGCTGAGCGACCGACCCGCGGATGCCGCCTGGCTGACGCCACGGGAGAAGGCGATCGTGGCAGCTGATCTCTCGTCCGGGACCGTCGAACAGGGACACGCGCCCGCGAGGGCCTTCCTGTCGGCCCTGCGGAATCCGAAGCTGTGGATCGCGACCTTCGGATATTTCTCCATCACCTGGGCAGGGACCGTTCTGAACTTCTGGGCGCCGACGATTATCCAGCGATCGGGCGTGGCCGACGTGTTCAGCGTCGGGCTCCTGTCGGCGATCCCCTATTTTGTGGGCGCTGTCGGCATGCTCCTGCTGTGCCGCAGTTCGGACCGGCGGCTCGAGCGGCGGTGGCATTTCGCCCTGGCCGCCTTCCTGGCCGCGACGGCCGCCCTCGCCATCTCGATCGTCGCGCAGAACGTTGCGGCGGCCATCGCCTGCCTTGCCCTGCTCGCCATCGGCTATCTGTCGGCGACCGCCCTCTTCTGGACCATACCGGTGCGCTTCCTGACCGAAGCCGAAGCCGTGGGAAGTCTCGCCTTCATCAGCAGCATGGGGCAGGTCGGAAGCCTGACAGCGCCAATCGCGTTCGGTTCTTTCGCGAGCTGGACCGGCAGTCTGGCCGTCTCGACGGGCCTGGTCGCCTTTGTCCTTGCCGCCGGCGGAATTGCCATTCTCTCGCTCCGCGGCTTGCGTTCGGGAGAAGGCTCTTTGTCATCGAAGCCAATAGACACGAGCAGCGAGTTCGGCACGCGGCCGTGACATCTGTCTCTCATCGCGAGTGCCCGAATCTACGGCGGGCACCCTCTGAAGCGGACGCGCTGCTTTCGGCCAGACTACGTCACGCCAGATCGCTATCGCGCGCAGCAGCGCACATTCGGCTTAGCGCCCATCGCGGCCATTCAGCTGGCTTTGAAGACGTCCCGTAAGCGGACGCTACCAGTTGCGATCGGCCATACGCATACCCGACACGGCGATGACGGGATGGAGGGGCAACCGGAAAGCCGATGTTTGTCGGCAATTGATGCGCCGACCGCTCGTCGCCCCAATTTCGCGCCCCGCTCCTCAGGACACTATCGAGGTTGGAAGCGGCCCGGCCTTCATGAACAGGCGTTCTCGACCTTTGAGAAGATGGTCGTTTCGAGCGCGATGTGACCGTCCACCGCCTTCGGCTGCGAACACCGTTCGACGGCATGGAAGACCGCGTGAATCTCCTCGGCCGTTTTTTCGCCGGCGCGGACGAGACGCCCGGTCCAGGCCGTGATTTCCTGTGGCGACGACGTGCTGGTCACGAAGCCGATGATGTCGCCCTCGGCCGTGCCGACGAGGATGCGGCTTCGATGCGTCTGCGCAAGGCCGGGATTGGCGGCGGTGTAGGTCCCGGAGACGGCCTCGCCCATCTGGAGGAGGCGAAGTTCCGCGCCTGCTTGGCTCCGCCAGACACCATCGAACATCGTTGACCAAGCCCGCCGACCGAGCGGCCGTTCGTACGGCCAATCACAAGCGATATAGCAGGATAGATATAACGGAAGCGGGAGCCCGGCAATGCTCGGGCGCAGTCTGCAGCCGGTGAGGCTCTGAGGACGGCCTCGCTACCAGAGGGCTTCGTGCGGATGGAACCGCACGATGTCGCCCGGCGCGACCTCGATCCGGCTATCCTCCAACTCCACGAGGCCGTCGGTTTCGGTGAGCGATGACAGCATGCCCGCGCCGTCGCGCTGGAACTTCCGGGCTTGCCAGGTGCCGTCGGCGTCCCGGGCGAGGCTGGCCCTGACGAACTCCCTGCGGCCGGCTCGCTTCCGATAGGAGAAGGCCGCCCTGACGGTGAACCCGCGCGGCGGCGCGTAAGCCTCGCCGGCGAGCCGGGCGAGCAGCGGCCGCACGACGAACAGCAGGGTGACGTAGACAGCCACCGGATTGCCCGGCAGGCCCAGGAACGGCTTGCCGTCGATCATGCCCATCGCGACCGGCCGTCCCGGCTTGATCCCCAGCCTCCAGAACACGAGGCGCCCGATGGTCTCGACGGCGGTCTTCACGTGATCCTCGTCGCCGGTCGACACCCCGCCCGACGTGAGGATCACGTCATGCTCGGCGGCCGCCGCCGAGAGCCTCACCGCGAGCGCCGCCGGGTCGTCACGGATGACGCCGAGGTCACGCGCCGCGACGCCCATCCGCCGGAGAAGAGCAAGCAGCAGGATGCGGTTCGAGTCGTAGATCGCGCCCGGCCTCAAGGGCGCCCCCGGCTCGACGAGTTCGTTGCCCGTCGAGAACACGCCGACCCGCAGGGTGCGGCGGACCGTCAACGTGCGCAGGCCGACGGCGGTCGCCAGAGACAAGTCCTGCGGCCGGAGACGCCGGCCGGCCGCGATGATCGACGCGCCCTTCGCCACGTCCTCGCCGGCGTCGCGGCTGTTGGCGCCGCGCTTCAACCCGAGCGGCAGGGACACCCGGCCGTCGGGCAGGACGTGGACGTCCTCCTGCATGAAGACCGTGTCGGCCTCCGCCGGCATCGGGGCTCCGGTGAAGATCCGGGCGGCCGAGCCCGCCACCGACACGCCTTCCGACGGGTCGCCGGCCGCGACGACCGCGCCGACCGGCAGAACCGTCGCATCGGAGGCGCGCAGGTCCGCGAAACGGACCGCGTAGCCGTCGACGGCCGAGTTGGGGAACGGCGGGACGTCGATGGGCGCAACGCAATCCTCGGCCAAGATGCGTCCGTCGGCGTCATCGACGGGAACGTCCTCGGTGCCGACGATCGCCACGAGCCGCTCGCCGAACAGGGCGTGCGCGTCCTCGATGGTCATCAGAGGGCCGCCGAACGCGAAGCAGTCGTCGCTGAGCTGGGCCATGCGGCTAAAGCCTCCTGAGGACGTCTTCGAAGGGAACGGCCACGTCGAGCATCAGCCTCGTCACCGCCTCCGTGTCGTTCAAATCTACGACGGGAAGGCCCGACGCCGGAAATCCGACGTCGCTCGCGATGCCCACGATGGTGGCGTCCAGAGGATGGATGGGCGGGCGGCCGTTGTCGACGCGATGGACCTCGATCTTGGGGATCGGCTCCCGCTTGTACCCTTCCACGACAATGAGGTCGCAGGGGCTGATCCGCCGCAGGAGCTGAGCTAGGGTCGCTTCTTCCTCATCCCCCAGCTCGTGTACTTGGGCCCACCGGCGGCCCGACGAGACCAGGACTTCACTCGCTCCCGCCTTGCGGTGCTCGTAGGAGTCCTTCCCGGGCCAGTCCGTGTCGAAGTCGTGGTGGGCGTGCTTGAGGGTCGCGACCTTCACCCCGCGGGCGACGAGCACGGGAATAGCCCGAACAAGAAGGGTCGTTTTTCCGGCTCCGCTCCACCCGGCAAGTCCGATTACGCGCATGCCGGACACCGCTGACCGCCTCCCTCGTGACGTTTCCACTGCCCCGCTCGATCACGCAGGGCAAGCGTCAGCCATGCCACCGCGGCGCGTGATCCCCGCCCTACGCAAATTGAAACGACTTCAAAAACGATATAACACCTCCGCTATAACGGCTGCCATGTGGCATGCCACGGGCGAACGCCACGCCAACGGACCCGAACGGGCACGCCATGCACCACGTCGACTTCCCCGGGATCGCGCAAGCATGAGCAAGGGCGATGCATCCCCTACGGCGGACTGGGCCGCCATCGTAACGGACGCGTACTGCGCCGACGCGAAACCGCCGCTCACGCAGGAGCTCGCCGGCCGCGTCCGCGACGCGCTCGCGAAAGCGGTCGACCCCCCGGCCGAAGACGCGCCGAATACCCTGATGGACCGCCTGAACGGCGCTCTCGACGCGTTCGAGATCGAGCTCCGCTCCGTCGTCGGACCCAGAGTCACGTCCCTGGACGAGGCGACGGGAGCCGTCGCGATGAAACATCGGTCCGAAGCCGGCCAGCCGCTCCGGGCCTTCGGCGGCCAGTAGGCCCCGACCGGACCGCAGGACGCCGCGACCACCCGCCCCAGCAGTTGGAAATCAGATACCGCATGAGTGAGGCACCGGGGACAGTCAGGAACTTCTCGCATCCCGGTCGGGGGCGGAACAAGGCGCGCAGCGTACCCAAGGGGCGCCAGGTCGAGCCGCGGGCGAAGGTCGAGATCGAGGAGCTTCTCGGCTCCCGCTCGCGCCAGCGCGACCTGCTCATCGAGCACCTCCACCTGATCCAAGACACCTACGGCCAGATCAGCGCCGAGCACCTGGCGGCGCTGGCGGACGAGATGGCCCTGGCCTTCGCCGAGGTGTTCGAGACCGCGACCTTCTACGCGCATTTCGACGTCGTGAAGGAGGGTGACGCCTCCATCCCGAGGCTGACCGTCCGGGTCTGCGACAGCATCACCTGCGCGATGTTCGGCGCCGACGAGTTGCTGGAGACGCTCCAGCGGGAACTCGCCTCCGATGCCGTCCGCGTCGTGCGCGCGCCCTGTGTCGGCCTGTGCGACCACGCGCCCGCCGTCGAGGTCGGGCACAACTTCCTGCACAAGGCCGATCTCGCGTCCGTGAGGGCCGCGGTCGAGGCCGGCGACACCCATGCCCACATCCCGGACTACGTCGACTACGACGCCTATCGGGCCGCCGGCGGGTACGCGACCCTCGACCGGCTCCGCAGCGGGGACCTTCCGGTCGACGACATCCTGAAGGTGCTCGACGACGGCGGCCTGCGCGGCCTCGGCGGCGCGGGTTTCCCGACGGGACGCAAGTGGCGTTCGGTGCGTGGCGAGCCCGGGCCCCGGCTGATGGCGGTCAACGGGGACGAGGGCGAGCCCGGCACCTTCAAGGACCAGCTCTACCTCAACACCGACCCGCACCGCTTCCTCGAAGGTATGCTGATCGGCGCCCACGTCGTCGAGGCGCCGGAGGTCTATATCTATCTGCGCGACGAGTATCCCATCTCCCGCGAGATCCTGACGCGCGAGATCGCGAAGCTCCCCGAGGGCGGCCCCCGCATCCACCTGCGCCGCGGCGCCGGCGCCTACATCTGCGGCGAAGAGTCCTCGCTGATCGAGTCCCTGGAGGGGAAGCGCGGGCTGCCGCGGCACAAGCCGCCGTTCCCGTTCCAGGTCGGCCTGTTCAACCGTCCGACGCTGATCAACAACATCGAGACGCTGTTCTGGGTGCGCGACCTGATCGAGCGGGGCGGTGCGTGGTGGAAGAGCCACGGCCGCAACGACCGCGTCGGCCTGCGCTCCTACTCGGTCTCGGGGCGGGTGAAGGAACCGGGGGTGAAGCTCGGCCCGGCCGGCCTCACCATCCAGGAGCTCATCGACGAGTATTGCGGCGGCATGGCAGACGGCCACACCTTCGCGGCCTACCTGCCGGGCGGCGCGTCGGGCGGCATCCTGCCGGCGTCGATGAACGACATCCCGCTCGATTTCGGGACGCTGGAGAAGTACGGCTGCTTCATCGGGTCCGCCGCCGTCGTGATCCTGTCCGACCGGGACGATGTGCGCGGTGCCGCGTTGAACCTGATGAGGTTCTTCGAGGACGAGAGTTGCGGGCAGTGCACCCCCTGCCGTTCGGGGACCCAGAAGGCCCGCATCCTGATGGAGCAGGGCGTCTGGGACACCGAACTCCTGGGCGAGTTGTCCCAATGCATGCGGGACGCCTCGATCTGCGGCCTCGGCCAAGCCGCCTCGAACCCTCTCAGCAGCGTCATCAAGTATTTCCCGGACCTGTTCCCCGCGCCGCGCGCCGCGGCTGCCGAGTGAGGCAACCGATGGCGCCAGCGAACCCTATCCCGATGTCCGAGCCAGGAGCGGCCGCATGAGCAACGCCCCCGAACAGCACGGCGACAAGACCGAGAAGTCCGAGATCCGGGCCGACGGGCTGCAGGATGCAGGCGGTCCCGCGCAGGGCGCGAAGCCGGAGGCCGGCGGCTCCTACTCGCAAGGCGCGAAGGCGGGCGGCCAGGCGGCACCGGAGCCGTCGGGACTGCACGATCTGACGGAGCGGCCGACCGCACCCGCGACCATCGCGTTCGAGCTCGACGGACAGCAGGTCGAGGCCGGTCCCGGCGAGACGATCTGGGCCGTCGCCAAGCGCCTCGGCACCCACATCCCGCACCTCTGCCACAAGCCCGAGCCCGGCTACCGTCCGGACGGCAACTGCCGCGCCTGCATGGTCGAGATCGAGGGCGAGCGGGTGCTGGCCGCCTCGTGCAAGCGCACGCCGGGCGTGGGCATGAAGGTCAAGACTGCGACCGAGCGTGCCACCAAGGCCCGCGCCATGGTGCTCGAACTGCTCGTGGCCGACCAGCCCGAGCGCGAGACCTCGCACGACCCGACATCGCACTTCTGGGTGCAGGCCGACTTCCTCGACGTATCCGAGAGCCGCTTTCCCGCGGCCGAGCGCTGGACCGGCGACTTCAGCCACCCGGCCATGAGCGTCAATCTCGACGCCTGCATCCAGTGCAACCTCTGCGTCCGCGCCTGCCGCGAGGTCCAGGTCAACGACGTCATCGGCATGGCCTACCGCTCGGCTGGCACCAAGGTCGTGTTCGACTTCGACGACCCGATGGGTGGCTCGACCTGCGTGGCCTGCGGCGAGTGCGTCCAGGCCTGTCCGACCGGCGCGCTGATGCCGTCCGCCTATCTCGACGCCGAGCACAATACCCGGACGGTCTACCCCGACCGCGAGGTGACCTCGCTGTGCCCGTATTGCGGCGTCGGTTGCCAAGTTTCCTACAAGGTGAAGGACGAGAAGATCGTCTACGCCGAGGGCGTGAACGGACCGGCCAACCATAACCGCCTCTGCGTGAAGGGCCGCTTCGGGTTCGACTACGTCCACCATCCCCACCGCCTGACGGCGCCGCTGATCCGCCTGGACAACGTCAAGAAGGACGCCAACGACCAGGTCGACCCGGCCAACCCGTGGACGCACTTCCGCGAGGCGACCTGGGAGGAGGCGCTCGACCGCGCCGCCGGCGGCCTCAAGACGGTGCGCGACACGCATGGCCCCAAGGCGCTCGCCGGCTTCGGCTCCGCGAAAGGCTCGAACGAGGAGGCCTACCTCTTCCAGAAGCTGGTGCGGCTCGGCTTCGGCTCGAACAACGTCGATCACTGCACGCGGCTGTGCCACGCCTCGTCGGTGGCCGCCCTCATGGAGGGGTTGAACTCGGGCGCCGTGTCGGCGCCGTTCTCGGCGGCGCTCGATGCCGAGGTCATCATCGTGATCGGCGCCAACCCGACCGTGAACCACCCGGTCGCAGCGACCTTCCTCAAGAACGCGGTGAAGCAGCGCGGCGCCAAGCTGATCGTCATGGACCCGCGCCGGCAGGTGCTGTCGCGGCACGCCTACAAGCACCTCGCGTTCAAGCCCGGCTCGGACGTGGCGATGCTCAACGCGATGCTCAACGTGATCATCGAGGAGCGGCTCTACGACGAGCAGTACATCGCCGGCTACACCGAGAACTTCGAGCTGCTGAAGGAGAAGATCGTCGAGTTCACGCCGGAGAAGATGGCTTCGGTCTGCGGCATCGACGCGGAGACCCTGCGCGAGGTCGCCCGGCTCTACGCCCGCGCCAAGTCCTCGATCATCTTCTGGGGCATGGGCATCAGCCAGCACGTCCACGGCACGGACAACTCGCGCTGCCTGATCGCCCTGGCCCTCGTCACGGGGCAGATCGGGCGCCCCGGCACCGGCCTGCATCCGCTGCGCGGCCAGAACAACGTCCAGGGCGCGTCCGACGCCGGCCTGATCCCGATGGTCTACCCGGACTACCAGTCGGTCGAGAAGGCCGCGGTGCGGGAGATGTTCGAGGAGTTCTGGGGTCAGAAGCTCGACCCGGAGAGGGGCCTCACCGTCGTCGAGATCATGCGCGCGATCCACGCCGGCGAGATCAAGGGCATGTTCGTCGAGGGCGAGAACCCCGCGATGTCGGACCCGGACCTGAACCACGCCCGTCACGCCTTGGCGATGCTCGACCACCTCGTCGTACAGGACCTGTTCCTGACGGAGACCGCCTTCCACGCCGACGTGGTGCTGCCGGCCTCCGCCTTCGCCGAGAAGGCCGGCACCTTCACCAACACCGACCGTCGCGTGCAGATCTCGCAGCCGGTGGTGTCGCCGCCGGGCGACGCGCGGCAGGATTGGTGGATCATCCAGGAACTGGGAAAGCGCCTCGGCCTGCCCTGGAACTACGGCGGCCCGGCCGACATCTTCCGCGAGATGGCCATGGTGATGCCGTCGTTCAACAACATCACCTGGGAGCGCCTGGAGCGCGAGGGCGCCGTGACCTACCCGGTCGACGCTCCGGACAAGCCCGGCAACGAGATCATCTTCTACGCCGGCTTCCCCACGGAGAGCGGGCGCGCGAAGATCGTCCCGGCCGCCGTGGTGCCCCCGGACGAGTTGCCGGATGACGACTACCCGATGGTCCTGTCGACCGGCCGCGTGCTGGAACACTGGCACACCGGTTCGATGACCCGGCGCGCCGGCGTCCTCGACGCGCTGGAGCCCGAGGCGGTCGCCTTCATGGCCCCGAAGGAGCTCTACCGGCTCGGGCTGGAGCCCGGCGATACGATGAAGCTGGAGACGCGCCGCGGCGCCGTTCACCTGAAGGTGCGCTCCGACCGCGACGTGCCGGTCGGCATGATCTTCATGCCGTTCTGCTACGCCGAGGCTGCGGCCAACCTGCTGACGAACCCGGCGCTCGATCCCATGGGCAAGATCCCCGAGTTCAAGTTCTGCGCGGCCCGGGCCACCGCCGTCCACGCGACCCCCATGGCCGCCGAGTAGGCGGTGGACCTCCGGCGGCGCGCTCAGGCGTGCCGCCGGGCCTTGACGTTGGACATCAGGACGATCCGGCGGGCAGCGCCGGATACAGCAGGCTCGCCGGCACCGAGCCGAGGACTACCGGGCCGAGGCACGACCTCAAGAATCGGCTCCCGATCGATGCGCTCCTCCGAGCGCCGTTCTCGATTCTAGGAATCGGGCTTCATCAGCGAAGCGAGAAGGTCGAGTTCACCCGCCACGGCCTCCGAGGCGAGCCGCTCCATGCGTAGGTAACTCTCGAGGATGGCGGTGCCCGTGCTCGTGAGGGTCGCACCTCCGCCTCTGCGTCCCCCCTTGCTCGCGGAGACGAGCGGCTCTTGGAACGCCTTATTCAGCGTATCGATGAGGTACCAAGCTCGCTTGTAGCTCATGCCCATCCGGCGCCCTGCCGCGGCGATGGAGCCGGTGTCGCGGATGCCGCTCAGAAGGGCGACCTTGCCCGGTCCCAGCAAGGTGTCCGAGCCGAGCTCGATCCTCAGACTGATGCTCGTGTCCTCGCCCAATGCCCACCGCCTCGATGGAGGCCCCAGCGCCTCGCAGGCGTCCCTACGCGAAACGGCATCGTCGAGCATCCCGGCGAGCGACAGGATTGTCCGTTTCGTTCCACCGAGGCAGGTCCCGCGCATCGCGGGCCGGCGGATGGGGGCTCATGCGATCTTGGCCGGGCTGGTCGGGGTCACGCCGGCCGCGACGAGGCCGGCGAGCCCTGCGCTCGTCACGAGGGTTTCGCGGCGGGCGAGAAGCCAAGATCGCGCAGCGCCGCGGCCGTCTCGGGCTCGCCCAGCAGGCTCAGGAAAGCCGCAAGCGCGGGCATCCCCTTGGCGTGCTCGCAATAGGCTAGGTCGTAATCCTCCTCCGTCAGCGGACGGAAGCCGAGCCCATAGGCATCCGCGACGCTCGCTATGGCCACGCCCCAGTCCGCCCTGCCTTGCGAGACCGCCGCGGCGACGGCGTTGTGCGAACGCGGCTGGTTCCAGAACCCCGCCGGCCTTGCACCGTTCAGCAGCCCGTCAACGAGCAGACGCGTGCCCGATCCGGCGTTGCGGTTGACCATGACGGCGTCGGGGTCGGACAGCGCGGCGGTGACCGCGTCGGCGGCCTCCCGACCTTCGAACCTGGCGTCGCCGCGGCGAAACACGATGCCCTGGAGGCGGCGCCAACCGGGCGCGAGGGACATCCCCTCGGTGAGGAACGGGGCATTGTACCGGCCCGTCTCGGAATCGAAGAGGTGCATGGCGGCGACATCGCATTCGCCGCGTCGCAGGGCTGCGAGGCCGCCGGCCGACCCGACCCAGATGGTGCGGGCGCGGTAGCCCCGCTCGGCGAGCAGGCCGACCACCCGGTCCAGACCGATGCAATGGCTGCCGACGACCGTCAGGTCGGGCGCCCGAACGCCGGCGCCCAGGCGAACCACGGCGACGTCCTCGCCGGCCTCGACGCCGGCGCGCGCGGCTGGAACCGCGAAGAATCCGTCCGCCTGCGAGAAAGCGGTGACCGAACCCGAGCCCTTCGGCAGCGGCAGGGCGATCGTCCCCTCGGGACCGAGGGCGAGCGAGGTCATCACGAACTCGGTGCGGCCAAGCTCGGAGGGCACCCGTTGGGACACGCGCGCCGCAATCGTTTCGTCCTCCCGCGGCGGCAGCCCGGCAAGCGCCCGGACGAACGGGACGACGAAGTCGTGGAAGGTGAACATCGCGGAGGTGGGGAACCCCGGCAGGACGATGATCGGCTTTCCCTGGGCCACCGCCACGCAGAGTGGCTTCCCGGGCTTCAGGGCCACGCCGTGGAACAGGATTCCCGGCTCGCCGAGGCGGGACAGCACACGGTGCGAGACGTCGCCGGCCCCTTTTGACGTGCCTCCCGAGAGCACGACGAGGTCGCTGTCCCGAAGGGCGGATCGGAGGGCTGCCTCGAGGAGGGCCGCATCGTCGCGCACGATCCCGAGCCGAAGCGGTTCCCCGCCATTCTCGGTCACCGCGGCCGCGATGATCGCGCCGTTCGAGTCGTAGATCGCACCTTCGGGCAGGGGCTCGCCCGGTGCGACCAGCTCGTCCCCCGTGGACAGGACCGCGACGCGCGGACGTCGCGTCACGTCGACGGCCGCCAGGCCGCACGCCGCCAGCATGCCGATTTCGCGGGCGGTGATTCCCGTTCCCTTGCGCAGCACCGTCTCGCCGCGTGCCATGTCCGCCCCGGCATATCCCACGAACTGCGCCGGCCGAACCGCAGCCAGAACGTCGACGGCGAGGCTCCCGGCGTCGAACTCCGAGTGCTCGACCATCACCACGGCGTCGGCGCCCCGAGGGATCATGCCGCCGGTGGAGATCGGCGTCGCCGTTCCCGGCCGGACGACGACGGTCGGCGCGACGCCGCAGGCAAGGATCTCGCGGTTCAGCGTGAGACGCCGCGGGCTCGCCGGCCCGGCTCCTTCCGTGTCGGTGGCGCGCAGGGCGAACCCGTCCACCAGGGAACGGTCGAAGGGTGGAACGTCCCTTGGGGACGCGACGTCGCGGGCGAGCACGCGCCCGAGCGCGTCTTCCAACGACACGGTCTCGGAAGGCAGGAGCGTGTGCGGGACCGCCGCCCGGAACCTTGCGAGCGCGTCGTCCCGACTCATCACCGTGAGAAACTGCTCCTGGCTTGAGGCCGCGGCGATACGCTCGGCGAAATGCGCCGCCTCGTCCCGGTCCGCGTCGGCGCTCACAGGGGCCAAACCTTCACCTCCTCGCCTGCCCGGAAGCCTTCGCTTTCCGGCTCGACCACGATGATGCCGTCCGCCTGTACCAACCGACTGAGCGGAAGGCCGGCTCCGCCGAGTGGCTCGACGCCATCCGACACGCTTCGGACGAAGACGACCTCGGATAACCCGATCGCCGAGACGATCTTCCGTACGAGGACATGCCGCCGGGGCGGGCGGTCCGGCGCGCCGGTGAGCCTCGCGATGAGAGGACGGCCGAGTGCCAGGAACCCGGCCAGCGCCGCCTCGGGACGCCCGGGTACCAGAAGAACCGGCCTGCCGGCTGCGGAGCCGACGGCAGTGGTTTCGCCGGGCCGCATGGCGATGCCGTGCGCGCGGACGTCTCCGGCGAGGGCGAGGGCCGCCGCGCTGTGGTCCGAGCGTCCGAAACCGCTTCCCCCGACAACCAGCACCGCGTCCGCCGTGCCGCCCCGGATGGCCTCGCCGATGTCCCGGACACCCTGGGCGCGAACGGCCTCCGTGGCCCCACCTGCCCGGGCGATCAGACGCCCGAGCAGGGGCGACACGGTATCGAGGTGGGACGCCCCCGCGGTGACGACGCGCAGGAGGGGCTGACGGACGTCTACCGCCTTCAGGCCGATCGCTTCCAAGACGAGCAGGTGAAGCGGCTCGATCTGGGTGCCCGCCTCGATCAACCTCTCGTTGCCCGCCACGTCGTCGCCCGCCCCGCTCACGCCTTCCCGCGTGGCGATGTCCGCGACGACCATGCCGTCCGCAAATCCCTCCGGGGGTAGAACCGCATCGGTGCCGGGAGGCATCGGCTGTCCCGCCTCGACCCATGGTGGTGGCCGCGCCAGGAAGATCGGCGCGTAGGCCGACGCGCCACCCACTGAAGCGGCCTCGACCGCGAAGCCGTCTCGCATGGCCGTCATGCTCATCGGCACGGCGGAGGGCGCGACGACCGCGCCTGCCGCGACGCGTCCGAGCGCCGCTGCGAGCGCAACGGTCGCGGGGGCGACGGGCGCAGCCTCATCGCTCAGCAGGTTCGCCGCCTCCCGAAGTGGGATTAGCGCCGAGGACGCATTTCGGATCATCGTGGCGGCGATGCGCCATCCGGGTTCGATGATCAAGGGTCGGCAACGTGAACCCCTATTATCCCCCGTTTCACGACATCGAAGACTGGATCTCCCAAGCCTGCTCCGGCGCTCCACGAACACGAGGGCGGCGGCCACCGCCTTTGATCGCTCCGGCTCGCGCTCCGTCCGCTCGGGGTAGCGGTCGACCAGCTTATTCGTCCACTGCCCCGCAAGTGGTCGGCCACGGCTGCCCCACCATGTCGGTGAGCGGATTGCATCCTTGGCCGATGCTGTGTGAACCACACGCGCCCACTCCGGGCGTAGGTCGGATGCGCAGGTCCGTGAACTGTTTTCAAGCTGCGATCCTGCAGCACACGGATGCCCTCATCGACGGCCTGACCTCCCCGGTCGGGCCGGCCGCCGCTGCTGCCGTCGCGCGCCCGATCCGGGACGACCTTGCCGCCCTGAAGGCCCGGCTGGACGCGGCCAGCGTCGGCCATGACCTGGTGCTGACCTCCAACGGCATCTCGATGGGAGAACAGGACCGCGTAAAGGCGGCAGTCGAGGCGCTGGGACGGCTGGCCCTCCGGCGACTCGCGATCAGGCCGGGGCGGCCGATCGCCCTCGGACAGGTCGTGGACAAGCTATTCAGCAGGCTGCCGGGCAACCCGGTCGCCGTTCACGTCGCGCTGCTCTTCGTGATGCGGCCGCTCCTCGCCCGGCCCGGCGGCGGTCTGACCGAGACCCCAGCATCTTGGCCCGTACGCCGCGTTCGAGTACCGGAAGTAGCTGGGTCGGCGAGATCACGTGCGGGTCAGCCGCGAGCGCGGCACTGATGCCGCCCCCGTGGCGAGCAAGCTCCCGCGCGAAGGGCAGGTGTGCGCACATCCCTGACGAAGAGCGAAGGCCTCGCCGAACCTCCCGACGACACGACAACGGTCGCCCCGGGCGATATGCTCACCGACTCTCCGCACGCGCTTCTCTGGTAGGTATGACAGGTCCATTCGGCCGAACCTGCGTTTCGAGGTCGGATTCATCGGCTGATCTCGCCATCCGCCCCGTCCCATTCCCCAGGACCAGCCCGGGCGCATGATGCAGACGCTCCAGGAAATCCTATCCCGCTTGTTCAGCCTGGATCGTGACGTGCTGGCGATCGCGTGGCTGTCGTTGCGTGTCAGCCTCACCGCCGTCGGCATCGGTCTCGTGCTCGGCATACCCCTCGGTGCGTTCCTGGCTGTCGCCCGCTTTCCCGGGCGGGGGGCCGCGGTCGGCTTACTCAACGCCTTCATGGGGTTGCCGCCGGTGCTCGTCGGCCTCGTGCTGTACCTCGTCCTCTCCCGCTCCGGTCCGCTCGGCCCCCTCGGCCTGCTGTTCACCCCCGGCGCGATGATCGCCGCACAGGCGACGCTCGCGACCCCGCTCGTCGCCGCCCTGACGCAGCAGGTCGTCGCCGACGCCCGGGTGCATCTCGGGGAGCAGTTGCGCTCCCTCGGGCTCTCCGCACCGCGTCAGGCCGGGGCGATGATCTACGACGTGCGCTTCTCCCTGGTGACGGCGGCGCTCGCCGCGTTCGGCCGGGCGATCTCTGAGATCGGGGCGGTCCTCGTCGTCGGCGGGAACATCGACGGGTATACCCGCACGATGACGACGGCGATCTCGCTGGAGACCCAGAAGGGCGATCTCAGCCTCGCCCTGGCGCTCGGCCTCGTGCTGATCGGCCTCGTTCTGGTGGTGAACGTGGCCGTGGCCGTGCTCCGCCGGCACGCCGCGCGAGTTTATGGATGAGCGCGACGCCGGCCATCCGCCTCCAGGACGTGACTCTGTCCCTCGACGGGCGAACGGTGCTCGATCATCTCCACCTGGAGATCGCTTCGGGCAGCGTCACGGCCGTCATCGGCCCGAATGGAGCGGGCAAGAGCGTCACCCTCAGGGTCATCGACGGGCTCCTGCAGCCCGACGGCGGAACGGTACAGGTCGGCCCGCACCGGCGGGCCTTCGTGTTTCAGCGGCCGGCGCTGATCCGCGCAACCGCGGCCGCGAACGTCGCCCTGGCTCTCGGAGGCCTGCCTCGTCCCGCGCGCGCCGCACGGGTGGAGGAAGCGCTCGCCCGCGTCCGCCTGTCGGAGCGCGCACGCGATGCCGCAACGCGGTTCTCCGGCGGCGAGCAGCAGCGGCTGGCGCTGGCCCGCGCCTGGGCGGTCGGACCGGACCTGCTGCTCCTCGACGAGCCGACCGCGAACCTCGACCCTGCGTCGACCGAGATCGTTGAGGGATTGGTGTCCGCGATGGCACGGGCGGGCACCACGGTGGTGCTCGTCTCACACAATCTCGGGCAGGTGGCGCGCCTCGCCGACACGGTGATCGTGCTGGCCTCCGGCCGCGCCGTCGAGCATGGTCCAGCCCGCCAGATCCTGTTCTCGCCCCGCACGTCCGAGTCGCGGGCCTATCTCGCTGGGGAGTTGCCGTGGACCCCTTTCGTCGCCGCTTCCTGACCCTGGGGGTGGCCGCGCTCCTGAGTGCGGCTGGCCTCATGCCGTCGGCCGACGCCGAGCCGAGCTCGATCGTCGTCGCCTCGACGACTTCGACCGAGCAGTCCGGCCTGTTCAAACACATCCTCCCGCTCTTTCGGGAGACGTCCGGGATCGACGTGAAGGTCGTCGCTCTGGGCACGGGCCAGGCGCTCGACGCGGCGCGTCGCGGCGATGCCGATGTGGTGCTGGTCCACGACCGTCCGGCCGAGGACAAGTTCCTCGCCGAGGGCTTCGCGAAGAGGCGGTACGACGTGATGTACAACGATTTCGTGCTGATCGGCCCGGCCTCCGACCCGGCCGGCGTGCGCGGTCTTGGCGTGCGCGAGGCCTTCGCCAAGCTCGCGGCCAGCAAGGCGGCGTTCGTGTCGCGCGGTGACCGCTCGGGCACCCACAGCGCCGAGCTGCGCAGCTGGAAGGAGGCGGGCGTCGATCTCGCGGCCGTGCGAGGCCCTTGGTACCGGGATGTGGGCCAGGGCATGGGCTCCGCGCTCAACACGGCCTCAGCCCTCGGCGCCTACATCCTCGCCGACCGGGGGACGTGGCTCGCGTTCAAAAATCGCGCCGACTTGGTCATCCTTGTTCAGGGGGACTCGAGCCTGTTCAATCCCTACGGCGTGATGCTGGTGAACCCCGATCGGCACCCTGGCGTGAAGGCGAAGCAGGGACAGGCCTTCATCGACTGGCTTGTCTCACCGGAGGGGCAGCAGGCGATCGCGGGTTACAAGGTCGGCGGCGAACAGCTGTTCTTCCCGAGCGCCGGCGCGCTTGTGACGCGCTGACCCGGTATCCACGAGTTGGGGGGCCGGACTGGCATCGACGCGCTGTATCAGAGGGACAGAGGCACCCGGCCGATCGCTCGACAGCATCACGCCCGAACGGCTGCGCAAGCGCCACTGGTAGAGGTACCGCAAGACCATGGCGACAGGAGAGAGCCGCTATGGTGAGGGCGCTTTCCTGTCCGTCCCGAGCATCTGCAAGGATGGGCGGCAGATCGCACTGGAGTTCACCATCGTGCCGCTCAGAAACGAACAGGGGACGTTGACCGGCATGGTAGCGGTGATGCGGGATGTCACGATCCGCTTCACCGAACTGAAGGTGCTGAGAGAGCGTTTGGCCAAGGTCACCAAGGACCGTGCGGGTCCACCGTAGCGAGGGAGCTCATCATGGTTGGGCGTTCAACCAAGCTGCCTGAGATGTCGCCGGAATCCGCGGCTCCCGAACGCCATGAGTTCGGCGCGTACAGCTCTCCACCCTGCTTCATGCATGAACTCGGCCCCGACTTCGTCAGCCTGGAGGCGAAGCCTCAGCTTTCCGAATCGTACCTTTCTGAAGAAGCCGCATCCGACTGGTCGCGCGTGCGGCAGTGGCGAAGGGAGACCCGCGCCGCTCTAATCGAGCGGCGGGTCAGCATCTCTGCCCAGGACCGCGCTGCCTGGAGCGAGCGCATCGAGCGGGCACTCCGAGCCGCTCTACCTGGGGCATCGGGAATATCGATCGGACTCTACTGGCCCTTCAGAGGCGAGTTCGATTCCAGACCCCTCCTGACACCGCTGCGTGGAACGGGCGTACGGCTGGCGCTTCCGGTCGTCGTGGAGAAGGGGCGCCCGCTTCAGTTTCGAGACTGGTCGCCAGGTGACCGCATGACCCGCGGCGTCTGGAACATACCCGTTCCCGCTGAAGGCGCGGCTGTCGATCCTGACGTTCTGATAGCGCCGCTCGTCGGCTTCGATCAGGCGGGGTACCGCCTGGGATATGGCGGCGGCTTCTATGACCGGACCATCGCGTCCAAGTCGACGAAGCCACGGGTCATTGGCGTCGGCTTTGACCTTGCGCGGCTCGCGACGATTTACCCGCAGGCGCATGACGTACCTATGGACATCATCGTGACAGAAGAAGGTGTCTGGCCAGACCCGGATCGATCTTGATCTCGCTGCGGAGCTGGGCTGGTGTACGCATTGGATAGCTTCTTAGTCGATGCGGTCCCGGCCTGTTCTGAAGCAGGCCTGTGCGCTCTGGTCTATAAAGCTCTACTGAGTGCTTTGGGACCGCAGCAGGTGTGCTCTTCAAGCGCGGGGAGACCTTCGTGACGGATCGCGAAGCACGATGGAGTGGAGCTCACCAATAGACGAGCCTCGCCAACCCCTGAATGGATGCTATGCCTCCGTGTGTGGGCCGTAGGCGGAGGGCGTGTCCTGTCAGCGGCAGCCGATCTTCAGGACGTGCAGGATGCCGCTGATCACCCGCCTGTCGTCGACCCGAGGTTTGCCTGGTTGGCGGTGGGGCAGATGTGGCTCGATCCGCGCCCAGGCCTCATCCGAGAGCCAGAACAGCCGTGCCATCGTTATCCTCCTGCGCTGGAAACCCCAATTCAGTAAAAAAACGCAAGCGGTAGCAATTGGTTGTATGAGTTCCCTGCCTAAGCGTGGTCTCGAGCGGCCGTGTAGGATTACGCAGGATGACGGCAGGCCATGCCTGCCGTCGCGGTGAACCTGGATCAGGCCGGTGTGTTGTCCGGCGAGGCAGCCAAGGGAGGACCGTACGCTTCAACTCGCGAGAACGTTCCCGACCCCTCGATCGTTCTAAGCCCTGACCCTGATCGGCCTCGGGCCGCAGGCGGAGGAACCCATTGATGCCTGCATCCGCAACGACCGGGTTCTCGACGGCGCGGACGCCGCAGCCGGCCAATGCAGGCCACGGCTCGAAGACGTCGTTCTGGGCGCTCACGCTCGGCTCTGTGGGCGTCGTCTACGGCGATATCGGCACAAGCCCGCTCTACGCTTTGAAAGAGTCCCTGCATGCAGCCGCCGGCGAGGGTTACGCCCCTACGCGCGAGATGGTCTTCGGTGTCGTCTCGCTGATCCTCTGGGCGCTCATCCTCATCGTGACGCTGAAGTACGTGCTCCTCGTCATGCGCGCGGACAACGACGGCGAGGGCGGCACCCCGTCCCTCGTCGCTCTCGCTCAGCGGGTGCTTGGCCACTCCGGCAGCTTCGTTATCGTTCTCGGCATGGTCGGCATCGCGCTGTTCTACGGTGACGCCATCATCACCCCGGCGATTTCGGTCCTCTCCGCCGTTGAGGGGTTGAAGCTCGTCACCCCAGCCTTCGAGCCGTACGTGCTGCCGCTCAGCCTCGTCATCCTGATCGGCCTGTTCACCGTCCAGAGCCACGGCACGGCCCGCGTTGCGACCTTCTTCGGGCCGATCACGGCGTTCTGGTTCCTGGTCATGGCGCTCGGCGGCCTCGGCCATCTCGCCGATGACTTGAGCATCCTGGCGGCCTTCTATCCGGCTTACGGCGTCAGCTTCCTGCTGAACCACGGCACGGCCGGCCTGCTTGCGCTCGGCGCCGTGTTCTTGGCCGTGACCGGGGCCGAGGCGCTCTACGCCGACATGGGCCATTTCGGTCGCTCGCCAATCCGGATGGCATGGTTCGGCCTGATCCTGCCGGCGCTCGCCCTGAATTACCTGGGCCAAGGCGCGATGCTGCTGTCCCATCCCGAGCGGATCGAGAACCCGTTTTTCCTGCTCTACCCATCCTGGGCACTCCTGCCGATGGTGCTGCTCGCCACCGTGGCGACCGTCATCGCCAGTCAAGCGGTCATCACTGGCACTTTCTCGATCACGCAGCAGGCCATGCAACTCGGCCTGCTGCCGCGCATGCGCGTGCAGCGCACCTCCGAGACCGAGAAGGGGCAGATCTACATCCCGCGGGTGAACTGGTGGCTGCTCGTCGCCGTCGTGTTCCTGGTGGTGCTGTTCAAGTCGTCGAGCGCGCTGGCGGCGGCCTACGGCATCGCGGTGACCGGCGACATGGTCATCACGGCGAGCCTGCTCTTCCTCGTGGCCTGGAAGGCATGGCGCTGGTCGCCCATCCTCGCCGCCGCGGTCATCGCGCCGTTCCTGCTCATCGAACTGGTGTTCCTGTCCGCCAACGCGCTCAAGCTGCTCCACGGCGGCTGGGTGCCGCTGACCATCGGGGCTGCCCTCGTCACGGCCATGTGGACGTGGCGGCGTGGCTCCGCCTTGATCGCCGAGGAGATCCACCGGCGGCGCGTGCCGCTCTCCGACTTCACGCGGATGGCAGAGACCGGCTCGGTCCTGCGAGCCCCGGGCACGGCCGTGTTCCTGACTGGCTCGCCAGGCGACACGCCGGGCGCCTTGATGCACAACGTGAAGCACAACCACGTGCTGCATGCACGTAACGTCATCCTGCACGTAGTCACGGAGGACCTGCCACGGGTGCCTGAGGCGGACCGCGTCACGGTCAAGCCGCTCTCGGACGTCTTCACCTGCGTGACGGTGCGCTTCGGCTTCATGGAGCTGCCCGACCTGCCCCGCGCCCTGGCCGCAGCCGGTTTCGACGCAAGCAACCTGTCCTACTTCCTGACCCGGCGGGTTCTTGTGCCCTCGCCTGAGACGGGCATGCCGGTCTGGCAGGACCGGCTCTACATTTCGATGGCTCGAGCAGCGACGGACGCCTCGCGCTACTTCCGCATCCCAGTCGACCGGGCTGTCGAGATCGGGGCCAGGATCGACATCTGACGAGGTGCACTAAATGGGTTCGAGGAGGGGGGCGAAGGCCGGAATTGTTCGAAGCCATAGTCGCGCAACGGGCGCGAATACCCGGTCCCACTCAATCGCGTGCCCGGTGCGCCAGGACCGGAGCCCATGCTGCCCCGCGCTCGGAGGATTATGCGGCGGGCGGCTTATGCGCGAACCAGCGCGCTGACGGGTCTGTCTTAGGCCTGCGAGCCGCTATGGACCCAAACAACACGGTCTGGATTGGCCGAAGAGAGGCGATCACGGCCAAACTCGGTCGCGGTTCGACGTGAGCGTAGCGCCGTGCCCACTTGGCAGCGCAACCCCGACGTAAGGACGATGAGGAGACCCGATGGCCGATCTGTTTGGTTTGGCGACGGATCCTACGGCCTGGGTCGCGCTGGTCACGCTGATCATCATGGAAGTCGTTCTTGGCATCGACAATCTCGTCTTCGTCTCGATCCTGTCGAACCGCGTCGCCGTTGAGCAGCGTCAGAGCGCTCAGCGCATCGGACTTGGGCTGGCGTTGCTGATGCGGCTTGCGCTCCTCCTCGTCCTGGCCTGGGTCATCTCGCTGACGCAGCCGGTGTTCACCGCGTTCGGCCATGCCTTCTCCTGGAAGGATCTGATCCTCGTCGCCGGGGGACTCTTCCTTGTCTACAAGGCCACCACCGAGATGCACGAGCGGATAGAGCCGGTCTCGGATACGAAGACAGATGTTGAGGGACGCAACGCTCACCTCGGTCTTGGTACCGCGGTGCTGCAAATCTGCGCTTTGAACCTCGTTTTTTCCCTCGATAGCATCATAACGGCCATCGGCATGACTACCGAGATCCCGATCATGATGGTTGCTGTCATCGTGTCCGTCGGGCTGATGATCGTGGCAGCGGGTCCCTTGAGCCGCTTCATCAGCCGGAAGCCGACCGTGGTGATGCTAGCCTTGGGCTTCCTTCTGATGATCGGCATGACGTTGATCGCGGACGGCTTCGGCCTGCACGTGCCGAAAGGCTACATCTACGCCGCGATGGCCTTCTCAGGTTTTGTCGAGGTCATGAACCAGCTTGCTCGCCGAGCCGGTAGCATCGCTCGCTCGTGACCATCGAAGATGGGTTCATGCCTAAGCGAGTACGCGGCCTCCAACCTAGGTCGGGAGCCGGCCGACTTCTTCGCCACCGGTCGGCGCGTGGACTTCTGATAGCCCTCGCGCGAGGTTCTTGACCGTATTCAGCCGCGCCACCAGGTCATCAGCCCGGCGCCCGGCGCGATCAGGACGAACGCCCAGACCAGGGCGGAGGCGACGTTCGCGGCCTGGAACGGCAGGCGGTGCACGCCGAACGCTCCCGCCACCAGCGGGATGACCGCCCGAATCGGCCCGAAGAAACGCCCGAGCGCCACCGCGCCCGCCCCCCAGCGCCCGCAGAACGCCTCCGCCCGTGCGACCGCCGTAGGGTAGCGCCGCATCGGCCACATCCGCTTGGCGTCGTCCTTGAAGTAGTGCCCGAACTCGTAGGAGAGCCAATCACCGAGCGCAGCTCCGATGGAGGCGCAGAGCACGACGGGCCAGAACCCCACGTTGGCGGCCGCGATCATGGGCCCGAGGGCGAGTAGGATCACGGTGGCGGGCACCAGGAAGGACAGGAAGGCAACGGACTCGCAGAAGGCCAGCACGCCGGCGATCAGTGGCGTCCATGCCTTGTGGGCCTCGATGAAGGCGAGCGCCCATTGCCGGATAGCATCCAGATCCATGAAGCCGCCATGACAGGAGCCGCAGGCGAGCGAGGCAGCCCGCTTATGGCCGCCTCGCTGCCCAGTCAGTAGCTGTAATCGCGGCGCGGGTAGGGTTGTGGTTGACCGTAGCCCGTCCCCCTCGGCTGCACGCGCGAGCCGTAGTCGATCTCCCGCCGAGCCTGCCGATTGGCGAGGTAGCGGCCACCGAGGCAGCCGGCCACGGCACCGACGACGCCGCGCTCGGCCAGATAGTGGCCAGCTAAGCCACCTATGATCGCGCCCTTGATGCAGCCCTTCGCTTCCGCGGCCCCGACACTCATGAGCGTCACGAGGGCGATGGCCGACGCGTGTCCGACTAGTCGCATGCTGATGCTCCTGGTTGATGGCCAGAAGAACGGAGTTTGCCCCGGGAGCGTTCCTGCCGCCGGACCATCAACCCTGACGGCGCCACGCACCCGAAAGTCCGGTCTCTCTGAGCGGTTGGCGAGGCATCACCGTAACGGACGGCGCCCGGAATCCTCCGCGAGACCGCGGGCGACCTCGCCCTGGAGGTCGCCGGCAGCCTTCCGGCGTACGAGCAGGGCGATCTCCCGGCCATCCGTCGGGGATCTCGATCCGGTATTCCAGTTTCGCTTCGAGTTTCCCGGCGGCAATTTTCTGGAATGAGTGTGCGGCCATGGCCTTTGTGTCGTCATCGAAGGCTTAAAACATCTCTGCGAGCGTCATGGGGCCATTGCGCCTGAACTCTCCGCACAGCTCCCGAACCACTCCGCCGTGAGCCCCGCCATCCGTTCCTCAAGCCGCCCGACCAGCCGTTCCATCTGGGCCATCACGGCCAGGGCATCCGGGGTTGCCGGTGCCGCTTCCTGCCCGGCTGCGGCAAGGTTCTCCGCAGCCTTCATCGTGCGCGCGGCGAAGACGGCGAGTGCCTTCTCCATCGTCTCTGGCATCCTGAGTGCCTTTTGTAGCGGCGGCGGTCGCGCCAGTCGGTGAGCAGCGTGTGCAGCTCCCGGTAGGAGGCACCTTTTCCGTGGCCCTCGTTCGGCTTCCTGTTGTGCTTCTGGAGCGCCGCCTGGACCGACGGGTGGGAGACCAGCTCGCCCTTCTCGACGAGCTTGTCGGCCAGGGTGTTGATGAGGGCTTGCTGGATCATCTCGGGTCGCGCCAGTCCTGGGCCTGTCCCGATGAACAAGCCGTCGACCGGGTGTCATGCTGCCGCGCCGAGCCGCCTGTCTAGGGCCCGCCTAGTCCTAGGACGAGCAGGGAAGCGCCGGGCCCTAATGCGACTGCCTATTCATCCGACGCGCCGGCCGGCTCTGCGACTGCCACAGCAGATGCAAAGCTCATCCCGCTCGCGGCTTGCCGCAACTCATGGCGGACAACGCCGTCTGCAATCGCCACGAGGCCGACGAGCAGCACGGTCAGCAGGTCAACGCGGGTGAGGATCGGGTGGGAGGGCATCGGCAACATCCGGAGACGTCTCACCGTAGCAGAGCTCCCTGAGGACGGCTGCCGCAGCGAAAGCACAGCAGCCAGTAATTGCCGTCTCTGGTTTGCAGATGAGAGCGCGTCCAGCACATTAGACTTATAGGCGATCTCCGAGATGATTACCCCAAAATCGAAGTGAGTATAATACTTGGCTCGCTGCCACCGACATCACAGCTGTAAAATCTTCCAGCATCTGTCGGAGCACGGAAATGGCTTGGCGGTTGGTTTTTCTTGCGGCATTTTGCATCCTAAGCTCTAGAGCATTTGCCAACGGCGAAATAGCCATCAACATGGCTATGATTACCAACGGCGCTCTCAACGTATTTGGAACTTTAAAACCGCCCCATGCTGCAAATGTCAGCTTGGATGACAAGTACGAAGCCCGCTCTGATCAGGAAGGGCGCTTCTCATTTCGGGTCCCTTACCATCCAGAGAAATGCGTCGTAACGCTCAAATCCGATATTGTCAGCCGGCAGGCAGTGGTTGGTTATTGCTCACAACCACACTTCGTGCAGGTTGCGGCGCCGGCCAAATCTACGCTCGTGATGCCAGCGGCCAACACTTCGAAGGGAGAAGTCGGGCCGCGTGGTCCACAGGGGGCCGCTGGCCAGCAGGGCCCCGAGGGGCCACAGGGCGAACGTGGCGCAAAAGGCGACCAAGGTCCGGCCGGGCCGGCCGGGCCTCCTGGCCCCGTCGGACAGGCCGGCCCTAAAGGGGAGAAGGGGGATAAGGGCGAGCGCGGGCCGGCAGGACCCGAAGGCAAAGCAGCCGCCGCTGCAATTGGCCTTCGCGTCGAGGCCGCAGAATGCGCCGCCGGCGGTCGCTGTGTCGCGAGCTGCGGGCCCGAGGAGTTCGCCGTGAATGGCACCTGTAGCGGAGGGGAACGGCCTGCAATGGACGAGAGCAGCATCTACTGCTTCGCGATGGGTGCAGCGCCCGCTCCGCTCAAAGCGCGTGCCATCTGCGCGAGGCGTTGAACGACGGCCCCTCGATATCGGCGCGCTCCGCTGCAGGGTCGTGATGTTGGCGATAGCCCATGAAAAAACCCGCCGTCCTGAGGCGGCGGGTTGTTGCAGGGTCCACACTCTCCGATCCGGTCAGCCAATTGCCGCTCGAAGAGCCACTACCCCTGCTGGTCGTGGTTGGGTGGACCATCCTGATCCGTATCAGCAGTGCGCGACGTTCGGGGGCTGGTGCCGTGATATCTCATGGCTGACCTCCTCTCCAGTGTCGGCGCAGCATTCGATGCGTGCCGAGAACCTCAGGCTAGGAGCGTACGCCGGAGATAGCAAGGGCCAGCGGGACCGGCCTACTCGCAGACGCGGACGCGCCGAATGTGCTCGACGCCGTAAGGATCGATGAAGCCGCGCCGCTCAACGTGGCAGACTTCCTCGACGTACACCGGCGGCGGTGCGCGGTAGACGGGCTGGCCCGGGTAGTAGCCGTTGTTGGCCGAGGCGATCGCGCTGCCGGCAACGACGCCGCCGAGAACACCAAGCGCCGCGGCACCGCCCACTCCGATGCCATCGCGGGCCTGAGCCGCAGGTTGGGTACCGCACAGGACGAAAACGGTCAGGGCAGCCATGCTGCCGGTCCGAAGAAGAGAGCCAAGCATTGCTGACCTCGTTCGGATGGACGGCCCCGCGCGCGTCGGCGCGCAGGGCCGTAATCAACCGGTACCCCCCGGTCCGGCCGCTTAGCAGCGGCCAGGGTCAGAGTGTACCTGCGTGGTTAAAGAAGCCCTGCGACTGTCCTTCGGGGGCGTGCCACAATGGTAGGGGCCGGAAGCCGGGGCGGGCCGGCCGCCTGTCCGAACGGCCGCCCGAGGCCGACGAGGCGTGGTTCCACCGCTACGAGCAGGGGCACGACCGCACGGTCTTCGTCGCGCACCAGATCGACTGCCCCTGGTGCCGGCTCTGCCTGCGCCATGCCGACCACGTCCTGCTGCTGGCCGCGCCCGGCGCGCCGCCACGGCCGGGCGCGGCGGCTTACCTGGCCTCGATCTGCTCCCCGTGGATCCGCATGGACCTCGCGGTGGCACAGCCCGCCGGGGCCCGCCTGCCGGGCCCCTGCATCCGGACGTCGCCGCACTCCCCTTCTCCCTGCCGCTTCAGGTTCGCGAGAACCACGATGGCGACTTCGCCCGGCTCGCGCGGATCGCGTCCGGCCACGCCCGCGCCCTCGTCCTCGGTGGCGGCGGGGCCCGTGGCCTCGTCCATCTCGGCGTCCTGCGGGCGCTCGGTGAGGCCGGGCTCGACATTGACCTCGTCGGCGGCACCAGCATGGGCTCGATCCCGGCCGCCAGCGTCGCCCTGGACTGGAGCCTCGACGCGATCGAGAGCCACACGGTCGCGTCCTTCGTCGGGCGCAACCCCCTCGGCGACTACACCCTGCCGTTCCACGCCCTGACGCGCGGGGCCAAGGTCGATGCGGAGCTCGCCGCGCGGTTCGGGGATGCCCGCGCCGAGGATCTCTGGCGCCAGTTCTTCTGCGTGTCCTCGAACCTCACGACCGGCACCGCCACGGTCCACTGGGCCGGGCCCCTCGACCGGGCGATCCGCGCCAGCATCGCCATTCCCGGCCTGCTGCCCCGGTGGCGAGCGCCGACGGAATCCTCGTGGACGGCGACATGATGAACAACCTGCCCGCCGACGTGATGGCCGATCTCGACCGCGGGCCGGCCCTCGCCGTCGATGTCGGCAGCGACGCCGCCTTCCGGGTCATGCCGCGGCGGGGCCGGGGCGCACAGGCGTTCCGGCGCTTCCTCGGCATCTCTGACCAGCTCCCCGGCATCGCCCACCTGCTCCTGCGCTCCGCCACGGTGTCGAGCGACGCCCAGACCATGGCGGCTGTCACCCGCGCCGCCGCCTTGCTCAAGCCCGCCCTGGCCGAGGGGCCGACCTGCGGGCGTCGTCGAGCTTCGAGGCCACGGCCGAGCTCGGCTATCGCTGCGCACAGGAAGCGCTGGGCTCCGGTCGCCTGCGAGCCTGGACATGACCCCGTCCTGCATCCGAACCATCGCGGCTTCCGGCCCACCGGTCACCCCAACCCTCACCCGGAGCCCGGGAATGCGTGTCGTCGTCGATCTCAATCGCTGCCAGGCCTACGCCCAGTGTTGCTACGACGCACCGGACCGTTTCGAGATCAGGGGTCACGAGATCCTGTTCTACGATCCGGCGCCGCCGGAGGTGAAGCGGTTGCAGATCGAGCGGGCAGAGCAGGCCTCCTCGTTCCGGGCCATCGCGGTCGAGCCCGCCGACCTAACCGAGGAGCAGGAACCACGAACGGCGGCGAGCGACCGGGGATCGTCGTGGTGGGCGCCTCCCTCGCCGGGCTGCGGGGCGCGGAGGCGCTGCGGGACGGTGGCTATGACGCCCCCCTGACCCTGGTCGGTGACGAGCCGCACCGGCCCTACGACCGGCCGACCCTGTCCAAGCACGTCCTCGCGGGCGAACTTCCCCCTGAGGCGACCGCGCTTCCGCAGCTCACCCGTCTTTAGGCGCAGTGGCGGCTCGGTCAGCCGGCCGTCGCCCTCGACCGGGAGCGCCGGTCTCGCCGGGATCTTCACGATCCGGACCCTGGAGGATGCCCGCGCCCTCCGGAGCGCGCTGGCGCTGCGGCCGAGCCGCGTTCTCATCGTCGGCGCCGGACTGATCGGCTGCGAGGCCGCCTCCTGCTGCCGCGACCTCGGCCTGACGGTGCCCTCGTCGATCCCAACCCGACGCCGCTCGCCCACCTGGTCGGCACTGCGATCGGGTCCACGCTCGCGGGGCAGACGCGGGATTCCGGCGTGGATGTCCGCCCGAGCACCACAGTGCAGGCCTTCTCAGGCGATGCGGGGCAGGTGCGGCGCGCACTTGGCGGGCGGCGCGGTCATCGCGGCTGATCTCGTCATCGTCGCCCTCGGCGCGACGCGCGAGAGGGGCTGGCTCGCCGCTGCCGGCCTCGTCGCCGATCCGGGGGGCCTGACCTGCGACGCCGCCTGCCGCGCCCTGACCGCGTCGGGAGAGCCCGATTCCGCCGTCTACGCGTCCCGCGACGTCGCGCGCTGGCCGAACCCGCGCACCGGCGGGCGCCTGGCGTGTGGATCGGCGTCGAACGATGGTTCTTCCGCAGGTTCGATGCTGAGGGCTGGGTTGGTGTTCTCGCTGGAGGAGAGCAGGCGCCTCAGGCGGCGTGCAGGACGCGCTGCCGAAGCAGATCGAAGCCGGCGCGGCCGTACAGCGAGCGCTTGTCAGCTTGAGGCGGTTGACCTGTCCCTCGACCGGCCCGTTGCTCCATGGCTCCGCGATGGCCGCCTGCACGGCGGCTTCGTCCTATCGCAGCCGGGCGACCAAGCTGCCGAGCTCGTTCGCGGCGGCCGCATCCAGCCACGGCTTCAACGCGGCGGGATCACCCGCGCGCAGGATCGTGCCGAAGCCGCGCACCTGCTCGGCCGCGGCCTGCAACCTGGGTGCGAGACCGCAGAGCACTTCGACGAAGCAGCGGTCATCGAGCGACAACTTGGCCGGATCGCACGTCAGCCACCGCGCGATGCGGCGCGTCGAGGGGATTTGGGCCGAGGACGGTTGCACCGGCCCGTCGTGTCCCGTGCATGACCGCCGCCGCTTCGCCCAACGCTGGACGATCTCGTAGCCGCCCTCGAAGCCGACGGCGCGAAGCTCGCGATGTAGGGCTGTCGCATTGTGCTGACCGCCCCGCCAGCGCGCCTCGACGAAGGGCAGATGAGGATCGAGTTGGGTCGGGGCGGGAGCCCGGCGATAGCGCACGAAGGCGCCGGCGCGCAACCAGTGCCGCACACCGTTGCGAGAGGCACCGAGCGTGCGCGCGATCGCCTTGATCGAGAGGCCTTCGCCGTGCAGGCGCAAGGCTGCCTCGCAGCGCTGTCGCCGCCGCCCGCCGCCCGGCCCAGCGTCCTCTTCCGGAGGTGGGTCCGCGGAATCAGCCGCAGCGACGATGGGTTCCGGGATTTGGGACGCGACGCGGCGGACGGCCTCTCTGATCTCGGGCTAATGCCGCTCCACGACCCCGAGAGCGCGGTCCTGCCAGGGCAGATCCTTCAGGGTTCGCCGGTACGCGCTGTGCACCCGCGCCGACCCCTGCCCGCACTGCGGGCAGGACGCACGCGGTGTCGTCGTCCTGGCCGTCATCGTCAGCGTACTGACGTCCAGCGCCAGCTCGTCGACATGCACGCCTTCTGGAACCGAGGGCAGCGACGGATTCGAGATCGCCATCGCGTTGGCCCTCGGAGTCTCTGAGGAGCAACGCCTCAAAAAGCCCTCAGCACCGAACCTGCGGAAGAACCGATCGCCGACGCCGCGGGCATCACGCCCTACGGGACCTATTGCGCGACGAAGGCGGCGCGACGTTCCTACGCGCGCACATGGACCGCGGAACTTGCCCCGCAGGGCATCCGCGTGGACGTGGTGGCCCCCGGCCCAACCGACACGGCCATGATGGCGGGCGTGGAGGAGGAGGCGCGGGCCGCGCTGATCGCGCCGATCCCGCTCGGCCGCATGGCGCGTCCGGAGGAAGTGACGGCGGCCACGCTGTTCCTGCTGAGCGACGAGGCGAGCTTTGTCGCGGGATCCGAACTATGCGTCGACGGTGGGATGCGACAAATCTAGCACTTGAGGACCAGGAGATTGAGCATCGTCTTATTCGACATCTGCGTCGACCGGTCGTAACAGACCTTTTGACTTAGGTTCTCGTTCAGCTTCCCCGGTGTGGTGTCTGAACACATTTCCGGATGCGATCCGCTCCGAGATCTGCACTGCAGGAACAGGTCGGCCAAATAAGAACCCCTGAGCAGCTGTGGAGCCAGCTTTACGAAGAAATCTAGCTTGGTCTATAGTCTCAACGCCTTCGGTGGTGCATTCCAATCCGAGGCTCTCCGCCAACGCAATCGTGGCGCAAACGATCGTTGCGCTGTTTGAATTGGTCAGAATATTCTTGACAAAGGAGCGGTCAATCTTGATCCGGTCGAATGGGAAACTCGTTAGATAGCTCAGTGATGAATACCCAGTTCCGAAGTCATCCAGGGCGATGCGCACGCCCAGATTGCGAAGGTTGTGCAGGGCGGCAAGGACTGATGGATCGGTTTCCAGCAAAACTGTTTCGGTGATCTCCACCTCTAGGCGATGGGCAGGTAGGCCCGCTTCGAAAAGGGCATTCTTGATTGTCTCGACCAAGCCTTCGGATGCAAACTGCACGGAGGACAAATTGACTGATATCATCAAAGGAGCCGACCAGTTGGCGGCTGTTCGGCAGGCCTCTCGGACAATCCATTCACCTATCGGCACGATAAGCCCGGAACTCTCGGCGATTGGTATGAACTCCATCGGAGAAACAATACCACGAACGGGATGGTGCCATCTCAGCAACGCCTCGTACCCTGTAGGAGACCCATCTTCTAGTCGCACGATGGGCTGGAGATAGAGTTCTAGTTGGTTTGCGGAGACGGCCTCGCGCAGATCCGTTTCCAGCGTTTGTTTTTCAAAGACAGCGTGCTCCATGGCTTCATGGAAGTACCGCGTTACATTCTTGCCCGAGGACTTGGCTTCATACAGAGCCATATCGGCCCTTCTAATGAGCCCGTTTGTATCGGTCCCATCTCTGGGATAGACGGCGACACCGATACTGGCGCCGATCGACAATCGTCGATCGGCGAGTTCGATCGGTTCATTCAAATTTTCCAATATTTTTGAGCTTATCTGGTCCATCCTGGAGTAACTGATGAATGCGAATTCATCGCCACCCAGTCGAGCAACCATATCGCCTGGCTGAAGAATACCATCGAAAATCCGGCCTACCCGCTGCAGAAGTTCGTCGCCGACGCAGTGGCCCAGGACGTCGTTCACAGTTTTGAAATTGTCGAGATCAACCAGCGCGATAGAGAATTCTTTTTTCGATTTCAAAGCGTTGTCGATCTCTTCATGAAACGACCGACGGTTGGCAAGGCCAGTTAGTGGATCGTGGCAAGACGTATATTCCGCGCGGACCTTGTTTCGGATTAATTTGCGCCCGAGCAAGACCGCGACTACTATTAATAAATTGAGCAGCGCGGCTACGGCAAAGAGGGTTGCGGCGGCTTGGTTCCATCGAGAAAGGATTTGATCGGCCTTGGCGCTGACCGCTACGACGGCTGGATATTGCTTGACCTTCCGAACTGAGATGAATCTATCGGCACCGTCGAGTGAGCTTAGTTGCCGAAAGGTTCCATGATCGGAGTGTGGCAGCACCTCCGTGAAGAGTGGGCTGTCGGCGGCCACGCGGACCGGAGGCGGCGAAGACACCTTGGGATGCCGCGCGAGCGCTACGCCATCATCTCGCAACAACGTTATCGCGCTATCGGGCTCAAGCGAGACGGCTCTGTAAAAATCCTCGAAATATGGAATTCTTAGACCTGCAAGAACAAGACCGAGTATGCGTCCATCGGGGTCCCGAACAGGCCTAGTTAGATAGACGATAATTCTTCCGCCGATCCGATTTTCTAAGGGCTGGCTTATAAAGTAGCTGCGCGATGGGTCGACTCTAAAGTATTGGAAATAGTCCCTGTCCGATACATTTAGGTCGGACATCGGCCACATTCCCGATGAATTTATTAATTTGCCCGTATTGTCGATCAGCTGGATCGATTGGAGCTGCTGCAACCCGCTCATACGATCGAGCAAAATGTTGTGCCACGCTTCTGTGCCGGCCAAAACATCAAACCGGTCGGTTGTGCGAACGTCCTTCGATTCGATTTGGCTAACAATCCCTTTATGTACGAGGTCGATTCCGTCTAGGGCCTGCTTTGTCTGTTCTGATATTGTCAATGCAAGGTTCTGTAGGTTTCGGCGTGCTGAGCCCTCTATCCACAGCCTGGACTTCCAGCCGAGCCACGCTGCGCCGCCGTCGACGGTAAGGACTGAAAGAAGTCCTATGATCGCGAGGTGCAGTTGAGATTTAGTCTGAAATTTGGCCGGCATGACGCTATTGAGCCAGCCATAATTTAATACGCTTCTAATCACGATGGACCTCTGCACAGCAGAATGCAGGTCGCTTTGCCCCCGTCGTCTCTGTTTTAACGCCGCTTAACCATCGATGCCGCATTCGAGCGGCCGTTCGTGGGGAAAGTAGAGATTCCGTTTCTCGGGTCGTAGGATCAGCGTGGCGTGACGCTGCACGCGATTACATCGAGGTTGAGAGCGTCGATTGTCAGATGGTTCTGCCGTTCAGAACCGGGGGGCCCGTCGACATCCTTTCGAAGGACCGTCGCGACCGCTGCCGGCATACCTCCGCTGGCATGATATGGATGGTGGCGACCACTGACCGAATTCCGCGGGGTCCACGGCGTGCCTGTGACGCCGTTCCCGCTCGACCGTATAGCCGTTTCGCGTGTTGCCTGCGTCCTCTCGGGCCGGAGAGTTGTCCATTTCGGCGGGGAGCGGCCGCTTGGTCGGCAGATTCTTCAGCTCGGCGAGCGCGCGGATGGCTGTGCGACGCACCGGCCAGGTCCGTACATGCTGCTCGACGAAGGCGATGGTCACTTGGGCATCTCCGCGAAGATGCCGATGGCTTTTTTTAGCACGTCGCGCTCCATGCGCGTGCGGTCGAGCTCACGCCGCAATCGGGCGATCTCGGCGCCCTGATCGGACGGCGAGGCGACCGGGCTTGGTGGCGAGGCTCCCGTCGATCCAGCTGACCGCGGCCCGGGTGAGGCCCCGTTCAGCATGGCGGGCCGCTGCCGCAACATCGAGGGCTGGATCCCGAGCTCGGCCGCGACCCGCATCTTCGGCCGGCCACTGCTCTCCAGCAGGGCGACCGCTTCGCGTTTGAACTCAGGCGTGAACTCCCGTCTCGTCTTCGCCATCCGACACCTTCCCCGCTCAGCCAGAGCGTATCAGAGGTGTCCGCGAAGCCGAGGGAGGATCACCGTCGCACTCCCCCGAGTAGTAGCTTCCCGAGCGACCAGGATTTGACCAGCGGAGCGCAGCTGTGCCTTTCCGATACGCATGCATCTGGATAGATATACCCCTCTGCGTTGCCGAGGGCCGATCTGCTGCGTTTACCGCATGAACTATCCCGACGGGCGACGGGATAGCCGCATTTAATAGGGATCACTCCGCTCGAAGATCTCTTGCCCCATTAGGACGCAGCTGCCGGCGGGGCGGGCATAGATCAGCCTGATCCGGTACTCGCCCTTGTAGACGCTGCCCTCCACCTCAACCACGTCGAAGCGACGACCCCCGACCAGCGCGGCAACCGTACCGATCTGCCGGATGCTCCGCGGGTCGATCGTGGCGCGGTCATCGTTGTCCATGTGGAATCGCAGCAGCTTCAAGGCTTGCTTGCCCGCATCGGGAGCACAGGGCGGGGAGGGTGCAGCTTGCGAACCGGAGGCGGCGAGCGCCAACGGCAGCGCGAGTGCGACGGCGCGTCGCCGAAATATCGGCCGTGGTGTCGCGTTCTTCATGCTCGTGCTTCCTTTCGGCTTCGAACAATCCGCCGGGCTCGCGGAACCACGTGGTGCCACGATGGTGCACGGCCCCGGCTTTGGAACTGGCGCTGTACAGGGTCAGCGAAGGTCTCGATCGATTGGGATGAGACGCAGCGAGCTCGAGGCCGTAGCGACGGCGCCCTGCCACCGGGCTTGCTCGCTCGCGGGATAGCGCAGACGCACGCTTACGAAGAAGGCGCCGGAGCCGCCCGAGCGAATGGTCTTCTGATAAAGGGTGTCCTCGCCGGTCGCGCAGGACAACACGATCCAGTGGGCCTTCCTTCGCAGGTAGGCGGCAGGCTGCCGCTGACAGCGCGCATGGTCGTCGGCGACGAATGCTTCGAGAGTCTGACCGAGCGCGTTGTTGCTGCCCCAGACCGTGAGCTGCAGTCCGCCCTCTGCAGAATGAAAGGCCTGTCCGTCGCCGTTGTCCGGCGCCCGCTCGGCGACGAGCTCGGCCGGGACATCAACGGAGAAGCCGAAGCGGACATTGACATAGTGCCGGAGCGCAGGTGTGCCCGAAGCTGAGGCGACCGGCAGAGTTTGGCGCCAGTCGCGCCTCGCTTGTTCGATGCGCGCGGCGTAGACCTGCCTGAGACAGGCTGTGTCGGCGCAGGCGTCGCGGACCCGCTCCCGCCAGCGGGCATGGTCCTCGCCGAATGCATCGATACGTTTGCCCGTCTCGCCGTCGGTGCCACGCGTCTCCCCTTCGATCTGGTCGAAGAGGGCCTTCAGTTCGTCGTCGAGCTTCGACAGGCCGGGGTCGGCGCAGACGAGGGTCTCGATTCTGCCACGCGCTGCAGCGCAGTCGAAGGCAGCGGCCCGAGCGACGGAGACAAATGTCAGATCGCCTGGGCCGATGAGTGACAGCGCGAGGAAGGCTGCACGCCAGCCGGGCAAAAGCCCGCGCCGGCTGCTGCGGCAAGCTTCGATCGTCACGGCGAGGCTCACAGGCTGTCGTCCTTGATTTGGTAGAGCGTCCAGCAGGTTCCCCGACGGAATGCGTAGATGACTTGGTTGCCCGTATCCGGCGTGTAGAGCCGGACACGCATGTCGTCGCGTGTCACGGCCATCACCTCTTGTTTCAATCGGTACTTGGCCTGATCGCGCGTGCTCGGCATGAGCGGGAAGCGCATCTGATCTACCGTGAGCATCCTGCTCACGGGCTTCGGTTCGGGCTCGGCGTCGGCATCCACGGTGTCGCTGCGCAGCGGCACGGCGACGAAGGCCTTCTGGACAGCGACGTCGTTGACGAAGGCGGCTAAGAAGGCCGGGAAGTCCCGGGAGGGACAAGCCGGCTCGGCTTGGGCGCCAGCCGTGCCAGCGAGACAGGCACAAGCGCCCGCGAGGGCGGTCAGAAGAGTATCGCGCATCCGTCCTTTCCTTGCATTCCTGAGACGCTCGGATCCATCACCGCGGCGATGCCTGCGTCGTGAAGTAATCGCCCGCGAGCGAGCCGTTCAGGCCGCAGTAGCCGGGCGTCCAGGCGCGTTTGCCGGGCGGGGGTACTGCCTCCACCTTGAGCGTCTGCCCGTCCCGGCGCAGCCGGAGCGCGGACCCGTCCGCCTCGACCTTCACCTCGAGGACGCCGTCGGCGAGACGCCCCGTGCCTTGGACATCGCAAACCCAGCGCGCCGTGACAGGCTCGTTTCCGTTGACGTCGACTTGAAACAGGCCGTCCGAACCGCGCCACCGTCATCTTGGCAAAGAGGTTGCCCCAGTTACCCTCCAGACCGTCCCCAGGCGGGGTGCGCAGGCTCCGCAGGAAGTCCGCCCGCCCTCGGATAACGGCGAGCAGGAGGTCGTCCGGGTCCGTCTCGCCGTAGCCGTAGACCCGCTCGCGGGAGGTCAGGAAATACGTCTCGTCCTGCGCGAGGAGCACGGCGGCCGCAGGGGGCAAGGCGGCGCGGCGTTCGCGATAGAGCGTGGCGACTTCCGAGTCGGCCTTCGCCAGGGGAGCGCTGGCACAGATGGCGCGCTCCACCTTCGTGGTAGCTTTCGCGCACGCGAAAGACGGGCGTGGGGTGCCCGTGGACGACGCCGGAGCAGGTGACGCGAGCCTGGTGCCGGCAGCCTCCACCGCGACCAGCGAGAACCAGCCGCCTCCGGTGCCGTCGGGCTTGGGCTGCAGGCCGGCAGGCGGGTCGTACCGGACGCTCCCGAACCGGATCACCTCCTGTGCTCCGGGGCCGGGGGCCTTCGCCGAGCGGCACCGGTCCCCCGCCGCCTTCGAGGATGACTCCCGGGCCTCGGTCTGATCTACTACGAGGTCACGGTAGCCGCCGCGCGCCTCCGGTCCGACGGAGACGGTGCGCCGGATCGCCGTCGTCGTCCCGGTGCAGTTGCCGTCGTTCTCGCCCGTGACCCGCCCGACTACCAAGCCGTCGAGCACGCGCGTGATGCGCCCACCCTCGAAGCCGTAGAGCCAGAGGGCTTCCTCGGAGAACGGGTTTACGCGCGAGCTGCCGCTCTGCGCCGTCCGCAGCCCGAAAGCGCGCGTACCAGGCCGGATGTCGTAGCGCGCGGTATCCAGGGTGACGCCATCGAACTGGATCGCGTCGGAGAAGGCCATGGCCATCTCGATCCGACGGGCGAGGGGCCGGCCGCTGGCGGAGTCGAGCACGAGGATCTCGACGTCGCCGCGGATGTCACCGGCGGTGTCTGGAGCGGCCTCGATCAGCGGGACGGCCACCAGCGTCAGGCTCGGGTCGGCCGGCCAGACTTTGCATGCGACGGAGGCCGACGACACGTGCTGGACGTAGCTGCCCTTGAGATCGAACCCGTCGCCGCTGCGGCTCGCCTTCGGGTAGACGTGGCTCAGGAGCGCGTCCTTGTCATCGCAGGGCCCGGACGCCATGGCCGGCAGGGCCGACAGGACCAGCGGCAGGGCGAGGGCCGCGCCGAAGAGCGCGATACGCTTCGTCATCGTCTGAGACCGCCCATGATCGGGGCCTCCAGGTGGCAAGTGAAGGTGCATCACGGCGCCCTCGCGGTCCCGGGCGGCGGGTAGGCGGGATCGGTCAGGCAGACCGGCAGCCACGGTGCGTCGTCGTCCATCCATACGTCGGCGTCGAGCTTGGGCAGGGGCGGGGCGGGTGGCTTCTCCGCGTCCGACGCGGCGGCCGGCCGCTTCCATGCGCCCCGCGACCCAGATGAGCGGTCCGGGCAGCTCGGCCCATCGCCGCCGCCGATCGAGCAGGTCGCGACCGTCCGCAGCGCACCATCCACGACCCGGCCGACGAACCGCGTCTCGGAGACGCTACCGCTCGCCCAGTCCTCGGTCCGCCTGCAGACGCGGTCGTCGTTCTGATAGCTCTGCATGGCGAAGCAGCCGTAGCTGTAAGTGCCGCTTCCAGGCAGGAAATCGCAGGTCGTGGCGAAGCCCGCGAAGGGGCCCCCGCTGAACCGCGCAGCGAAGCGGCGCTGCGCCGCCACAGTCGCGATCAGCCGCGGCAGCTTCGCGGCGCCCTCGGTGGAAGGCGTCAAGTCCCGGGTGCGGTCCTGCATGGCCTTCAGCACGATCGTGCGCCACGCCGCAGGGTCGGGCGGATCCTGATCCTCGTTCAGGTGGCCGAGCCGCCGGTCGCGGGTCGCGAGCCAGCGCTTCTGACTGGCGACCAACGCCGCGCGGATCTCCGCATTGTCCGTAGTCTTGAGGAGGCTGGTATAGGCCAGGCCCATTGCGGCGTCCGCCATCTGTAGGCGCCTGTCGGCGCAGATCATGCGATCGATGGCGGTGGCGGCCTTGCGGCAGTCGATCGCGTAGGCCGGCGAAGCGAGGGCGAGCATGGCGATGATGGCGGACGGGTTGGCGGCCCAGGAGAAGCGCTTCATCGGGGTTACCTTGGCCGAGGGTTGGCGTAGATGCTGAAGGAGAGCGGTCGCGCGCTGGGGCGTCGCCGGTGCCGGCGTCGAGATCGGCAGACCGCTCGGCGGTCGCGGAGCGGGGGTGCGATGAGCAGGGGATGGATTTGCGTCGGCGTGGTCGGCGTCGTGGCGGTGTCGCCGATGGCTGCTTTCGCCAGCGGGCAACTGCCCGCCCAGACCATGGTGGAAGTCTTGGCGTCCGACACTGCCTGCCTCGACACGCTCCGGGCCCTTGCGGCCGAGGATCGACGTCAGGTCGCGCCGAAGTCCGCCATGGCGGACGGCATGATCCGGGAGGTGTCCCTCGATACAAGCGGCGTCGAGCGCACCGGGCCGGCGAGCGCACGCTACGATGCGACCCTGTGGTGGCACAACGGCACCCCACGCACCGACCGGCCTCAGGTCGAGACCAGCCATAGTTACAGCCACCGCATCCGCGAGTGCGATGGCCGCGTGCTGCGGACCACCGGCGAGGACGGCTACACCTCGAGCACCTTCGCGCCTTCCGGGCCGGCCGCGCCCCGCTGAAGGCCATGCATTAGCATGTCCCGTCGGGTGTCCAGCGATCGTCATCGACCTGATGAGCCGCCTCATCCGTTCTTCAGAGTCTTCAGCAGGAGGACGTCGATGTTGTGCCGCGGCACGTAGTCCTTCACCACCATCTCGAAGGTCGTTGGGCCGGTCTTGCGGACGCCGCTACCGCAGAACGAGACGAGGGTCACAGGATCGCCCTTGTCAACCGTGAGCCGGAACTCGCCAATCGTTCCGGCCCAGTTGGCCCCCGAGGTGATGATGTAGGACAGGTACTTCTCGAAAGCCTGGAACGTCTTACCCCCGTCGGCGGTCGCCTTTCGGCTCAGGGCCTGCGCCGCCTTCTCGAAGACGGCGTCCGTGCAGAACTTCTCGCGGTAGCCGGCCTTCTGCGCCGGGTCCTGGCTCGAGGAGCCGAAGGACAGGCTGGAGAGGCCGCCGAGGCTCGGCACGTAGCTCTGCCTTACGACCACTTCCCGGCGGGCGGGGAAGACCTGCCGGCGCCAGAACTTTGATCGCAGCGTCCAGAGCGGGTAGTAATCCGTCGTCCCGTCGCTCCCCTCCTTGGGCTCCAGCAGGCCGGCCTCGACAAGGCCGCGGCGCTGATCGTCACTCAGCGCCCTCAAAGCCTTCTCGGTCGCGTCGGTGGTGGGGACCAGGGGAATGCGCAGAGCCCTGAGTTTGGCGGTGACCTCGTCTTCCTGCTTGTCGCTTGGCCTGACGAAGGCGCGCTGCTCGACCTGCGACGCGACCGGGTCGCCGTCGACCTGCGTGGCAAAGCGAAGGAAATTGTCGTGTGCCGGGTCGGCGATATCGAGCATCGCCTCGGGACCGCCAGAGATGTCCGGCATCGGGAAGGCGATCGTTGTCTCGACGTCTGCATCGGTCAGGTTGCGGAAGCGATAGGCGATGCGCACGCCTTTCTCGGACAGGAAGAGGTCCTCGGACACCAGGGCGATCTTGTCCGTCCTCTCCAGGACGAGGCCGCCTGCCGCCAGCGCCGCGCTGCTGTCGTCGGCCCAGGCGGGCAGCGATAGGGTCGTGATGATGGCGGCAACGGCCGCGAAGGGGGGGCGCATCTCAGGTCATGCCTACGGTTCGGGTGTCGTTTGCCCGGTCCACCCCCAGCCTCGCGAAAGAGCGGCGGCCACGATGCGGATGGGACGCCCGCGACGGCGTTTCGGACGAGGGGATCAGTTCCCGAAAGGGTTGGACTTACCGTCCCATTCGAGCGGGTTGCGCTCCTGCCGGGCCGTGGGCAGCGGCGCGGCCGCGGTTTCCGCGGACGCCTCGTCGCGGGGCTTGAACCGCGGCGCGAAGTGAGGGAGCAGCAGTCGCGACCAGGAGCGGGTGATCTTGGCCGACTCGGAGGGACACCGGACCGCGCGCTCCTTCGGCAGCAGCCCCTGGTCGACGATGCCGTGAAAATTCTCGGGATCCCGGCCGTAGACGAAGCACAGTATATTGAAGTATCTCTGGGCGTCGAGCGCGTGCTCGTCCGCGAAGACACGCACGTCGTCGCCCTTCGTCCCGGCGGCATTGACCTTGAACCACGTGGCGGACAGCTGGAGGACACGAGCGATCTCGTTGCGGCTCTCACGCTTGTCAGCGTTCGAGAGGAGTAGTACTGCCGCCAACTGATCGACGGAGTCCTCCTCGCGCCCTACCGCGGGAAGATCGAGCAGGTCGATCAGCGCGTGGCCGGATTCGTGCAGCAGAATGAAGCGCAAGTTGTTGCGCACGAACTCGACCGTCAGCGCCTTCGGGTCCGAGGCACCTTTGGCCAGAGCGCTACCCATCTTCGTGATGCTGTCGATGAGCTCGTAGCAGAGCACGACCGCGCCCTTGTCCTTGGTGTAGAAGGCATTGACCATGCCGCACTGGGCCGCGACGTAACGCAGAGGACGTGGGAACACGAGCATGCCGTCGAGCCCATCGACCTCGGGTATGCGGCTGAGCAGGTGTGTGTCCGTCGCCCATTGGTAGGCGTAGCGCAGGTCGGGGTTCTCGGGCGGCAGGTACTGGTAGGTGAAGCGTAGACCCTTGCCGTCCGAGGTGACGAGCTTGCCGTCGGTCGGCGGCGGCAGGGCGTCCGACTGGCGCTCGACGAGGCCGTTGGCCCGGTCGGCGGTGTTCGCCGCAGCCGACGTCTCGCGGCCCGATGAGGAGTCCGCTCTTGTCTCGGCTTGGTCGCCGTGCTGTCGCGCACCCTGTTCCGCGATCCGAGCGAGCCTCCCGAGGGTCGGGTAATCCGGCTGCCCGTCTGACGCGCTGTCGCCGAACGGGTAGAAGCCGTTAGAGATCAAGACGGAGACGCTCTGCATCATCTCGTCGGCGTCGTTGTGCCATATTAGGTCGTAGCCGCGGATCTCGCGACCCTGCTGCTCGAAGCGCGCGTAGAACTTGCCGCCCTGCCGCTCGCCGGAGAGGATGAATCCGTTGCCCCTGCGTAGCTTGTAGGTGACCCGATTGGTTGGCGCGTTCAACTGCTGACCGTAGAGTTGGTCGATCCCGTCGGGGGCGGCATCCGGGATCGCCACGGTCATCATCGAGACGTGGCCGTCGCCGGACTTCACGACCTCCCCGCGGGTGCCATCGTTGGGCGTCCTGTTGGTCAGAAGGGCTGCGGGATAGGACATTCGCATCCCGGTCGCCGTGTCGAGGGATCGCCAGCCGAGCTTCTTGCGCAGGCTCAGCGCCGCGCTCCCCAGGGCGAGCCCGTCCACCGCCGTCAGCTCGCCGGTCGCGGGCCGGCCGCGCTTGGTCTGGAAGGCCGCGATCGCGTCGCGCGTCCTCTTGCTGAAGTTGCCGTCGGCGAAGCCGTTGTAGAAGCCGAGCAGGATCAGCCCTTCCTGGACCAGTCGGCGCTCCCAGATGTTGAGCGCACCTTCGAGTGCCGGCGCCGCGCCTGGACCCACCGCATAGGGGTTGCTCTGAGTCTGGGCCAAGACGGCACTTGATGATTCGACTGCGATGACCATCACGCAGGCAAAAACTGTCGCACTCACTAGCCTGCGTGCCTGGAATTCCGCCACTGTACCCCCCTGACGACGTCGACCTAGAAGCAAATCAACTCGTCTGCCGCGAGCAGCGGACCATATCTTGGCGATTTTCGAATGCAACCTCAGGGAGGCGGCGGACATATTTTCACCGTGATGCCGCACGATCTTTGCGTGATCGATCGAGTCGTGCGCGATCTTTATCGGAAGGTCTTTCGCATATGGAGGCGACGCTTTGAAAGCTCTCGAGCATATCGATAGATGATTGCCTGAGAGTCGAAGATCGGTAGGGTGCTGCTCCGGCCTTCATTCAACTACGCGACGGAGGGCGATCGCCAACAGGGCTTGACAGATCCAGAAGGCCTGAGCCACCGGCCTGCATCGCGTGCGAGCCATGGGACATGAGGGATCGATGCTGAGAACACTCGGTTGTACCGCGATGCTCATGATGTTCGGTGTGTCCGTGGCTAATGCACAGCCCCGTGCCGAGAACTATCGCAGCGAAGGCGCTCCGATGCTGCAAGGCATCACCTACAAGACCTGGGCGATATCCCCCGGCGTGGGTCCTGAGGCCGCCTTCGAACGGGGGACGCGGGCGGTCCTGGCCGAGGGCTTCGTGAACGTGAACGCCGGGAAGCGACTCGGCACCCTGACGGCTCAGCAGGAGACCAGCGGCTCCGGACGGTCGCAGACCCTGCGCGTCGTGGTCGGCAAGTCCGGGAAGGGCAGCCGAATCGACGCCGTGTTCATGGTCCAGGGGGGGCAGGCCGCCCTCAGCATGAGCGACAACCTCTGCCGCATCGTCGATGCGGTCGTCGGGTAGCACCGGCGTCCGCTCGCCCGCATGTCGGTCCTGGAAGTGTTCGCGCCCGTAGATCCGAAACGGACTGCACCGGGGCGTGTCGAGCCTCGGCACTTTCCGTGCCTTTCGCCATGACGCCGTCCCCGTCGTGGCGGACGATGTTGGGGCGTGTCCTTCGGACGCTCGGACGTTTCCTCGCTATCGCAACCGTTTTCCTCGTCTGGCTGCCGACCTTCGTGTTCCTGGCCGGACTGACCATCACGAACCTGACCGGGTGCCATGTCACCGAGGCGGGGGCTCAACCTTGTCTCGTCGCGGGTGCCGACATCGGCCATGACCTCTATGCCATGCTGATGATGGGCTGGATCGTGATCGCGCTTCTCCCACTCATGTTCGCTACGGTGGTCGCGGCGCTGGTCTGGGGAGCGATCAGGTTCATGCGGACACGGCGACGCATTATGGACGCGGCGATCGCGCGAGACGGCTCAGCACAGGGCTTGTCCGAGGACCGATCGCGCTCATGACGTCGAGCCCTGGAACCATCGTCGGGGGTCGTCGGTCATCCTGGCTCCAGGTTCGAGGCTGAACTCCGACGCGGATGCCGGGTCGCTGCGGCAATCGCTTCGCTGTGTGCTGCCGTGATGGCACCCGCGTTTGCACAGACCGGAGCGACGGCTCCGCGTCTCGCCTCGGGGCTCATCGGCTTCGGGCCCACTCACGGCCTTAGCAGACCGTCAGGTTGCGTGTGCGAGTGTGAGCGGCGGCTTAACTAAATGGGTCGCTCGGAGGCCGACATGGTGAGGCTGGCGGCTCGCATTTTGACGATCGCCCTCGCACTCGTCGGGCTTGGTACCGTCGCGGGATGGGTCTGGTCGTCACTGCGAGGTGCCAAGCCTGCGCCGAACAACATAACTGTCGTCGCGTCGCCGGATGGGTCATTCAAGGCGGCCCTGGCATCATGGAATGGCGGCGGGGCCATTGCGCCTTTCTGCTACGACCGCGTGTTCGTCGTCCCGACGGCGGTGCCGAACGACCGCCGAGCGGACGACAAGAACCTCGTGTTCGCAGGCGAGTGCGCGAGCTTCGAGGACCTTTCCAATGCGTCCAGTTCGACTTGACGTAGACCGAGAACGCTCTTCGTCGGATTCTCGACTTTAGGCACCGCAGACACTCCGGCAGCATTGCGCCTGCGCCGTCTCGCTGCTGATAGACAGGTCGAGGTGGAGTTCGAGGTGGGTCACTAGGCTCTGAAAGCCCGCTTTCCACCCCGAGCCGAAGCCACCGGAAGGCCGGCGGCGACCGCTTTGGAGAAGCCTCGAAAGCGGTCTGGGTGGCTGGGTTGGGTCGATAGGAGCTTGTTCGCTTTTCCAGCAGCCTCGCTCCGAAGCAGACTTGCCGCTTTCGGCCAGCATCTGCCGCCACGCATCGCCCACTCGAACGTCCCAGATGAGTGGTTTTGCGACGGTCCGCTATCGAGGGAGCGTTCTCAGAAGCGGCGATCGCCTTGGCCAAGCTGATGCGGTTCAGACCGAGCCGTCGTGAAAGCAAGAGTTACGTTTTGTCCGGCTCTGTCGTGGGAGCGGCAACAGCTCCCATGCCGTTGCCCGTCTCAGTTCCCGTATGGGGCGGTACACCGCCCGGGAGTACGGGAGCGCCTGAGGGCTCGTCCTGCAGCTGTGCGAGACCAGCTTCCACTTCGTGGATGAGGTCTGCAAAATCGTAGGGCTTGCTGAGCAGGCGCACGCCTGGCGGCAGCTCCCCCTGAAGGTCCGCTCCGGCCCCTGAGGTGACAATGATGCCAACAGCGGGCCAACGGTGATGAACGAGGTGGGCGAGGGCAACGCCGTCGCCCACGATGCCGCGTCCCGTAATCAGCATGCTCACCGGGATCGGTCCTTCGAGAACCGCCAGCGCCTCGGCGGCAGTGCGGACCTCTATAGTCTGGAAGCCAACATCCGCCAGCATGTCGGCCGTGACCATACGGACGACCTCATCAGCCTCCGCAATGAGGATGGCTAAAGGCCTGCTGTTAGCCAAAATCGTGCTCCGTGTGATCAGGCCGGGAGCGCTCGCTGCTCTCAGGCACTGACGGCCGATCCCGAAGCCAGTGATGATCCCTTATGCGCTATTTATCCGCCGAGCGCGATGACCCTTGGTTGTGGCATCTCGCCATTTAAGGGCGCATCCTGGTACGGCCGCTTTCCACCCCGAACCGAAGTCGCAGGACAAATGGCAAATGACCGCTCATGGGAAACGCCCATGGCGCTTTGGACGGCTGGGTTGGGTCGGGAGGAGGCTGTCCACTTTTCCGGCGCGCCTGCTCCGAAGCGGACCGACGGCTTTCGGCCAAATCCGGTCCCGCGCTGGGTGCCCCTGAATGGCTGAGTTGGGTAGATTTTTGCCAGTCCGCATTCGGGAGGCAATCCACGGAAGCGGACGTCATCTCCGTGCCTCTTCTCACAACCCTTCTGAGGTATTCGGAGGCTTTGCTTACCGGCGCTTGGACTGGCCTCGAACGCAAGCGTGGCGTTGAAGCGCCCGATGGCAGTCTGCTCTCTTCCTTCGTCGTAGGCGCCTCGACCAATCAAACCCGCACGTCAGCACGTTCGCCCGCATCCCACCGTGCCTGCGCCGCGTCGATCTCCTCGAAATGCTCGAAGGCCCAGCCTCCCAGTGCCTGAACCGATGCTGACAGCGAGCCCCCGAGTTTGGTCAGCTCATAGTCTACACGAGGCGGGATCGATGCCGTGACCGTCCGCTTAACCAAGCCATCACGTTCAAGGTTGCGCAAGGTCAAAGTCAGCATCCGTTGGGAAATACCATCAATGTCGCGCTTGAGCTCGTTGAAGCGGCTCGGCTTGCGCAGCAGAGTCATGATCACAAGCACGCTCCACTTGTCTCCTATGCGCGACAGGAGCTGCGAAATCTTGCGGCACGAAGGCGACAATTTATTCGCTGGGGCAGTCACAACTATGTAACCTCGGTTTCAAACTTGTGCGTTCTTGCGCGTCCTTTCGGACCGCTTAGAATGATAGGCACAAAGGAGAACCAAGGTTACATCATGAAACTTCTGCATGTCGACACCAGCATCCTCGGCGGACGCTCAGTCTCGCGCGAGCTCACCGCACTTATCGTCGGACGCCTCGCGGCCGGCGGTCAGGCGGATGTCACCTATCGCGACCTCACCGCCGAGAAAGTGCCCCACCTCACGCCAGCGAGCCTGCCCAGCAAGCATCCGGGCTCCGTCATGGCTGGTCCCCTCGATGCGGCATCCCAGGCGGTTCGCGACGAGAGCGACCGCATGCTGGAAGAGTTCCTAGTCGCCGACGTCGTGGTCGTCGGGGCGCCGATGTACAACTTCACCGTGCCTACCCAGCTAAAGGCCTGGATCGACCGCTTGATCGTCCCGGGCACGACGTTCAAGCCGGGCCCAAGCGGTGTCGAGGGGCTTGCCAAAGGCAAACGCGTCATCGTGGCGGTCGCCCGGGGCGGCTTCTACGGTCCCGGTACGGCGGCCGTGTCGGCCGAGCACGCGGAGACCCTGCTGCGGACCGCCTTCGGCTTCATGGGCATCGTTCCCGAGTTCGTGCTGGCGGAAGGTATGAACTTCGGCCCGGACGCAAAAGCAAAGGCCGTGGCCTCGGCTCGCGAGGCGGTCGGGCAGTTGGCCGCCTGAGACGCAAACGCCATTCGAGCCAGCGGTGACCATGGCGGCGGCCAGAGATGGTCGCAACCGAGCCGTCCGTCCGGCCGTCACCGGCCTCCGCGCGACGTGCCCGACGCGAGATGAGGAAATTTCAGACATCATGAATGTAACGACAATCACTGAACCGACCGGCCGAAGCCGCTCAGCAAACCTCGGCCTATGGGTTCTCCGGATCATTCTGGGGACGGCATTCGTGCTGGCCGCGCTGATGAAGCTGGGCGGTCGGCAGGCCATGATCGACGAGTTCGACGTCGTCGGCCTCGGCCAGTGGTTCCGTTACTTCACAGGCATCCTGGAGCTGATCGGCGGGATCGCGGTCCTCGTACCGGCGTTCTCCGCGCTCGCCGCCATCCTCCTGCTGGTCGTCGACCTCGGCGCTTTCGTCGCCCAGGTCACTGTCCTGCACATCGACTGGATCCACACCGTCGTCATCGCGGCGCTGCTGGCCGCCCTGATCCACCTCCAGCGCGCCGCGCTCGGTCGCCTAGTTCGATGAAACAGGTGCCGTCCTCGCCCTCGTCGTTCATGGAAAGCACCATGTCGGATCAGGATTTCGTCTCCTTCGGCCCAGTTCATCTCGAAGTCACCGACCCGGACCGGACTGCGCGGTTCTGGGAGGTGCTGTTCGGCTTCACGCAGCGCCCGGGCGGGCTTGGCAGCATCGAGGTCGGGACGTCGGACGAGACGCTTCTAGTCCTACACGGAGGTGCCAGGGCGCCGGTCCAGCCGGGGTTCAGCGGTCTCTACCACGTCGCCATTCATACGCCGGACGAGCGGGACTTCGCCCGGCTCCTCAAGCGGTTCTCGGACCTACAGTATCCTGTCTCGCCAACGGACCACACCTTCTCGAAGGCGATCTATCTGGCTGATCCGGACGGCATAAACGTCGAAGTCACCTTGGAGACGCCGGAGCGGTTCCGGGGCGTGAGGCCAGGAGCGGGCAATCGGCTCCTCTTCATCGGCACGGACGGCGTGGAACGGCCCGGTGCCTATCCTCTGGACCTCGAAAAGATCTTCGAGGCTTACGAGCCCGGCTCCGAGAAGGAGCCAGCTCCCAGGGGGAGGAAGGTCGGGCACATCCATCTCCATGTCGGCGACCTTGAACGAGCTCGAGACTTCTATGCGGGGCTGGGTCTGGAGCTCGAAAGGTGGTGGCCGCCGATGCAGGTCGCCGACTTCGGTGCTGGCGGCCCTTTCAAGCACCGCATCGCCATCAACACCTGGCAGGGACGGGGCGCGCCGCCCGCGCCAGCCGGTTCGGCGCGCATGCGGCACTTTGAGATGCGCTTCGAGACGCCGGGGCACCTCCGGGCCGCGCTTGCGGCCAATCCATCCGCCGTAGGGGACGGCGATACATATCGCCTCGTGGATCCGTCCGGAAACGAGTTCCGGCTTCGCCAGGCTCTCACGCGCGGTGGCACGGACTGACGGTAAGCCGGCCGGGTATCCCGGAGGGAGCGGAAATCCCGTACCGACGCTAGACTTCGACTTAGCCGCTAATGATGCACTCCATCGAAGCTGGCGGCCAGCGCGTCGATGAAAACTCGCACCTTGGCCGACAAGCTGCGGTGGCTCGGGTAGATCGCGTGGATTACGGTCTCGTTGCCCTCGACGGCGGGCCAAAGCCGAACCAGCCGGCCATCGGCGACGTACGGCCTCGCAAGGAAGTCGGGCAGGTACGCGATGCCGGCGCCGCCCAGCACCACCGGCAGCAGGGCCGCGGAGTCGGAGATGGCGACGTCCGGCGGCAGCTCGATGCGTCTGGCGTCGCCGGTCGCATCGTCTTGGTAGGCCATGGCCCGGTCGCCGTAGCCGATCAGCGTATGGTCGGGGAGGTCCGCGACGCGAGCGGGCGTGCCGCGCGCCGCGAGATAGCCGGGGCTGGCGCAGAGCCACGCCTCGGATACCAGCAGCCGGCGAGCGATCAGGTCGCTGTCCACGAGCGGTCCCACCCGGATCAGCAGGTCGGCCGTCTCGGCCGGCATGTCGACGAAGCGGTTCTCGACCGCCAGCATCACGCGGACCCGGGGATAGGCGGCCATGAACCCCGGCAGCATGGGTGCGACAAGCGCGGTCGCAACCGTGAAAGGCAGGCTGACCCGCAGCGTACCGGCCGGGACGCCTCCCAGCCCTTCCAGTGCAGTGCCCGCCTCGTCAACGTTGGCCAGGATGCGGAGCGCGTGCGGCCGGAACAGCGTGCCGGCGTCGGTCAGCCGCAAGTGCCGCGTCGAGCGGTCCACCAGCACCGCACCGACATCGCGCTCAAGCCGTGCGAGCGCGCGGCTGACCCCCGACTTCGGCAGGCCGAGCGCGCGCGCCGCGGCCGACACGCTCATCAGGTCGGTGATGCGCGCGAACGCGCGCAGGTCGGAGAGCTGCATCGTCGCTCCACCTTTTGCAACACCCTGTCCCATTTCGCCCCGCTAATCGCAGGAAAGCGCAACGACTATTCACCTGATCGGCGAGCGAATGGAGGAATGAGCAGTGGATGGCGCGCAGACCCAGCAGTTGGTGGTCGTGGCAGGAGCCACCGGCGACCTCGGCACCCGGATCGTCAAGGCGCTGGCGGCCAAGGGTAGGCTGGTACGGGCGCTGGTGCGCCGGCCGGCCGATGAGCTGGCCCGCGGCAACGTCGAACAGATCTCCGTCGATTTCAGGAACGATGTTGCGCTGACGCACGCCGTAACTGGGGCCGCGTGCGTCGTGTCCGCGCTGAACGGCACCGCGCCGGTGATCCTCGACACACAAGGGGAACTGCTCGACGCGGCGGTGGCAGCCGGCGTGCCGCGCTTCATCCCGTCCGACTTCTGCCTGGACTACCTGACAACCCGGCCGGGCGACAATCGCAACATGGACCTACGGCGCCGGTTTGCGGCCCGCCTCGATGCGGCGCCGATCCGTGCGACCTCGATACTCAACGGGCCGTTCGCGGACCTCCTCGACGGTCAGGCTCCTATCGTGCTGCACCGCTTTCGCCTCGTACTATTCTGGGGCGATGCCGACCAGGTGTTCGACTTCACCGCCAAAGACGACGTCGCCGCCTACACCGCGGACGCGGCGCTCGACCCTGACGCGCCCCGCCATCTGCGCATCTCTGGCGATCAGATCAGCCCGCGCGGGCTGGCCGAGCTGCTGACCAGCCTGGAAGGCCGGCGCTGGCGGCTGCTGCGCGCCGGCGGCATCGGTCGCCTGAGCGCGTTCATAGCCGTCGCGCGCGCGCTGACCCAAGAGACCGATGCGCCGTTCCCAGCGTGGCAAGGGATGCAATACCTGCGCGACATGTCGACCGGGCGCGGCAAGCTGCATGGCCTCGATAACGACCGCTACGGCAAGGCCGACTGGACAGGCGCCGAAGCCGTCCTCGCTCCCACGATCCGCTAGACATCGACCCGCGAAGGGGTAGCCCCGCCATGACCGACGTCATCACGTCCTTCCCGATCCGGGTCGCCGACGCCGACCTGTCCGACCTATCCGACCGCCTCGCCCGCACCCGTTGGCCCGACGCCGGCACCGTCACCGACGGGAGCCAAGGTCCGACCTCGCACGCGATCCGCCGTCTGGTCGGCCGCTGGCAGGATGGCTACGATTGGCGGGTGGCAGAAACCCTCATCAATGGCTGGGGCAGCAGCCGCACCGTCATCGACGGCCTCGGCATCCACTTCCTGCATGTTCGCTCGCCCGAGCGCGATGCCCAACCGCTCTTGCTGGCGCATGGCTGGCCAGGCTCGATCCTGGAGTTCCGCGACGTGATCGGGCCGCTGACCGACCCTGCGGCGCACGGCGGAAATCCGCGGTGCGCGTTCCACCTCGTGATCCCGTCGATGCCGGGCTTCGGGTTCTCCGACAAGCCGACCGTGCCGGGTTGGAACGTCGGCCGCGTCGCTGGCGCCTATGTCGAGCTGATGCAGAGGCTGGGTTATGGAGATCGGTGGTTCGCCCAGGGTGGCGATTGGGGTGCGGCCGTGGTGACGGTGCTAGCGCACATGCGTGCGCCCGGCCTCGCCGGCATCCACCTGAATATGGTTATGTTCCAGCCAACCGAGGACGAGATCGCGGACGCGACGCCGGAGGAGCAGGCGATGCTGTCCGGCATCGCGCGATACGACCGCGAGCAGTCGGGTTACATGAAGCTCCAGAACACGCGTCCGCAGTCGGTCGGATTTGCGCTAGCGGACTCGCCGGTGGGACTGGCGGCCTGGATCTACGCGCTGTTTCAGGACGTGACCGACAGCGGCGGCGAGCCTGAGCGGGTGATCCCGCTAGACCACATGCTGGACGACATCATGCTCTACTGGCTGCCGAACGCCGGGGCCAGCTCGGCGCGGTTCTATTGGGACAATGCGCAAGGCCAAGGCGGTATGCCAAGCGAACCCATGCCGCTGCCGGCCGGAGTCAGTGTGTTCCCCGGTGAGGTGCTGCGGCTGTCACGGCGCTGGGCGGAGAAGCGTTTGGTGGACCTGCGTCATTACAACGAGCCTACAAAGGGCGGACATTTCGCGGCCATGGAGAACGCAACCGCATTAGTGGCAGACGTTCAAGCGACGTTCGCGACGGTCATATAGCTAATGGAAAACCCGCAGGGTGCACCGGTCTTGGCCTGCCCTGCCGCGGTTGGTTGCTCAACCTCTTCAGGTCCGGTTTTGAGAGGCGTGGTTGCTGCTTGGAATGGCAAGGCTGGGTGGTTTCGCGACGGTCCGCTTTCGGACGGCGAGGCTTTGAAGCGGACCGTCGCTACCGCGCCAACTCCCCACCCTTAGCGGACGGTTAGGTTTGGAGTTTGACGACGAGGGCGAACGCCTCAGTAAGCCGAAGGCGCGATGAGATGATTGCAGGGTCACTTCTCTTCCTGAGCTTCGTGCCCGCACTGTCATTGCTGAGGATTGCCCTGGCGAAGCCGCCCCAGAAAACGCGCTGGTTCAAGACTAACTCGGTGAGGCTGGCGCTGTGGGCCACAGCATGGGCTCTGACCGTAATGGGTGTAAATGCGATCTTTAAATTGAAACACCCAGCCATAGAGTTGCTGTCGTTGTCCCCCATGTTAAGCGTTCTATTGTCAATGTTTTTGCTGACTCTCTTAGAGGGGCCGGCATTTTGGCGGGCTTCGATCCAGAAGTTTCGCGAATTTTTCAAGAAAGATCGGTGACCTTCATGGCGAACGCGACCAGTCTTTGACATCCGTTTTCCACCCCGAGCCGACGCCGCCGGAAGACTGGTGAACGGCCGCTTTGGAGAATTGCAGACAGCCGTCCTAGCGAATGAGTTGGGTCGGACGCGGAACGACCGCTCGGGGTAGAAAGCCGCCGCTCTGCTTTCGGGCGACAATGGGCGGAAGCGGACGGCATATCTTCTCCCACTCCAGACCCTTTTCGGATGGCGAACCAAATGCCATTGAACGTCGGCATCTTGGTGAGAGCAGACGTTCGGCGGATCGCACTGCCACTATTGGATGCGCGAATGGACCTAGACCGTCTCCATTCGCTGTCTCGGAACTGAGTCGCTGGCCCGTACGAGACGTTGATAGCGCCTCGCTCAGCGTCTCGGTGAGACATGCCCTGCGGAGCCAGATCGTGCTCAGTCCTGATCGCTCTCGGGTACCGTGTCGCTGAATGGCACGGCGAGCAGGAGCCGTCCCCCTTCGTTCACGATCTCAAAGGTGCAGGTGAACCAGTCCCGCACGCTGTACGAGCGTGTGCGGGCGATCAGGTCCCGCGCGGCTTCCAGCGCATGCGCCCGCGCAGCGTCCAAGTCGGGCAACTCGTCGCCCTCCGGGTCAACCGCGACCTTGTCGCGGCCGTAGCGCAGATTGAGGAAGTAGAGCGGCATCAGGCGCCCTCGATCAATCGGGCGTATTCGGCCTCGGGCAGGCCGTAGCTACCGTCCGCCACCGTGCGGAGTAGCTCGCGGTCGAGCACTTGGACGCGGCCTCGCCGCCCGCGGATGCAGCGGCCGCCCTCTAAGTTCTGCAGCGCCAGTGTCACGCCGGAGCGTTGCACCCCCAGCATCATCGACAGGAATTCATGTTTCAGCAGCAGTTCGTCTCCGTCGCTCCGGTCGTGACACATCAGTAGCCACCGAGCGAGCCGGGTCTCGATGGTGTAGGTGGCGTTGACGTAGGCCGTCTGCCGCGTCTGGACGAACTCGGCCTGCACATAGCGGAGGAGAAGCCGCCGCAACGTGCGGCTCTCGTCAACCGCGGCACTCAGTACGTCCGCATCAATGCGATAGGCATTGCCTGGCATCTGGATGAACTGCTCGTTCGGCATGCGGTCGCTGCACGTCAGCACCGGCAATGCGCCGACCAAGCCTTCCCGGCCGACGATCCCGACCTCGACCCTACCCATCGACCCCTCGGTAACGATCGACGATAACCCGCTCTCGATGAAATAAAGGTGCTGCACGGGCTCGTTGGGCCTGATGAGCACTTCCTGCACAGGCAGGTCTACAAGCTGTAATTGCGGAGCAAGCCGACCGAAATCCTCGCCTGAGCAGACTTTCAGGAGGCGATTACGGATACTATGCTGATGAGGCTTCGACATAGCTCTTCCCCTTACGAGGCAAGAGCACGGTCGCGTCTCCCAGTCGTCCGCGCCCCAAACAGCGTGCAGACGATGAGGGCTAGATTAGGAGCAAGCTCCAGCGACAGCAACGCTGCCTGGAGCTGTGTGCGATAGCAGACATTTTCAGGAATGTCGGTTTTCGCACCGGAGGTCGCGCCAGGGTTGCACACAGTCTGCCGGCCGGTAATTGCAGCCACAACCCAGGACGTAACCGCGCGAAGAGCCGACTGGCTCGCGAAGAAGCTACGAGGCGAAGCATGACGAACGGTGTGCCAGATGCTGTGAACCCGTTCGTGCGCAAATTGGAAGGCTTCACGTCGCTGCCGGAGGCGGACAGAGCCGCGCTGCTGAAGGTCAGCGAGGATGTGCAGCTTGTTCCGGCGGGAACGGACCTCGTTCGAGAGGGTGATCCGCCCGCGGGCGTATTCCTGATCCTCGATGGCATCGCCTGCCGCTACAAGCTGCGGGCCGGCGGCGCGCGTCAGATCATGGCCTATCTCGTGCCGGGCGACGCCTGCGACCTCGACGTGGCGCTCTTGGAATTCATGGATCACTCGATCACCACGCTGTCGGACTGCACAGTGGTGCGGATCGCACCCGAGACGGTCAGGGATCTGCTGCACCGCCCGGCCGTCGCGGCGGCGCTGCGGAAATCCACGTTGGTGGACGAGGCGACCTTGCGCGAGTGGCTGCTCAACGTCGGCCGTCGCTCGGCGGTAGAGCGGTTGGCGCACCTGTTCTGCGAGCTGTTCCTACGCCTGCGTGCGGTCGGCCGAGCAGACGAGAACGCCTTCGCACTGCCTCTCACTCAGCAGGATCTCGCAGACACGACGGGGCAGAGCACCGTGCACGTGAACCGCGCCCTCCAGGAACTCAGGTCGCGGGGTATGATTGAACTTCAACAGAGGCGTCTTACGATCCTGGACCTGCCGAAGCTCAAGCAGCTTGCGGAGTTCAAGTCGGGCTACCTGCATCTGGGAGAACGACGCGCGGCATGAGCCTGACTTTGCAGCCCGTGCAGATCGCGACGGGAAGTGACGATGTTGAGGGGCAGCTCGTCTTCGCGGACAGCTCTCTCGTTGCGGTTCTGGTCCAGCTCTCCGACCAGCACGACTATGATGCAGGCAAGTGGTTCTTGGAGGCTGGGTTCGGTCCGATCGATCCCATCCTCCCGCCGCTGTTTGCCGATCTGGAGGAGGCGAAGACCTGGATCGTGGAACAGCTTCCGTCCGGGTCCTGATGGCTATGGCCGGGCACATGGTAGGTCGCGAGCCTACCCCATAAGCCACCTCTCACGCGAACAGAGCCCCGGATGGTCCGCTTTAAGCGCTTGCCGACATTCGAAGGCTCGAGCGCTAGGGGCGGCTTTCCACCCTAAGCCGAAGTCGCGATAGGCTGACGAACGGCCGCTTTGGAGAAGCGCCGACGGCGGTCCGGGCGGCTGGGTTGGGTCGGATGCGGAACGTCCGCATCGAGGCGAGTGGCCGACCTCTGCTTCCCGCCCTTTTCGGACGTTCGGTGCAGGTACCAAGCGTCAGATTTCACTCACTAGCTGCAGGGGCGCCGCAAGCTGTGGCGGCCCTTCCTGTTCCACCCTCGGGTTCCAGCTATCCTCTCGGCACCGACGGCAGGCGTTCGGGGTCACCGACGATCTCGGCGGCCGGTCACCTGGAGAGGACGTGCTGCATCGTCGAACCCGGCCCAGGGGTCTCGATTCAAGGCGGAGAGGCGCCCCGGTAGATTTGCGACGTCGAAGCGCGCGCCGGACCCGAGCGACAGGAGCTCGTCCCAATCGACGGGGACGGATACGGGCGCGCCGGGGCGGGCCCGGGTGGAGAAGGCCGAGACGGCGGTCGCGCCCCGCTGATTGCGCAGGTAGTCCACGTAGATGCGGCCGTCCCTGGCCTTCTTCGACGCGGTCGCGACGTAGCGGTCGGGGGCGTCCTTCGCCATCTCGGATGCGATGCGTTTCGAGATGGCTTTCGCCTCGGCCCAGCCCGCCTTCGGTTCGATCGGCACGACGACGTGCAGCCCCTTGCCGCCAGTCGTCTTCACGAAGCTGGAGAGGCCGGATGCGGACATCCGCTCGCGCACATCCAGGGCGCCGGTGACTAGATCGCCCCATACGACCCCGTCGCCGGGGTCCAGGTCGAAGACCAGCCGGTCCGGCCGATCCGGGTCCGAGGCCGGCGCGCCCCAGGGATGGATCTCGAGGACGCTCGCCTGGACCAGTGCGCGAAGGCCTTCCCGATCCTGGATCACGACGGCCTTCTCCCCGCCCACGAGCCGGATGTAGTGGTCGTCGAGCCCTGCCCAGGTGTGCTTCTGGTAGAAGCAGGATCCGAGGCCATCGGGACAGCGGAGGAGCGACAGCGGCCGGTCGATCAAGTGCGGCAGGATGCGGTCGGCGATCTCCGCGTAGTACTCGGCGAGGCCCTCCTTGGTCAGGCCGATGTCGGGCCAGAACAGGCGATCCGGATGGGTAAGCGCCACGGCAGACTCCGAGGATTTCCGCGCCCGCGATTTCGGGCGCCTCGGCTTCTTCTCCCGAACGACTTCGTCCGGGTGCACGTCGCTCCTCAGAGTCTTGAACGACGCATGCCGCAGCTGGTTGTCGTCCGTCCACCCGCGGAAGGTCACCTCGCAGACGAGGCGCGGCTCGACCCAGCGGGCGTTGCGGCGTGCGGGCGGCGGGATTTCCGCCCCGAATGGCGGCGATGGGATGCGAAGCGGCTCCAGCTGCGCCCAGAGATCCCGACCGACCTTGTCTCGGAACCCGGTGCCCACCCGCCCCACGTGGACGAGCCCGCCAGCCTCATCGTGCGTGCCCAGGATCAACGACCCCACGGACTTGGGCGCCGTGGTCGACGGCATGTAGCCCGCGACCACGAACTCCTCCGACGAGTGGCACTTGATCTTGCGCCAAGCATCGGTCCGGCGCGACCGGTAGGGCGAGTCCACGCGCTTGGCGATGACGCCTTCCAGTCCAAGCCTGCAGGCGTGGCGCAACATGGCCTCGCCGTCGGCGGCGAGATGCTCGCTGAACCGGATGCGACCGCCCCGCGGGGCATCGTCGAGGCTCTGCAGCAGCAGATCCTTGCGTTCGGTCAGGGGCAGCGCACGCAGATCCTTACCATCGAGGTAGAGCAGATCGAAGGCGTAGAAGACCGCCGATCCCGTATCGCCGGCGGCGAGCGCCTGCTGCAGGGCGGAGAAGCTGGATACCCCGCTCTCCGTCTCGACCACGATCTCGGCGTCGATCAGGGCCGAGGGCAGCTTCATAGCCTTCAGGGCCTGGGCCGTGGGTTCGAACTTCGCGGTCCAGTCGAGGCCGGAGCGCGTCAACAGCTTCACCGAGCCGCCGTCGATCCGGGCCTGCATGCGGTAGCCGTCGTGCTTGATCTCGTACAGCCAGCCGTCGCCGGTTGGCACGTCGTCGACAAGGGTCGCGAGCGCAGGCTCGACGAAGGGCGGTAGGATCGCCTTTCGGGCTCTCTTGGACCCGCTCGCCGGCGCTTTCGTCTTCCGCTCGGCAGCTACCTCCGCGCGGGCCGCATGATCGGCTCTGACGACCCCGCCGGTTGCGAGTTCTTGGTTGGTCCGGCCCGACAGGACCGAGGCCTCGTGCTCGACGAGGATGTCGCCGTCGCGGCGGGCGTGCTCGTCGTCGGCCTTCATCAGCAGCCAGGGCTGCTTCTTCTCGCCGCCTCGGCCCTTCATGCGCACGAGGTGCCAGCGGCCTGCGAGTCTCTCGCCGTGCAGGGTGAACTCAAGGTGGCCCTTCTCCAGCCCGGCGGCCGGATCGCCGACGGGCGCCCAGGAGCCGATGTCCCAGACGATCATGGTCCCGCCGCCGTACTGGCCCTTGGGGATTGCACCCTCCCAGATCAGGTAGTCGACCGGGTGATCCTCCGTTTGGACCGCGAGCCGCTTCTCGGCAGGCAACAGGCTAGGTCCACGCGTCACGGCCCAGCTCTTGAGCACCCCGTCCATCTCGAGCCGCAGGTCGTAGTGCAGGCGCCGCGCGTCGTGCTTCTGGACGACGAACCTCGCCTCCACCGCCTTGCGGCCGCGCTTCCCCTTGGGCTCGGGCGATGCCTCGAAATCCCGCTTGTCCCGATACGGTTTGAGAAGCTCGGTCATCGCTTGGAGAAAACCGGGTTGGACGGATCGAGTTCCTGGACGGACCGTCGATGCGGGGCGATCTACAATAACGAGCAAGTTATCCACAGGCGCAGCTGTGGAGGAACGAGTCGAGTTGGACTCTCGTTGGACCGCCGAGCTCCAGGTCTCCGCACCGCGGATGCATCGATGGGCGTGAATACTTGGACGGACATAGGAGAGCGACGTGGCAGCCCGCGCCAACTGGAAAGGTCATCTTCGACTTTCGCTCGTCTCCTGCTCGGTCGGACTGTATCCAGCGGTCAGCTCCTCGAAAGAGCTGAAGTGTCATACGATCAATCGCGAGACCGGAAACCGCCTCAAGCAGCTGATGGTCGACTCCGTGACTGGCGACACCGTCGAGCGCGACGACCAGGTCAAGGGATGCGAGATCGCCAAGGACGAGCTGGTGCCGGTCGAGGACGACGAGCTCAGCGAGATCGCCCTGGAGAGCACGCACACGATCAACATCGAGGCCTTCTGCCGTCGCGAGGAGGTCGACGAGCGTTACTTGGACAAGCCGTACTACCTCGCGGCCGAGGACAAGGTCTCTCGCGAGGCATTCGCCGTCATCCGGGATGCGATGAAGAAGAAGGGCATGGCCGGGCTCGGCCGTATCGTCATCTACAAGCGCGAGCGGGTGGTCCTGCTCGAGCCGTACGGCAAGGGCCTGCTGGCGACGCTGCTGCGCTACCAAGACGAGGTCCGATCGCCTACCGCCTACTTCGAGGACATGCCCGACGGCGATCCCACGGCCGAGATGCGGTCACTCGCAGAGGAGCTGATCGCACGCTCCACCCGGAAGTTCGACCCCTCGAAGTTCGAGGATCGCTACGAAGAGGCGCTGATCGCGCTGGTGAAGGGCAAGGCGCCGAAGCCCGCGAAGGGCAAGGCCAAGGGCACGACTGGGGCTCCGAACTCCGGCAACGTCGTGAATCTGATGGAAGCCCTCAAGCGCAGCATCGATTCCGAGAAGGGTGATGCACCGACGAAGGCCCCGACCCGGAAGGCGGAGACGAAGCGTTCGGCGCCGGCGACGAAGCGCATCTCGGGCAAGGCGAACGCCGGCAGGACCCGGAAGGCGGCATGACCGGCCGGGTGGACGAACCGGTCGGCCACCCATTCGGCTTTGTCCTGTCCGAGGACGAGGACCAGCGCGAGCGCATCTGTCGATCGCTCTCGTCGGAGGGCTTCGATGTCCTGGCGTTTCTCGACGTCGGCAGTGCGCAGGCCTGGCTCGACGAGGAGACGCCGGAGGTCGCGATCGTCGACGGCGCGGCCGGTAGCGGATTCGAGATCGTCGCCGAAATCATTGAGGCGCGCGGCGTGCGGATGATGTCGATCGCCTGATCTCGCCGTCGGACGACTTCGAAGCTGGGACCTACTTCGCCGCGCACCGCTTGAGCGTGAAGGGCTCGTCCGCGTTGGCGGTCCCCCCGCAATCGAGGCGATCAACGTGTCGCCGACGATCCGATCACCTCACAGTGTCGATCCGAGCGTCTGCCTTAAGAACTCGGCCAATTCGCCGATAGGCTTCGTCAGGCGAGACCTTCTCGCAATGAGTGCCACTTCGGACGGCCGCGGATCAGGGAAGCCGTCGCTCGGACCCAGCCGGCGATGCTCGTCCTGAACCGTGCCTTCCGTCAGAAGACCAACCCCAATGCCGGACGCGACGGCGGCCTGCACGCCTGCAAGCCCCTGTCCGACGAAGGCTAGTCTCCACCGTCGACCCAACCCTTCGACCGCCTCCACGGCCCGCTGCCGGTAGATACAACCCTGCGGGAACAGTGCGAGCGGCAGGGGATCGATGCTCGTGTCGAGCGTCGTGCCCGCGACCCAGATGAGGCGCTCGGGCCAGCGCGCGAGACATCGTCCGTCGCCGACGTCGCGCTTGACCAGCGCAAGATCGAGTTCGTCCGCGTCGAGCAGTCTGTGCAGCGCGGCGCTCCAGCCGCTCGTCGTGTCGAGACGGATATGCGGGCAGGACCCCGCGAAGCCGGACAGGAGGTCGGTGAGCGGCCGGCCCGCGAAATCTTCTGGGACGCCCAGCCGCACGACGGATTGGCGGCCGGGCTCGTTCAAGACCGCGCGCGCCTCGGCCGAGATCGCGAGGAGGCGCCGCGCATAGCCCAACAGTTTTTCGCCGCCCTCGGTCGGGCTCACCGATCCACCGACACGGTGGAGCAGGCGCAGTCCGAGATCCTCTTCAAGCTTGCGGATCTGCTGGCTGACGGTCGACTGTGTTCGGTGCACGCGGTTCCCAGCACGTGTGAACCCGCCCGCCTCCACGACCGCGACGAACGTGCGGAGCAGTTCCAGGTCCAACGACGGGACATTTGCAATCTCGATGGAAGGCATTCGACGATCTAATTTCCGAATGGTGCAGGCAAGCGATAAACCCTCTCACGGAAGCCGTCACGCGGAGGTCGCCATGCTGTCTGGAACCCCACGCCCGTCTTGGATCACCTTCGATTGCTATGGCACTCTCATCCAATGGGACGAGGGCTTGCGGATCGCGGTTGCGACGATCCTCGCCGGGAAACCCGAGGCGATCGACAGCGAGCAACTGATCGCGACCTATGATCGCCACGAGCACGCGCTTGAGCAGGCGCCTCCTCACCGCTCCTTCCGCGCCATCGCCGGTGAGGCGCTCGGCCTCGCATTGCGCGAACTCGGGGTCGAGGTTGGTGAGGCCGACGCCAGGATCCTGACGGATGCCATCGGCCGCATGCCGCCGTTCCCCGAAGTGGTCGGCACGCTGGCAGCACTGAAGCAATCTGACTTCAAGCTCTGCATCATCTCGAACACCGATGACGACATCATCGCCGGCAACGTGGCCCAACTCGGCGGCCACATCGACCGCGTGATCACGGCCGAGCAGGCCGGCGCCTACAAGCCGTCACGCCGCATCTTCGAGGTCGCCCATGCGGCGCTCGGGATAGAGCCGGATGCGGTGGTGCATATCTGCGCCAGTCCGCATCTCGACCTCGTCACCACGCGCGAACTCGGGCTGCGTGATGTGTGGATCGACCGCGGCACCGGACGCACTCCGGCCGACGGCTACCAACCCCATGCCGTGCTGACCAACCTCGCGGGCGTGCCGAAGTTGTTCGGCGATGCCGGTTGGAGGTGAGGGCGGGCGAGGAGACGCGACGATGGCACACGAGCTTCGGCCGACCGGCCTAACAGGATCGAGCAATCTCGGCGGGATTGATCGCGAGACGCTCTGGCAGGCCCGGGTCGACCTCGCGGCCTGCTTCCGGATGGCGTCGCGATACGGCCTAGAAGAGGGCATCTGTAACCACTTCTCTGCCCTCGTCCCTGAGCGCGACGACCTGTTCCTGGTGAACCCCTATGGCTTGGCTTTCGCCGAAGTGACGGCGTCGAGCCTACTCGTCTGCGACTTCGACGGTCATGTCCTTGAAGGGAATGGGAAGCCGGAGGCGACGGCGTTCCACATCCACGCCCGGCTTCACCGATCGCTTCCAAGGGCGCGAGCCGCATTCCACACCCATATGCCCAACGCCACGGCCCTCAGCATGGTGGAGGGCGAGCCGCTCGCTTGGGCCGGTCAGACAGCGCTGAAGTTCTACGGCCGCACCACGGTCGACGAAGCCTATGATGGCCTTGCACTTGACGAGGCCGAAGGTGACCGGATCGCCGCGACGCTCGGCGATGCCGACATCGTCTTTCTGCGCAATCATGGGGTGATCGTGACCGGCCCGACGATCGCCGAAGCCTGGGACGACCTCTACTATCTTGAGCGCGCTTCCGAAGTGCAAATCAGGGCCATGAGCGCAGGCCGGTCGCTCCGCCGCGTGGATCCAGCCATTGCCCGTCACACTGCCTCTCAGATGCGTGATGGCGACGCTGAGAGCGCACGTTTGCATCTGGAGAGCATCAAGCGGGTACTCAGGCGGGACGAGCCTGAATTTGCAACCTGAGGCTGAACGACCGCTTGCAATCTCGCACGATGAGTGTCTCAGAAGGGTGTGATCCGACACCTCCGCTTCCGGGCGAGGGGCCAAAGCCCGCTTTCCACCTCAAGCTGACTTTGCCGGATGGCCGACGAATGACCGCTATGGGGAAGTGCTGACAGCGGCCCAGACGGCCGGGTTGGGTCGGGATCGGAATTGATCTGTGACCCTCAGCGGGGTTCGCTGCAATGGCAGGCAGGCCCGAACGGGGGCCCCATCATCGTCACGGGAGCGGACGTAGCCGAGGTCGTGGATTGCAGGATCGCGCGACTTTGGGTGTTGCTCAATCAGCCGGCAACTTAGACCGATACCCGACGGAAGCCACCCGAACCGAAGTCGCCGGACGACCGTCGATTGACAGCTTCCAGGACGCGCTGACAGCGGTCCGCGCGTCCCACATGCGTCAGTAAGGGGCCATCTGCTTCTTAGTCGGCCAATCTCCGAAGCAGTCGGTCTGCATTCGACCAAATCTAGCCGCCTACTGACGCCCAGCCTAAATGACTGTGGCTTTCGCCGGCATTTCCAGGGTCGGCAACGAGCCTCAGCGGCCGACCTGAGAGTCCCACCCCAGCATCGTGAGAAGGGCGACGGCCTCAAGCTCCTCTCGGCTAGCGCCGTCGCGAGCCTGGAGCGACATGCCGTTCTGCACTGTGAGCACGAAGCGCGCGAGCGCGGGGACGTCCACGGAGGTGCTGAGCTCAGCCGTCGCGACCGCGCGATGAAGCCGCTCCTCGACCCTTTTGAGTCCCTGCGCCCGGGCCGTCCGTACCAGTTCGCCAAGTTCAGCGTGTCCTTCGCTGCCGGCCATCGACAGTGTCACCATGCAACCACGCGGCTCCTCGCGACCACACGACCCCGTGAGGGCAGCGGCCGAGTCCATCAGGAGCGCCTCGATGGCTTCCCGAGCGGTCCCGGCCGCGGCGAAGTTGGCCCAGGCCATGGCCTCGTATTGCTCACCGTAGTGGCGCAGCGCCTCGGCGTAGAGAGCCTCCTTCGATCCGAACGCTGCGTAGAGGCTTGGCGAACCAATTCCCATGGCTGCAGTGAGGTCGGATATCGATGTTGCGGCATAGCCCCGGCACCAGAACAACCGCATCGCCTCACTTAGAGCCGCTTGCCGGTCGAAGGCGCGAGGCCGACCGCGCCCGCGTACCGGTGCCTTCTTTGCTTCAGCTAGTGTCGAACCTGATTTCTGCATCGGTCGTTATATAATTTGCTTGACCCGACCTCGCAACGCATCTAGCCCGTTCTGTGTCGTTCACTACAGAAAGATCGAGCCATGAGCGAACTCGCAGGCAAGTGTGCCTTGGTGACTGGCGCATCACGCGGCATCGGCGCTGCCATCGCCCTAGCGCTCGCCGACCGCGGTGCAAATGTCGCCATCACCTACGAGCGGTCCGCCGAACGGGCGGCCGAGGTTGTCCGCGCCATAGAGGCAAAGGGCCGCCGCGCCGTTGCCATCCAGGCCGACAGTGCCGACGCATCAGCGGTGAAGCGCTCCGTAAATGGTGCGGTAGAGGGCCTTGGGGGACTCGACATCCTCATCAACAACGCCGGCATCGCCCGTGGCGGCCCGGTTGCGGAGATGAGCCTCGCCGACATCGATGCCATCCTCGACGTCAACGTCCGCTCAGTCGTGCTGGCGTCACAGGCCGCTATCCCTCACCTCACGGAAGGCGGCCGGATCATCTCCATCGGCTCATGCCTTGGGGAGCGGGTCCCATTTCCTGGTGTGACGGTCTACTCCATGTCGAAATCGGCATTGCTCTCGTTCACGCGTGGGCTGGCACGGGAACTTGGTCCGCGCGGCATCACCGTGAACCTTGTGCAGCCAGGATCGACCGACACCGACATGAACCCGGCGGATGGCGATCAATCGGACATGCAGCGCGCGATGACCGCGCTCGGGCATTACGGAAAGCCTGAGGACATCGCCGCCTCGGTGGCGTTCCTGGCGAGCCCTGCCGCGCGTCAGATCACCGGCACGACGATCACGGTCGACGGTGGTGCGAACGCATGAGACGCATCGTCGGCCTTAGACCGACATCCGGCTTCGTATTGTGAGATTATGAAGTACCGCGCCGCAGCTATCCTGGGCGGCGCCGAAGCGGTCATTCCACTTACGACCAGTTCCGGGCTCGTCAGTAGGGTCTGTGAATGACCGGGTTGGGTCGGAGGTCGACTGTCCGCTTTTCCGGCAGCCGACCCCCGAACCGGAGCAGCGGCTTTCGGCCAGCATCCGCCGCCGCAGACGGCCTGCGTGAGCGTCTCGGATGATCAGTTCGGCAGTAGTCCCGCTTCTTGGTAGCTCCTGATCAATGAGTCGAACAGATTTATGTCCGAGCGACTTCGAGCGATGATCTGAGCTCCGGCTACAGCAGCATAGATGGCGCGCGCTCTCATCTCGCCGTCCTTCGGCTCAACTAGCTTTGCAGAAACTATCTGCTCGCGTAGCCAAGCCGTATTGACGTCGGCAAAAGACTGAACCTCCTTCAAAACCTGCTCAGGCAACGCGTCATATTCTGTCGCCATGAAGCTGCTGAGGCACATGCGATTGTCGCGCTCCAGGGATAGGCGAAAGATGCCAGGGTATCGCCGCAGCGCTTCGATTGGGCTTTGCGCACTTGCCGAGATAGCTTCAAGATCGCGAGCAATGTCTTCCCAGTAACGGCGCGCAACCGCCTCGCCGAGGATGGCCTTGTTGGCGAAGTAATAGTTGATGCTTGCGGCCTTGATACCGACGGTCTCCGCGAGATCACGGAAGTTGATGCCGCCGTAGCCATAGGCCATCGCTGCTTCCCTCGCAGCCACGAGGATCGCCTCGCGCACATCTCTCTTCAACGTCGCTGCCATTCTCAACCTCCATCTGTCATATGGCAGACAGGGGTTGACGACACAAGGCGTCCGTCCTAGCTTGCTGCCTGTCATCTGGAAGACAGGCTAGGTTCTCAGGGAAGTGAGACGACGATGTCCAACAAGCTCAAGCTCTTTACCTCACCCTCGGCCTTCCCCAATCCGCAGCGCCTGCGGATCTTCATGCACGAGAAGGGCATCGCCGATCACTTCGACGAGACGATCTACGACATGTCACCGGTGGGCGAGCAGCGCGGTTGGAAACACCTGAAGATGAACGCTTGGGGCGAGACACCGACCCTTGCGCTCGCGGATGGCTCCTACCTCAGTGAGACCTCTGCCATCGCCCGCTACCTCGATGACGCGTTCGAAGGCCGCAAGATCATGGGGAAGACGGCGCACGAGCGTGGCCTCGATCAAATGTGGGACAATCGCGTGTGGGTCCACATCCTCTATCCCATCGTTACCGCATTCCATGTGCTGCATCAGGGCCTGGGCCCCAAGCTCGAACTGACCAGCAATCCGGCCTGGGGCGAGCATTCACGCAAGGTGGCGCTGGCGCATGCCGGCTTGGTCGACCGGCATCTCTCCGACGGCCGCGCGTGGCTGCTGGGCGGCGATCAGCCGACGTTCTCGGACATCACGCTGGCGACGGCCATCGCGTTCTCCAAGTTCCCGGTGAACGCCACCCCGCTCGATGAGCGCTTCGAGCATCTCGATGCCTTCTGGCGGCGCTGGCAGACCCGGCCGACCTTCCTGGCCGCCTATGCCGACCGGAGCAGCGGTGTGCCGGAGATCGACACCCGGACGTGAGCGCCCAGCGGTCGGTCCCGGCCAGGGTCCGACCGCAATTCTGCCCGAGGAGATCATCATGCCTATTGCACGTATCGATCTGATCCATGGGAAGCCCCCCGAGTACCGCGCTGCCGTGGCGGACATCGTTTATCGGGGCATCGTCGACGTCCTCAAATCACCCGATGGCGACCGCTTTGTGGTGGTTGGCGAGCACACGGCAGACAATCTTATATAAGATCCTCAATTTCTTGGCTTTAGACGGTCGCCAGATTTCATATTAATCCACGTAACTAGCACCGTCGGCAACAAGAAGGACACCAAATTTGCTTTCTATCATTTCGTTGCTGATGAGATGAAATCGAAACTCGGGTTCGAACTGACGACATCATGATCAACACGGTTTTTGTCGACAAGGGGGATTGGTCGTTCGGTGGTGGTCAGCCGTGGTAACGACTTCCGATAACACGTCGGCCCATAACTCAGGACCGCCGACTAATGACCGCTTTGGGGAAGCGCCGTTGGCTGCCGTAATGACTGGCATGGGTCGGCAGGCGTCCGTCTGCTTTTCCGGCCCACCCTCTCCGAAGCGGCTGTTCCGCTTACGGCGAGACTACGTCACGTCAGATCGCCAACGCGCGCCGAACCGGACCTTCGGCTTGGCGCCCAACTCGGTCGTAAGATCGGGCTCCGTGTATCGCCTTAAGCGGACATGGCCGGACGCGTGCGAGGCGAAGCTCCACGGCAGAGACGCGCTGGTCGATGTTGCGGCTGAGAAGCTTGATGTCTCCCGCCTCGCCAGCTTCGGAGGTCATACGCTCACTGAAGGTTCGCCGCGTTCGGATCGCAGTACGTGGCTGCTGTTGTCTATCAACGCATGCCGTACGGCCTGAGCCAGTTCAGCAAAGGCGAATGGCTTGCGCAGCACCGGCGCGTCGTCCGGCAAGGCCGCGGCATCCGCGTAGCCGGTCATCAGCAGAACGCGCAGGCTTGGTCGTGCCGCGACGGCTCGGGTCGCCAATTCGCCTCCCGTCATCCCGGGCATGGCGTAGTCTGCCAGGAGTAGATCGACCGCGTTCTCTCCGACGAGTAGGCGCAACGCTTCCGAACCGGAGCCCATCGCCGTCACCGTATGGCCCATCTCCTCCAGCATCGCCGCGGCCGTGGACCGCACCTGACCGTCGTCGTCCACGAGCAGAATATGCAGGCGGCCGGGCGTCTCGGGCAGCGCCGCGGAGGGTGCGTCCGCGTGCGCCGGGCCGATCGTCGCCCGAGGCAGGTACAGCGTTACGCAGGTGCCCTGACCGACGCGGCTGTCCACCGTCACCTCGCCTCCGAGCTGCTTTGCCGTGCCGAAGACCTGGGCGAGGCCCAGACCGGTACCCTTGCCCTGAGGCTTGGTCGTGAAGAAGGGCTCGAAGACTCGCTCCAAGATCTCGGGCGGCATGCCCTCGCCGGTATCTGTAACGCTCAGACGAACGAACTCGCCTGGCGGCATCGCCGCCAGACGCGGCGCAAAAGCTGCGAGGTTCGCCGTCTCGATCTGGAGTTCGCCTCCCTTCGGCATCGCGTCGCGCGCGTTCACGGCGAGGTTCAGCACCGCGAGCTCGATTCGGTTCGGATCGGCCATCGCGGGCCACAGGTCGGCGGCGAGGCGCGTCGAGACGGCGACGGTGCCGCCAAGCGTCCGGTGCAGGAGGTCGGCCATCCCGGACAGCACGCCGTTGAGATCGGTCGAGCGTGCTTCCAGCCGCTGCCGGCGCGAGAACGCGAGCAGCTGCTCGGTGAGCTTCGCGCCGCGTTTCGCCGCCTGATGAGCGTTGTTCAGGAGGCGCAGGACGCGCTCATCGCTGACGCGCCGCTCGGCTAACTCTACCGAGCCCATCACGGCGGCCAGCAGGTTGTTGAAGTCGTGTGCCACGCCGCTCGTGAGCTGACCAACAGCCTCCATTTTGCGGGCCTGGGCCACCTGCTCCTCGGCTTCTCGCCGAAGGCGCGCGAGTTCCAGATTTGTCCTGACCCGCGCCTGCAGCTCGCGGGCTGAGAACGGCTTGACGAGGTAGTCATCCGCGCCGGCTTCCAATCCCTCCACACCGGCCTCCGCTCCGGCCCTGGCGGAGAGCATGATGATCGGAACGGTGCGTAAAGCCGGGTCGGCCCGCACCGCGCGGGTGACCGCGATGCCGTCCAGCACCGGCATCATGACATCGGTCAGGAGCAGGTCGGCTCGGTTCTCGCGCAGTGCGGCCAGGGCCGCCGCACCGTCGGCGACGGATATGACGGCATAGTCGAGGCCAAGCAGGCGCTCGACATAGGCGCGCATGTCGGCATTGTCATCCGCCAGCACGAGGCGCGCGCGCTCCTGAACGCTGCGATGAGATCCTGGCTCGCGGCGCAACGGGACGACGTTCGTGCCGGTGGCCTCATCCGGGAGCCATCGCAGCGCCTCCTCGGCATAAGCCCGAGCCAAGCCGCCGCGCTCCGACGCTCGGTTCGCTTCCACAATCCGGTCCGGCGGCAGATGCGCGCTCCCGGTCGGCACTGTTACGGTGAAGGAGGTGCCCCGCTCGACTTGGCTCGTGACCTCGACGGTGCCGCCATGCATGCCCACCAACTCGCGCACGAGCGCGAGGCCGATCCCCGAGCCTTCGTGCGAGCGGCTGCGGCTGCCCTCCACACGGTGAAAGCGTTCGAAGATGTGCGGCAGGGTCTCGGCCGGGATGCCGACACCGGTATCGGCGATAGTCAGGCGGACCGCGCCCGAAATCGGCTCCAGCCGCACGGCGATGCCGCCTCGGAAGGTGAACTTGAAGGCGTTCGAGAGCAGGTTGAGGACGATCTTCTCCCACATGTCCCGATCGACGAAGACGGGCTCCGAGAGCGGGCGGCACTCGACCTGCAGGCTCAGCCCGCCGCGCTCGACTGCCGAGCGGAAGGTGCTGGCAAGGTCCGCCGTCAGGGCGGCGAGGTCGACGGGTGCGAACGCGGCCTGTGTGCGCCCGGCCTCGACGCGCGAGAAGTCGAGGAGCATGTTGACGAGGCGCAGGAGGCGCAGCGCGTTGCGGTGGGCGACGTCCAGCTCGGCACGCACGCTCGGGTCGACGCGATCGGAAGCCAGCACCTCCTCCAGCGGACCGAGCATCAGGGTCAGCGGCGTGCGGAACTCGTGACTGACATTGGAGAAGAACCGAGTCTTGGCGCGGTCGAGTTCCGCCAGCGCCTCGGCGCGGCGCCGCTCCTCCTCATAGGCGCGAGCGTTGCGCAGGGCCGTCCCGACCTGACCTGCCACGAGGTCGAGGAAGCCGCGGTATTCCTCATCAAGCGCGCGGCTCGGGCTCGCACCGAGAACGAGGGCACCAAGCGGCGCCGAGCCCACCTCTCCGGTAAGCGGGACGACCAGAGCGCTGGCGACGAGGTCCGCCCAGAAGCCAGCCGCTAACCCGAGGCGTTCCGCCAAGCCGCTGACCGTCACAGTCTCGCCCGCGAGGGCACGTGCCAGGGACCAGCACACGCTTCCGGCCGGCTCGGCCGCGGGATGGCCGGCGCCGATACCCGTGGTCGCCACTCGGTGCAGACGGCCGTCCTGCCCACGTAGGAACAGGAGCGCGAAAGGCACGTCCAGCCGGTCATCTGCAAGAGCGCCCGCGATGTCGGCACAGGTCGCATCGACGCTGCGGGTCTCTCCGGCTCTGGCTGCGAGATCTCGCAGCAGGCCCAACCGACGCTCGCCGATGACCTGCGCGGTAACCTCGCTGCAGACGGCCAGCATGCCGACGATCCGGCCTTCGTCGTCCTCGGCGGGCGCGTGCGAGACGCTGAAGTAAGCCTCTTCCCGGTAACCCGCCCGCTCCATCAGCAGCGGCAAGGCCGGGGTCCAGTTCGCCTCGCCGGTCCGCATGACGCGGGCGATCATCGGGCCGAGCGTGTCCCAGCTCGCCGCCAGCGTGGTGCGGATGTCGCTGCCGAGGGCAGCCGGATGCCCCGCGCCGATCAGTTTGGCGTAGGCGTCGTTGTAGATCTGCGTGAACGCGGGTCCCCAGGTCAGGATCATAGGGTACTGTGAGGACAGCAGCGTGCGCACGATCGAGCGCAGGCTCTGCGGCCAATCAACGACAGGCCCGAGCGGCGTGCCCGCCCAATCGAGGTCGCGCGCCAGATTCCGGATCTCGCCCTTGCCGGCGAACAGGATCTGGGCTGCGGCATCTGTCGAGATCATGGACGAACCATGGCTGTCCGGCGCTTCTGCCGCAACAGCCGCCGTGCCGCTGCGGATGATGCCAGAACAGCTCGAAACACTGCACCGGCACGGAGGAAACGGCGCGATGCGCCAAGTTTCTCCGGCTGCTTCGCGCCCGCTTGAGCCACTCACGCCCCGGAATACGATGCCGAGGAGCTGCCGTTCGTGGAGCGAGCGTTTCACCCCGGGATGAGGTCGGTTCGGGGCTCGACGCGGCGAGAGCGCTGATCGCCGCTTGCGACTTGGGCGTGAGGCAGCCCTCACGCCGCACCTGCAGCTGCTGGCGTTGGCTTAGCTCACACCGAAACGCTCGGCGGCATATCGGCAGGTCGCCTCGAAGGAAACGGCCGACGTAACGTTATGTCGAACACTCTCACGATCGGAAGGCCCTCAACCGCCGTCTGAAGTTAATCCCGCTCCTCGAGACGAATTTTCTTCCTTCGCAGCCTGCAATTGAATTGCGCTCGACACTGAATCGTGAGGAATTTGATCTTGCGTCGTAACTTGCGGACGCAGACCTCTCTTGAACAGTATTCCTGTCTGTGTATAGAAGAGGTGTCCGCAAGAGGCGATGCGGGAGAGCCCAGGCTGGCGTGAGCCGGTTATGGCGTCGAGGAGCGACCGCCCCCGGAAGCTCTGAGGCACAATCTCGTATCGCTGGACGATCTGGAGTGCGACGCATTCTGCGTCACTGACGAGCCGCAACTGTCATCGTAATGGTGGCATCGGCTTGCTGGCACCCGCGACAGAGGGGGGCGACCGAAATGCTTGGACGGGCATTTCCTCGCCCGTTTGTCGAGGGATAGTGGTATGTTTCCAGACGACGACGAATTCGAATTCAGCGCACCGGACCGTGGCTGGAACTACGAGCCGTCGCGTGCCGATCTGTTCCGAGATTTCACGTCGCCAGTCTACACGACTGATGCCGACGGTTGGCTGACCTACTACAACGATGCGGCAGCCGAGCTATGGGGCTACCGACCTGAACTCGGCAAGACGCGCTGGTGCGGGTGTTGGCGTATCTACACGCCTGACGGGGCGCTGCTTCCACTCGACCAGTGCCCGATGGCCGTAGCCATCAAATCGGGGCAGCCCATCCGCGGTGTGCAGGCCGTGTTGGAGCGACCGGATGGTACACGCATCCCGTTCATGCCCTACCCGACGCCACTGCGAGATCGGTCCGGCAATCTCGTCGCCGCGTCCAACGTCCTTCTCAAGATCACGAACCTGAGCGCGTCCGACCCAATCGATCTTCCAGCCGTGCATTGGGCTGATCCGGTGCCGGAGATGCGGGCAGCAGGTCTTCATCTCGACGATCTGACAGGATCACTCCAGGCCACCTTGGCTGCCTTGGCTGATGTCGAGTTCAACTACCAGAGCGACTGCGAGCGCCTGGAGGGCTGGTCTGGATCTGACGATGAGAAGGACCGGGTTCTGAACCAGCTTGTTCAGAGGCGGCAGCGCCAGCGCGAGGCTCTGAACAAGCGGTTTCAGCAACTACAGCAGGACGCCAGACACGCCCTGATGCGCGGGGCGTCCGACCCGAAGCGAGGGACAACACTCGCCCCGTCAGGCTACGATACGGTCCATTGACCGCCCTTGCGCCTCGTCGGGCGTCGTCAGGCGAGCCTGCTGAGTTCATGCGTGCAGCGCGAGAGCCGCCTCGCTGGCCGCGCACGTATCGGGCGTGAGCAGCGCCGCCGGAACGGAGTGGTCAGGCTCTTCGGCATCCGGAGAGAGACGGCCGAGCGTAATCGGAGGCACAACCATCGACGGCTTGGTATGCGCCTCCATGAACGCGACGATCTTCGGCACGATCTCGGTTCGGAACCGTGATCCGTTGAAGATGCCGTAGTGACCTGCCCCCATCTGGAGATGGTAGGCTTTCTTCTCGGCTGAGAGGTTGGACGTCAGGTCGAGTGCCGCTCGGGTCTGGCCGATGCCGGTGATGTCGTCCTTCTCGCCCTCGATCGCCATCAACGCGCAGTGCCGCATCGCGGTGAGATCGACAGTCTTGCCCCGGTGACGCATCTCGCCCCTGGGCAGAAGATGCTCGATGAAAACTGTCTCGACCGTCTGGAGGTAGTACTCCGCTGTGAGGTCCATCACGGCAAGATACTCGTCGTAGAACTCACGATGTTTGGCCGCCGAGTCGCCGTCACCCTGCACTAAGTGGTTGAACATGTCCCAGTGCGCCGTCTGGTGGCGATCAAGGTTCATGCTGATGAAGCCGGCCAATTGGAGAAAGCCGGGGTAGACATCACGCCCGCGGCCTTGGTGGGTCCATGGGACCGGGTGAATGCAGTTCTGCTTGAACCAGCCGATCTGCTTCTCCTGGGGAAGCTTGTTTACCGCTGTGGGTGAGTGGCGGGTATCGATCGGACCGCCGACGAGCACGGCTGAGCGCGGCACCAGTGGGTGACTCTCGGCTTCCATGCGAGCTATAGCCGCAAGAACCGGGACTGAAGGCTGACACACGGCCATGACGTGCAGGTCTGGCCCGAGCGCCTCGAAGATCGCGGTGCAGTAGTCGATGTAATCGTCGAGATCGAACCGTCCGGCGGAGAGCGGTACCTTCTTGGCGTCAGACCAGTCGGTGATAAACACCTGATGCGTGTCGAGGAAGGCCGCCACCGTCCCGCGGAGCAGGGTTGCGTAGTGCCCCGAGAGCGGGGCGACCAGCAGCAATTTCGGTTTCGCCGAAGGCATACCGAAGGCGACTACGCGACAGAACGGGCGCTCCCAAACCACCCGTTCACATGTCGGGAGGTCGAAAGCCGGCTTGGGATAGGTGCGTGTCGCCCGCTCGAACAACTCGCAGGAAGCCGCAACGGCTCGGCCGTTAGGGGTGTAAGCGAGGGGGCTGAACGGGTTCTCACAAGCGGTCCGGGCCATCTCTGCCGCCATCCGCATAGGCGAGAGCATCTGGTCGTAGGCATCACGCATTAGGTACAGCATACGAACAGTTCCTCCGGCAGCCTCACGGCCGCTCATTTCTGAGATGCCCAACGTTCTTGCACTATGATGCGTTGCATGCGCATCGCTCGCGCGAATCGGCATAAAATTGCCAGCGCGGAACCGTTCTGGCCATGGCTGTGCGGGGTGCGTGCCGGCAATTGAGGGGCTGTGGTGCCGGCGAGCAACAGAGTCCTGTGCAAGCCTTTCGGCAGTGCCTCGCGATGGCAGTCGATCTGCTACGACATCCACGTCCGCGTTGAACCGGGGTTCCTCCAACAGGTTCTCAATATGAGCGGCCCTCGGAAGATTTGCGCCGCTCTACAAGAAATGACTGGAGGACATGCCCGTGAACACAGCCCCAGGCCTCGAGATACCTAGCGCGCTGCGCGAGCTGGCTGAGAAAGGTATCGACCAAGCGCGCCAAGCATTCGACGGCTTCATCGGAGCAGCGCGCCAGACGGTTGCATCAACCCAGGGCCTGATGCAGACGGCGGATACGACCACGCAAGATATGGCGTCTCGCAGTCTCCAGGCTGCTGAGCAGAATGTTCGGGCGACCCTGGACTTTGCGCAGAAGCTCACTCAGGCCAAGAGCCTACAAGAGGCAATGCAACTCCAGGCCGACTTCGCTCGCAGCCAACTTGCGGCTGTACAGACGCAGGCGTCCGAGTTCGGCGGAATAGCACAGAGTGCGGTGAAGCAAGGCTCGGAACACGCTATGAACGCTGCACGGAGCGGTGCCGACCAATCCCGCATGTCCATGGAGGATGGTGACGAGGTCGGCCGTTAGCCGACGAGGCTGCTCCGAGGGTTTGCTCTGAGGCCCATCCTGGGGCCGTCGACCGCGGCTACCGCATCGTCGTCGAGGACGCACTCTGCAGCTCGTTCGACGAGGCGCACGACACGATGCTCACGCTCCACCACCAGTGCCGCTGCAGCGGCCTGCCGGTCGAGTACGTCAAAAAAATACGGATCCTGCTCCGCGCTCGTCTTCTTACCTCGCTTCTTCCCCAACTCCTCTGGTCCAGGCTGATCCTCTCAATCAGCCCGGTCCAAAGCCAGCCGGTCAGGTCACTTAGGCGGGCTGCTTTCCTGTCAGTTTTTCTCCGAAGCGGCCATTCCGCTTACAGCCAAATTCAGTTGACCGATGTGGGCTCAGAGTGCCCTTTACCGTACTCGGCTGCCTCTCGGACGCGAACACCCAGTCAGCGTACACGCGAGTTTCGTATGCGCCAAAAGTGTAAATCTGGGGTTGAGCGCCGATCCGGCCGCTTGTCTCCCGAGTGCAGGACGCTCAACAATCCGTATTGTTCCGCTAATGTCACGGTGACTGGTCCGGACTTAGAGGCGGCTCTCAATGATCAAACGAGTCGTAGTGGTAGGCGGCGGCTTCGCCGGCCTCTGGAGCGCAGCAGCAGCAGCGCGAGCTCGCGATGAACTCGGGCTGACCGAGGAGATTGTCATCACCCTCATCGCTCCAGATCCATTCCATGCTATTCGGGTGCGGTGCTATGAGGCTGACCTCACGCCCGTCGCCGTGCCGCTGGACAACGTGCTCGGTCCCATAAACGTCGGCCGGATCGAAGGTACCGTCACTAAGATCGATGCCAGCGGGCGACATCTCGCAGTGCAGTGCCCGGGCAGACCCGGCTCGCTCACGCTAGAATACGACAGACTTATCCTCGCCCTCGGAAGCGTCCTGTCTCGCCCGGCTGTGTCGGGCATCGACTTGGCTTTCGACATCGACACGCTTAGCGGCGCGCGACAGCTCGCCAGCCATCTTGGGGACCTGGGTCGCGACGCGGTCGGTCTTGACCAGACCGGATGCTGGACCGCCATTGTGGTTGGCGGCGGACTTGTCGGAATCGAACTCGCCTGCGAGCTACCGGCTCGCCTCGCTGCTGCCCGCGACCAGGCCGGGGGAACGGGTCCCGTTCGCACGGTGCTGGTCGACCGCTCTGCTGAGGTTGGATCCCCGATGGGCGGCGCTGCGATGCCCGCCATTCGACAGGCTCTCGCCGCAGCTGGCGTGGAATGCATCAGCGGCACCGGCGTTGCAGCGATCGACCCTACGGGCGCGGCGCTCAGCGACGGAACTTACATCCCGGCGCTGACGGTCGTCTGTGCCACGGGTATGCGGGCGAACCCTCTTGCCGAAGAACTTGGCGTAGCGCGCGATGCACGCGGTCGGTTGCCCGTGGACGCGCTGATGCGTGTCACCGGCGTTCCGGCCGTGTTCGCGGCGGGCGACGTGGCGGTGGCTACAGCCGACGAGGCCGGACACCAGACGGTCATGTCTTGCCAGCACGCGCGCCCGATGGGTCGGTTCGCGGGCTACAACGCGGTCTGCGACCTCGTCGGGCGGCCAGATCTCTGCCTGCGGTTCGCGGCACCGGATTACGTGACAGTGCTCGATCTCGGCGCGTGGGGAGCCGTCTACACTTCGGGCTGGGATCGCGACCGCCTCGTTGCGGACGGCGCAGCGGCGAAGGTGACCAAGCGTCTGATCAACGGCAGCCGCATCTACCCACCACCCTCACGCGATGGCGCCGCAATCCTGGCAGCGGCCGCGCCCATCATCCAGGCGCGCCCCGCGACGACTGGCTAGCAGACCCGCCTGCAAAACCCGTCGCGTCTGTCGATGCACGCAGCTGTGCTGCTGGCGCAGGCGGAGGGATGGCGAAGCCGGTGGCGTCAACCCGTACCGGATTGCCGGCGAGCTTCCGAAAGCCCGAGAATGGCCAGCCTCGATCATCGCGCGGACTCGTGTGAGCGTCTCGGACGTATGCCGATCTGCCATAGGGCTTCCGGCTGAATGCCGACGTACCGCAATGCGCCCATCCCGGCCATTGAGCCGCTTGTTGAACCGTCTCGTAAGCGGATGCTGCCGACTGCCCCTGGCTTGGCCCTAAGGAGCGAGATGCGTGTCGAAGAAATGCGCGATCTCCTCGAACACCGCCCGGGTTTCCGGTGCGGTGTCGTCTCTGATGTATTGGGCGTGAGACTGGCCTTCCCCGACCTGGAGGAAGACTTCCACGCCGGCCTCGCGCAGCTTGCGATGCACACGCACCGTGTTCGAGAGCAGCAGGTCTCGCGTGCCGGTGGTGAGGATGGTGGGCGGGAAACCCGTGAAGTCACCGTAGACGGGCGAGAGCATCGGATCCTTGAGGTCGTGACCGTCCGCGTAGACCTTGGCACCGTCGTCGCAGAAGCCGTCCGGCGAGACCAGCACGTTGTCGAGCATGGCGTTGGTCACGAAGCTGTCGCCGACCTTGGTGGTATCCGACATCGGCGTGCCAGGCGCGATGGCGGCCGGCAAGGGCAGCCCCTCCTGCTTCGCCCGCAGCACCATGGCCAGGGTCAGCGCGCCGCCGGCCGAGGTGCCGAAGATCGCGGTCTTGCGCGGATCTGTTGTTCGCGTCACGGCCTTCCAGACCGTCATGGCGTCGTCGTGGGCGGCCGGATAGACGGCCTCCGGCGGCATGCGGTAGTCGACCGAGATCACCTTGAAGTGGCCGAATCCGGCCATGAACAGCGCCTCCGGCAGCCCGGCCTCGCCAGGATTGAGCACGTAGCAGCCGCCGTGAACGTGGACGAGGACCCGGTCGCGGTTCTCCGGCGGGACGACGTCCGGGGTTACGATGAAGGCCCGCACGCCATCGATGGTCGTGCGCTCGACCTTCACGTGCAGGCGCTCGATCATGCCGGGCACGAGCTTCCTGAGCGCCTCCGCGCTGGCCTCGACGACGGGCTTCCAGGCCGCGCCGTCCTTCGGGTGGATGTCCCAGTTCGTCCGCAGCGGCAGGCCGATGATCTTGCCCATCTGCGGGCTGACGTCGGCGGGCACCGGCACCGACTTGGCCGGCACCTGCAGCGGGGCGCCCTGCTGCTGCGCTGCAGCGGGGCCGGCGGCGAGCGCCGCCAGAGCCGCGCCGATCGCGATCGCCGTCTGTCCGATCATTGCCTGACCTCTCACTGTCTCAACGGCCGCGCGGCGCAGCCGCGTCCAGGAAATCCCGGGCAGTCCGGTTCATGAAATCCACGTCCGCGGCCTTGGTCGCCGTGGCCGTCGTATGGCCCTGCACGGACGGCACGGCGACGACGCTCGCTTGCGGGATGTAGGCACCGGCCTCGCGCGCCTCCTCGACCGGATTGTAGAGGTCGAGCGTGCCGCCGGTAAGGATCAGCGTGCGCGCCCTGATCGCGGCGAGCGCCTTCCGGACATCGCCGCCGAACCCGGGGGTCTGGCCGATGTCGTGGCGGTCGTAGGCCCAGGTCTGGGCGATCCAGTCGTTGGCGTCGAAGCCGGCCTTGAGCACCGCCTCCTCTTGCGCGCGCATCCAGGGCAGAATGTCGAGGGGCTGCGGGGCGATCCCGCGCAGGGCCTCCGGCGTCCGGGCAGCCAGCACCTGCAAGATATCGGCGCGCAGCCGCCAGCCCTGCTCGGGCTGCCTTTCGTAGGCACCGTCCTTGAAGGCGGGATCGAGCATCAGCGCCTTGCGGGTGGCCTCGTTGACGGCAATCGACCACGGCGCGGTGCGCGCCATCGGGGTCAGCGCCACCAGGGCGTCCATGAAGCCGGGATGGCTCGCGCCCCATTGCAGTGCCTGCATGCCGCCCATGGAGGCGCCCGCCACCGCCACGAGGTGGGTGATGCCGAGGCGGTCCAGGAGCCGCTTCTGGCTCTCGACCATGTCGCGGATGGTGAAGTGCGGGAAAGCAGTGCCGTGTTGGCTGACGCTGTTGCTCGGGCTCGTGGTCAGCCCATTGCCGATCGCGTCGGTGGCGACGACGAAGTACCGATCGGTGTCGAGGGCCTTGCCGGGACCGATGAGGAAGTCGATCCGGTGATGGTTGCCGCCGATCGCGGTGGTCATCAGGATCGCGTTCGACTTGTCGGCGTTCAGCGTCCCATGGGTAACGTAGGAGATCGCGAAGTCCCGGATCGTCTCGCCCGTCTCCAGCGGCAGGTCGCCGAGCGGCTCCAGGCGGTGCGGCGGCGCGTTCGGACCGTGCGCGGCGGATGGCGACAGGCCGGCGACCAGCAGGGCGGCGGCCAGTGCCCATCCCAGCGTCCTGCGGTGTGGTGTGCGCATCGGAGTCTCGCCTTCGAAAGTGTTGATGCTTCCCGCAAGCCGAAACCCGCCGCCATTCCAGAGCGCCGGGTGCGGCTCCGGGATGGCGCGGGGACGTGATGTGCGCTCAGGCGATCGGGCGTGGCACCGCACTGCGTGCCCCGGAGGCCGCGCCGGCCTCGGTCGGCGTGGGGCCGGGCTCGAGGCTCTCCAGGCTCTGGCGGCGCGGCTCGACGCCGAAGACGGCGACCGCCACGATCTGCAGGGCCAGGAGCCCGATCATCAGACCGGTCACGCCCGCGATGCCGTAGGCCTCGAACAGGCTCACGACCAGGAACGGCGTCACGATCGTCGCCCCGCGTCCGACCGTGTTGCACAGGCCCGATGCCCGCAGCCGCACCTCGGTGGGAAACAGCTCGGGGATGTAGATCCCGAACAGGAGCGCCACTAGCACGTAGATCGGCACGGTCAGCCCGAAGCCGACGAGCGGCAGCAGGACCGGGTCCAGAGTCATCGGGTAGAGGATCCCGAACAGGATGGCGGTCGCCGAGGCGCCGATGATCGTCGGCTTGCGGCCCCAGCGGTCGGCGGTCAGCGCGCCGATGGCGCTCCCCACCGGCGCCCCGAGGCCCATCAGCAGCGCATAGCCGAAGGAGGTCGCCACCGAGAGGCCCTGCCGGATGAAAAAGGTCGGCAGCCACGTCACGAAGCCGTAGAGCAGCGTGTTGATCACCACGAGGCACAGGCAGCCCAGCAGCAGCCGCGACAGCAGCGGCGGCCGGAACAGGGCGGCGAGCCCGAGCTGCGGCACGGGCGCCATCGCGGCGGCGGGCGGCAGGGGCGCGCCCCGGCTCGCCTCGGCCTCGATCGCACGCATCAGCGCCTCGGCCTCAGCGTTCCGCCCCACGGCCTCAAGCCAGCGCGGCGATTCCGGCAGGCTCTTTCGGGCGTACCAGACGGCCAAAGCTCCGACGCCGCCCAGCGCGAACATCGCCCGCCAGCCGAAAGCCGGGATCACGAGGTATCCGACCAGGGACGCCGCCGGCAGGCCGGTGACCACGAACACCGCCATCAGGCCGAGGAAGCGCCCGCGCGCCCGCGCCGGCACGAATTCGGTCATGGTCGAGTAGCCGACCACGTTCTCGGCTCCCAGGCCGACGCCCATGATGAAGCGCAGGATGATCAGGACCGTCATGTTCGGCGCAAAGGCCGCGCCGATGGCGGCGAGGCCGAAGACCAGCAGGTTGGCCTGATAGGTGAAGCGACGTCCGTAGCGGTCCCCGAAGAAGCCCGTGAGGAACGAGCCCGCCATCATCCCCACGAAGGTCGCCGAGACGAACCACGCGTTCTGCGGCAGGGTCGAAAAGCCACTCTTCAGGGTCGAGCCCAGCACGGTCGCGGCGATGTAGATATCGAAGCCGTCGAAGAACATGCCGACCCCGATCAGCCACATGATGCGGCGATGGAATGGGCCGATCGGCAGGCGGTCGAGGCGGCCTCCGGCGTTGACCGCCGGGTTCACGGACGCGGGCATGGGCGTTTCCTTCCGGGGGAGGGGGGCCGGCGCGGAAGGGGTCCGTCTGGCGCGGACCTCGCATCCTCCCGCGCCGTCGTCGTCAGTTCAGGCGGCGCTGGCCGGCCGTGTCGCGGTACCAGTCGAAAGGCCCGTCGCCGGTCGCCACCATCACGCTCTTGACGTCGAAGTGGTCGTTGAAGCTCTCGATGCCGCATTCGCGGCCGAGCCCGCTGTCGCCCACCCCGCCCCAGGGCGAGGCCGGGTCGAGGCGGTGGTGGTCGTTGATCCAGACGATGCCGGCCTTGACGGCGTGCGCCACCCGGTGGGCCCGGGCGACGTCGCGGGTGCGCACGGCCGCGGCGAGGCCGAAGGGCGAGTCGTTGGCCAGCCGGAGCGCGTCGGCCTCGTCCTCGAAACGCGTGACGCTGGTGAACGGACCGAACACCTCCTCCTGGAAGATGCGCATGTCGGCACGCACGTCGGCGAAGACTGTGGGCTCGACGAAGTAGCCGCCCTCGAAGCCCGGCACCTGCGCGGCGCGCCCGCCCGCCACTGCGCGGGCGCCCTCGTCGCGACCGTAGCCGGCATAGGCCAGGACCCGCTCGCGCTGGCGCTCGGAGATCACCGGACCGAGCTGGGTCGCGGCGTCGAAGGGGTCGCCGAGGCGGATCGCGGCGGTCTTGGCGGCGAGCCGCTCCACGAACTCGTCGTAGATCGAGGCCTGGACGAGGTGGCGGCTGCCGCACACGCAGGTCTGGCCGGCGCCGATGAAGGCGCCGAAGGCCGCGTAGTTCACTGCCCGTTCGACGTCGAAATCCTCGAACACCATCACGGGCGTCTTGCCACCGAGTTCCATGGTCTGGTGGGCGAAGACCTTGGCGGCGGCCGATCCCGCGATCCGGCCGGCCTCGGTGCCGCCGGTGAGCACGAGCTTGTTGATGTCGCGGTGCTCGGCGAGGGCTTTGCCGGTCGAGGCGCCCAGCCCGAGCACGATGTTGAACACCCCCGGCGGCAGGCCGGCCTCGGTGAAGATCTGCGCGAGCTTGAGCGTCGTGAGCGGTGTGTACTCGGACGGCTTGACCACCGTGGTGCATCCGGTAGCGAGCACGACCGCCAGCGACTTGCACAGAATCATCAACGGGTGGTTGAACGGAGTGCAGTTGGCCACCACCCCGATCGGGGTGCGGCGGGTGTAGTTGAGGTAGTTACCCTCCACCGGGATCACGTCGTCGCGGCGCGCCAGCGCCACGCCCGCGAAGTAGCGGAAGAAGTCCGGCAGCCGCGAGAGTTGCGCCCGCGTCTCGTTGACCGGCCGGCCGTTGTTGGTGGTCTCAAGCCGGTAGAGCGTGTCGAGGTTGGCCTCGAACGCGTCAGCCAGGCGATTGACCAGCCGGGCGCGCGCCCGGAGATCCATGCCACCCCATTCCTTGCCCTCGAAGGCGGTCCGGGCCGCGCGCATGGCCCTGTCGACATCGGCGGGACCTGAATTGGGAATCCGAGCGATCACCGCGCCGGTCGCGGGATTGCGCACGTCGATCAGCGTGCCGTCGCCGGCCTCGACCTCGCGGCCGTCGATGAAGTTGCCCCGTGTCTCGACCGAGGGTGCCGGCGCGTGCAGGGTCATGGCGTCTCTCCCGTATCGTTTTGAACCGCGTCCCGGGCTTCACGCCCGAGGCGGCGCTGCTCAGAGGACGATCGCGCTGCGCTCCAGCGCGGTCAGGATGCGTCGCTCGGCCTGGCCGACATGCTCGCGCACGAGGCGCCGCGCGCCGCGGCCGTCGCGGCGCTGGAGCGCGTCGATGATGCCGGCGTGCTCGGCCACCAGCTGCGCCGGATCGCGCCCGCGAATGCCGTCGAGACTGACGCGCACCAGCCGGTCCGCCTGCTCGACGAGGTCGCGCACGGTCGCGGCCATGCGGCGGTTCCCCGACGCCTCGGCAAGCGCGATGTGAAAGGCGCGATTCTCCGCGATGAAATCGGCGCCGTCGGCCACGGAGCGGAACGCGTCGAGCGCGCCGAGGATGGCATCGGGCGCGTTGGCCGCGGCTTCCGCCGCGCAGGCCGGCTCGAGCGCGAGGCGCATGCGCAGCAGATCCCGCGCGTCGGCGACCGAAATGGCATTGATCTGATATCCCTGCCGCGCATGAACGGTCACGAGGCGCTCGCGCTCCAGGCGCAGCAGCGCCTCGCGGACGGGCTGGCGGCTGACGGCGTAGCGCTTGGCTAGTTCCTGCTCGCGCACCTCCGCACCAGGACGAAGGGTGCAAGCCAGGATGTCGGCGCGGATCGCCGCGTAGATGTTGTCACGGAGCAGCACGGCGGCCTCATTCAATCGACACATGCTGCCATTCGTGAAATATCACGTCAACTGGATTGCGGTTGCGCGCGTCGGATGCGACAGCGGGCTGAAGGCGTCGGCAAGGGCGGTGGGGAGGTCTTGAATGCAGGCGTTGATCGCGGAGGAAACCGTTGCGGTTCGGGAGTTCGGCGCTGGGCCGCCCCTGGTCCTGCTGCACTCGCTGCTCGCCGATGCCACCAGCTTCGACCCAGTCGTCCCGGCGCTCAGCCGTGACTTCCGGGTCCTCGTCGTGGACCTGCCGGGCTTCGGCGGCTCCACGCCTGTCCCGGGCGGCCTCGAGGCGGTCGCCGACCGGGTCGGCGAGGCGGTGCGCGCGGCGACAGGCGGGCGGCCGGCGGCCGGGCTTGGCAACGGATACGGCGGCTTCGTGCTGCTGCTCTGCGCCCTGCGCCACCCGGAATTGTTCGACCGCCTCGTCTTCGCGGATTGCGGCGCCTGCTTCTCCGAGCCGGGCCGCGAGGCCTTTCGCGGCATGGCGCGCGTGGCGGGCGAGAAGGGGCTTCCGGCCCTGGCCGACACGGCGATGCGCCGGCTGTTCTCACCCGCGTTCCAGGCCGCCCATCCGGCCTTGATGGCCGAGCGGCGGGCCGCCTTCCTGCGGACCGATATCGGCGTGTTTCAGAACGCCTGTGCGGCCCTCGCGGGCCTTGATCTGCGCCCCCGGCTGGCGGAGCTGCGCGCGTCCGCCCTGGTGCTCGTCGGCGAGCACGACGAGGCGACGCCGCCGACTATGGCGCGTGAGCTCGCGGCCGGGCTGGCGGATGCCCGGTTCGCGATGCTGCCGGACTGCGCGCACGTCCCGCAGCTTCAAGCCCCGGAGATGTTCGCCCGAGAGACCTTGGATTTCCTCCAGCGGTGACCTGAACAGCGCGCAGTGGACTGAGCCGGCCGAGGGGCAATCCGACGGACGTGAGCGCCGAGCAGCGAATGCTCGAGCGCTGCCGCAGTGCGGTCAGCGGATGCCGGAGCGAACCCTGGCACGGGCGGGCCCATGCCGACCGCCTCGATCAAGCTGCATCGATCCCGGCGGCCGACGCACGCCCGATGTCCGCGAAGCCCCGCGGACCGACGATCCCGTCCCGCGCCGCGCCACTGGAGCGACGATCCTGCCAGTTCACGACTCAGGCCCCCTGCAGGGCTGCCTTCACCTTGGCCGGAGTGAACGGCACGGACCGCACGCGCACGCCGGTTGCGTCGAAGATCGCGTTCGCGACCGCCGCCGGCACGATGGCGGCGGACGGCTCGCCGGCGCCCCACGGCTTCTCGCTCGGCCGATCGATCAGGTCGATCACGACCTCGGGCACGTCCGGGAAGGTCAGGATCGGGTAGCTCGACCAGTCGAGGCTCGTCACGGCGCCGCGATCGAAGGTGACCTCCTCCAGCAGCACCCGGCTGACGGTCTGGATGACGTTGCCGTCGAGCTGGTTGCGCACGCCGTCCGGGTTGATGATCTGGCCGCAATCCTGGACCACGAAGAAGCGTGGCACCCGCACCTGCCCGGTGTTGCGATTGACTTCGACCTCGGCCACGCCGGCCACGTAGGTGCGGTTGAGCTCGTACTTTACGTAGGAGATCCCGCGGCCGCGCAGCACGTCGCCCGCGACGTCCTTCACCGGCGAGGGGCGCGCCTGCCACTTGGCGAGATCGGCAACCCGCTTCAGCACCTCGATACCGCGCGGATCCTTCAGCGCGCGCAGGCGGTACTCCAGAGGGTCGGCGCCGGCTGCCGCCGCGCATTCATCGAGGAAGGCCTCGTTGGCGTAGGTGTTCTGCATCCGCCCGGGGGTGCGGATCCAGGAGGGCCGGAACGGCGTCGAGGCCAGACGATGACAGACCGTGTGCACGTTCGGGAAGGCGTAGGGCAGGGCCGAGTTACCGATGATGTTGCCGGGCGCCATCGTGGTCTCGTGCGGCAGGTCGGCCAGTGAGGCTGCCACCAGCGGCACGTTGCCGGCCGCCCCTTCCGGAATATGGAACTGGGAGGACCAGGCAGTGACGTTGCCCTGCGGATCAAGGCCGGCCTTCAGGTCGATCAGGGTCGGCGGTCCTTTCGGATCCCAGCCATGCTCGTCCGCGCGCGACCACTGGACCCGCACCGGCCGTCCGGTTGCGCGGGCGAGGAGGGCCGCATCGCCGGCCGCGTCCTCGTGACCGTTGCGGCCGTAGCAGCCTGAACCCTCCACGTAGATGCACCGGACCGCCTCTGGCGCGAGGCCGGTCATGGCCGAGAGCTGCTTGCGCAAGGCGTGCGTCATCTGCGAGGCCGTCCAGCAGGTCAGGAACCCGTCCTTCAGCTCCGCGATGGCGCATGACGGACCGATCGACCCGTGGGTGTGGATGGCGAAGTCATAGGTGGCTTCGAGCCTCCGGGCCGCCTGGCGGAGTGCCGCCTCGGCATCGCCCGTGCTGCTCGTGACGTCGTCCTTCGTCACCTTCGTGGCGCGCACGTGCTGCCAGAGCTTGTCCTGCTCGGGCAGGCCCTCCCATTTCGACCACGTCGCCTTCAGCTGCTTGGCGGCCTTCACGGCCGCCCACTCCTTCTCGGTGACGACGGCCAGGAAGTTACCCTGGTGCACGACCTTGATCAGTCCCGGGATGGTCGCGACCGAGGCCTCGTCCACGCCCTGCAGATCCGCCCCGATGGTCGGAGGACGGACCACCCGGGCATGCACCATGCCGGGCACGCGGTAATCCTGCATGTAGGTGAAGCGGCCGGTCATCTTCTCGGGGATGTCGACCCGCGCCACCGACTTGCCGACGAGGGCGAACTGCGCCGGATCCTTCGTCTTGACCGCCGGATCGACCTTGAGGTCGAGGCGCCCATCCTTCACAAGGTCGGCGTAGGAGAGGCCCTGTCCACCAGCTTTCGGGCGGACGGTGCCGTTCTCGCTCACCAGCGCGTCGGCCGGTACGCCGAGGCGCTCGCTGGCCATCTGCACGAGGCGCGCGCGGGCCGTCGCCGCCGCCTGCCGGATCTCGACGCCGCCCTTCTGGATCGAGAGGCTCCCGTAGGTCGGCCCCTGATCCGGCGTCAGTGCCGTATCGCCCTGGACGATGGTCACGCGGTCGAGCGGCAGGTCGAGCTCTTCGGCCGCGATCTGCGTCAGGGCAGTCTCGACGCCGGTGCCGAGATCGACCTTGCCGGAGAAGATCGTGGCGCGACCGTCGGCGCCGAGCGCCAGGAAGCTGTCGACGCGGTCCGGGGCGACGGGCTTCGCGAAGCCGTTGGTGGCGACCGGCGCGAAGGTCTGGGCACTGGCGCCGCGGCCGGACAGCGAGAAACCAACCACGAGGGCGCCGCCCTGGAGGAGCAGGCTGCGGCGGGAGAGAACGGGTGCGTTCATGGCAACAAGCTCCGTCAGAGCGTGCCGGCCGCGCGCTGGACGGCGCGCACGATCCGCTGATGGGTGCCGCACCGGCAGAGATTCTGGGCGAGCGCTTGCCGGATCGCGGTCTCGTCGGGCTTCGGCATTTCGCTGAGCAGGGCGGCCGACTGCATGATCATGCCGTTGATGCAGTAGCCGCATTGCGCCGCCTGCTCGGCGATGAAGGCCGCCTGCACCGGGTGTGGCTTGTCCAGGCTGCCGAGCCCTTCGAGCGTCACGATCTTAGCGCCCGCCTTCAGGCTCGAGACCGGAGTGATGCAGGAGCGCACCGCCTGCCCATCGACATGCACCGTGCAGGCGCCGCACTGGCCCAGCCCGCAGCCGAAGCGCGGCCCGTGGAGGCCCAGATCGTCGCGCAGCACGTAGAGGAGCGGCGTATCGGGGTCGTCCACGCTCACGGGCGCCGCGCGCCCGTTCACGTCCAGCGACATCGGCTGCGCCATCGGGCATCTCCCTGGAACCATTCTGGGGTGCTCGGCCTATACCCCGCGTAGATCCGGAGCAACGCGGCGGCGTGACAGCGATCCCCATTCGCTGCACGGGGCCGTGCTGGCCCCGGCGCCGTCAGGGAAGCGCATGCCTTCGCAGAACCGTAGCCGATGCATCCTCGCTCTTGTTCTCGCGCTGTCCGCGGGCCCCGCAAGGGCCGCCGAGCGCCTCGCGCAGGACTGGCCCGAGGCGTCCCGCAAGGCCGCTGAGGCCGTGGCTGACAAGTACGGCGCACCGCAGGAGCAGACGGCGACGCTGCTGATCTGGCACCGCAACGGTCCGTGGATCCGGACGGTGGTGCACAAGGTCGGAGCCGAACACGATTTTCCGGCCAAGCACAGCGATGTGTTGGAGCAGAGCCTGCCCTACAAGGTCCCGCTCAACCTCTTCAGCGCCGTCGCGACCTTCAACGGCAGCGTCATCCCGGACCGGACGCGGGGCACGCTCACCACGTACGGCGCCAGCGAGGCCGAGAACGTCCTGAGCCTGAACCTGGCCCGGGCGGTGGTGCGCGGCGAGCTCACGGCGGAGCAGGCACGGGATAAGGAAGTCGCGGCCGCGCAGCAATTGGCGAACGGACAGGTGCCGGACCTCGCGGCCAAGCTGACCCTCGATCAGCAGCAGGAGGGCGACGTTTCCGACCCGGACACCGCGATGATCCTGCCGCCCAGCCGAACGCGATAACCCGGAAGACGCGGCCCTCTGTTCTGGCAACGCGTTGATCCACGGGCGCCCGCCGGCCGGGATTGTGGATCCTCACGCGGCGCGCTGTTCGACGCTCGATCCCGTTCGCACAATACGCCCGTGAAGGCCGCCGCGCCCTGTTCCAATCAGCGCGCGGCCGCCGCATCCCGCCGTCGAGGCATCGGGGTACCCGGAATCTCCCGGCGAAACGCCGCAAGCCGGTCGAGAAGCGGCCGCCCTGCGCCGGGCCGGCTTGTTCGTGGCCGCCGCTCGGACTGGGCGTCAAACCCCCAGAACGATCTTTCCGAAATGCTCGTTCTTCCTCGAGCGGGAGAGCGCGGCCGGCGTTTCCGCCAGCGCAAAGCGGCTGACGATCGGCAGATTGAATCTCCCGGCTACGATCGCCGGCCACAGGCCGGCCCGCACGCGCGTTGATCGCGCGCTGAACTTCGATTGATCGAGTCCGGTTGGTTGCGCCGATCTAGCCGATGCGCTTCGTGGGGTGCGGGTCGAACTCGCTGCAGCTCCAGGTCGTTTCAGGCCGCAGCCTTGCGGGAGTCACCCGATAGCGCGGCGATGAGCTCGGCCTTGACGGCTTCGGCGCGTGCGTTGGCGATCTGGCAGGTCCCGGCAGCTCGGTGCCCACCGCCACCATAGTCAAGGCATAGCGCGCCGACATCGACCTGTGAGCCGCGATCGAGGACCGATTTCCCGATGGCGAAGACGGTGTTCTGCTTCTTCAAGCCCCACATCACGAGGGCCGAGACGTCGCAGTCGGGAAAGAGAGCGTACACGGTGAAGCGGTTGCCCGCGTAGATGACCTCCTCGTCCCGCAGGTCGATCAGCGCCAGCTTGCCGTGGACAGAGGTGCAGCGGCGGAGCTGGTCCACGAAGGACTCGCGATGCGCGTTGTAGAGGTCGACGCGCTCCCTGACGTCCGGGAGCGCCAGGACCTCCGCGATGCTGTGGTCACGGCAATGCTCGATGAGCTGCATCATGAGCTCGTAGTTCGAGATCCGGAAATCGCGAAAGCGTCCGAGCCCGGTGCGCGAATCCATGAGGAAGTTCAGCAGCACCCAACCCTGCGGGTCGAGGATCTCCGCACGGGTGAACTGCGCCGAGTCGGCCTTATCCACGGCGGCCATCAGTTCGGCGCTAATCCGCGGGAAGGCTGCGGCGCCGAAATGCCTGTGTACGACGCGGGCCGCGGACGGCGCCGTCGGATCGATCACATGGTTCGAGAAGGTCCGCCCGGCATGACGAGTCATCTCGCTAGCGTGATCGTACTCGCCGGTCTGGAGCACGGCGCGGGCGGCCGAGACCGCGTCGCCGCCGCCCTTCATCTCGACGGTGTCGAAGTACGGGCGGTTCGGCAGGTGG
>NZ_NPKS01000026.1:0-99489 GCF_008329595.1 Methylobacterium sp. P1-11
GTAAACCTGCCCTTCTTCACGGCTCTGCTCCTCCCGTCAGGGTCTCACACAACCGGAAAACTCGCACTCACGCCGGACCAAAGCGATGGGGGGACGTCAGAGTTCGTGACGAGCGCCGACCGCGCCCTCGTCCGCATGAGGGAGGCGGCCAAGCAGAAAGATGCGGCTGGTCTTCAGTCCGCGTTCTCCGACCTGACGACCGCCTGTAATACCTGCCACACGGCCGGCGGCGTCTCCTTCATCCGTATCCAGACGCCAACCACCTTGCCGTTCACGAACCAGCACTTCCAGCCCAGCACAAGATAAGCGCTCCGGCACGGTGTCGCCTGACGATTGGCTCTCGTGCGGTGGCTCGTGGGCGCTGGATAGCCGCGCTCCTTGAGATCGCCCATAATGAGGCGTTCTTCGCCCCCTCGGCTTCCACGCTCCGGGTCTATCGCACGTTCGACGAGACCCAACCCGACCCCGGACGCGATCCGCATTTCCGTGGGACCGACCTGGCATCCGAGGTCGGCGGCGCCATGCGCGCGCTCGGCGGCCCCGTGACGATAGCGAGCCGACGGGACGGGGAGCCTCCCGGAACCCGTGGAGCCGACGGGCCGCAGCCGTCACGGGACTTGCGATGGATCAAGGTGGCCCGTTCTCACCAGGACCAAGCTTCCTTCGGTATCGACGCACGGCGGAGGCCGCCATGGACTACGCGAACATCCTCGTCTCCGCCGACCTCGGCGAGGCCGCCCCGGATCGGATACGGCTCGCCGCCGACCTGACCCGACGCTTCGAAGCGACCCTGACGGGCGTGGCCGCCCACACTGTGCCGGCCCCCATCCTGGTGCGGGACGTCTACGATGCTATCGATCAGGAGGGACGCAACAAAGCGCAGATACAAGCCATCGTTGAGCAGGCGCACGCGTCGTTCGAACGCTTCGCCGGGGATGGTATCCGCACCGACTGGCGCTGGTGCTTCGCCGACGCCACCGCCCATCTCATCGAGCAGGCGCGCGCCGCGGACCTCGTGGTGGTGAGCCGTCGCGGACCCGGCGACGAGGATCCTGGGCCGCTCGGCGTGCCGCCTGATCCCGTGCTGATGGAGGGCGGCAGGCCGGTCCTGGTCGTGCCGCCGAGGACCGTGAGCCTGAAGGCGTCGCGGATCGTGGTTGCCTGGAAGGACGGCCCCGAGGCACGACGGGCGGTATCGGGCGCACTGCCCCTCCTGCGGGAGGCCGACACGGTCTTCGTGGCGACCGTCGGCTCGGACGCCCGGCACGATGGCGCCGAGGACGTAGCCAGCCACCTCGCGCGGCACGGCGCCTCTGCCACCGTCCATCACCTGCAAACGGTGGACGACGACGGCTCCGAGATCCTGCGCTTCGCCCTGCGGCAGGACACCGACCTGATCGTCGCGGGCGCCTACGGCCACTCCCGGCTGCGGGAGTGGGTGTTCGGCGGCGTCACGCGCGACCTCCTGGACCGCTCCCCGCTCTGCTGCCTGATGAGCCATTGATGCGCGGACATGGCCTTGTCGTTTCGGCCGCGGTTACCGCGGTCCTGACCGCTGCCTCGCCGGCCGGGGCTGCGTCGGCGGCGCACGGACGGACATTCGCGCGCGAGAACTGCGCGCGGTGCCACGCGGTCGGATCAGGCGGCGCGAGCCCGATGCGCGAGGCTCCGCCCTTTCGCACGCTCGCTGAGCGGTTTCCCGTCGACGACCTCGCCGACGTCCTGATCGAGGGGGTCGAACGGCGCCATCCCGCGATGCCTGACTTCCGGCTCGATCCGAACGACGCCGCCGACCTCACGGCCTATCTGAAGGCGCTCGCGCCATGACGCGTGGCAGCACAGAGGCCGCGTGGCAGCACAGAGGCCGCGTGGCAGCACAGAGCCCGCGTGGCAGCACAGAGGCAATGCCATGGACGGTTCGCTTCTCTACGTCAGCCGGCGGACGTCCTCCGATGCCGAGGTTCGCAACATCGTCGAGACGTCGCTGGCCAGGAATGCCCGGCTCCGGGTCACGGGGGCGCTCGTCGTGTCGCGAGGACGCTTCGCGCAGATCCTTGAGGGGCCGCGCACCGGCGTGGACACGCTGATGGAGAGCATCCGCCGCGACCCGCGCCATGCGGACGTTGAGGTGCTGCTCTACGACGACATTGAGCGGCGACGGTTCGCGGAGTGGACCCTAACCTATTCAGGCGCCTCCGTTTACGTCGACGGGCTGATCGGGGCTCTGACCGAGCGCACGACGCCTCTGCCGCATCCAGGCGACGTGCACCGCCTGACTCATGCCATCGAGGAACTCGCACGCGCACGGCTTTGACGGCCCGGCAAGCGCGGGCCGCGCGGTGCGGCGCGAACTCGGCCCCCGTGGACGGCACGACCATCGAGCAGGGCGTCCGCGTGGCGGCCGGCGGCAAGTGGCATGCGAGGCGGCGCATGGCGGCCGGACCGCCGTGCTGCCCCTCACCGCCGCGGGTCGTGGCAGTGCATGCGCGGGGGCGTCGAGCCGCAATCCAAGCTACAGGTCTGGTGTGGCTTGCAGAACCACTGCAGGGACCCGCTTTTCAGGCAGGATCCCGAGCAGTGACGATGCGGCGCGTCGGCCGGCTCGACGAAGGTCCCTTCCGCGTCGGGAGAGCCGGCTCCGGGGTTCGCGCAGGTGGCCGACGCGCTCGCTGCGACCATGGCGAGCGCCAGGAGGGCCGTGCGGACCATGGTTGCCTGCCCGATGACGCGCATCAGTGGCTCATCAGGCAGCAGATGGGCGCTCCGGCCAGCAGGTCCCGGGTGACGCCGCCGAAGACCCATTCGCGAAGCCTGCCGTGACTGTAGGCGCCGGTCACGATCAGGTCGGCCCCGTGCTCGGCGGCCGTCTCGACCAGCGCTCCGGAAACCGATCTGCCCTGGGCATCGCGGCGGACATGGATGGCAGCGACGTCGTGGGCCTGGAGGAGGCGGAGCGTATCCTGCTCGCCGGATGCGGCCTCTTCGTCGACGGAGACGACGAGCACCTCCGACGCCCGCTTCAGGAACGGCAGCGCGTCCAGAATGGCACGGCGCGCCTCCCGGGTGTTCTTCCAGCCGACCACGACGCGCTTGGCATCGAGATGATCGACCCCCGGCGGCGCCAGCAGGACCGGGCGCCCGAGATGCATGACCGCGTCGGCCGGGTCGACCGCGAACAGCGCGGGGACCGGCTCCATCCTGCGGCCGACCACCACGAGGTCGGCCGCTGCCGCCTGCGCGAGAAGGAACGGCAACGGGACGCCGAGATTCGAGCGCCACGCCACACGCTCGGACCCGCCGGCCGCCTCCGCGAAGGCTTCATGGGCGCGGCGAAGGTCATTCAGGATCGTCTCGTCGCCCGCGGCCAGCGCGTAGGCGCTGCCCGGTGTCGGGCCCACCGGAGGGACCGCGTAGGCCGCCTGCTCCGCCGCGACGCCGATCAGGCGCGCGTGACAATCGTCGGCGAGGTGCTTGGCAAGGCGCACGCGGCTTCGTGCCTCATCCGTCAGGTCTACAGTCACCATGATGCTCGCGTAGGGCATGGAATTGCTCCGGGTCGAAGGGTGGGCGTAAGAGCGACGGGGGCCTTACGGCCGCGCCCGTCCATCCGAGCCTCAGCCCAGCGTCAGGCGGTCCTCCACGGCGCGTACGCCCGGAGCCGACCAGGCGGCGTTCTCGGCGAGGCGGCGCTCGTACCAAGCGTTCACCGTGCCCTCCAAGACGACCTTGGCGTCCTTCACGGTCACCGTGATCGCGTCCGCCTCAAGCTCGGCGTTGCGCTTGAGCGCGGCCAGGATCTTCGACCGGATTTCGGGCACGCTGGCCTTGGGGCTCACCTCGATCCTGTTGATGATGCCGACCACTCCGGCGAGGCGCCGGATCGACCGGTAGGCTTCCTGCTTCTGGTACTGCCAATCGACCTTGCCGGTCAGCGTCACCCAGCCACCCTGCACCTGGACCTGGACGGCATTCCGCGGCACGGTCGCCGACCAGTCGAGCATCTGCACGGCCCGCTGCGCGAGACCCTCGTCGCGGGGCGACGTCCCGCCGGCGAAACGCACCTCGATCTCCTCGACGACGCCCCGCACGCCGCGCACCTTCCGCACCGCCTTCTCGGCGGCGACCCGTTGCGCGTAGGTCCCGACATGCCCCGTGAGGGTGACGATGCCCTTGTCGACCGCGACACCGATATGGGCCCCCTCCACGCTCGGCTCGAAGTCGAGTTCGTCGATGACGTTCTGGCGGATCAGCTTGTCGCCCATCGTGGCTCTCCCCGAAGGAACCAGGTTTTGCCTGGCCGAAGCCGACGCTAAGCCCGGCAGGCGGGCGGACATTGATCCAGCGCAAGCTCTTCACCGGCCGCGATCCGGTGCAGCATCGGGCAGGCACGGGCGCAGCCCCGGACGGCGCAGCCGGCGGTCACGGCGGAGATCATATCCCGCGCATCGAACAGCCGCTCGAACAGCGGCACGTCCGCGAAGGCCTTCGGGACCTGGGCGTTCCCCGCGATCAGGGTGAAGGGGATGCCGCGCCGCCGCAGGGCGCAGACGAGCGGGAAGCCGGGCCCCCGGTTGAGGTCGACGCTGACCACCGCGAAGTCCGGGGGACGCCCGTCCAGGCTCCCGGCGGCATCCTCGCAGGTGCCGTAGGGACCGCTGACGGCGCAGCCGGCGCCGGTGAGCACGTCCTCCAGCCACATCCCCGGCAGCGCCTGCGGCTCGACCACGAGGACCACAGGTTGCCTATCTTCGCCACTTGCCCGCATCGCGCGATTCCCGTTCTCGGTTGCGATGAGCAGACGATGTGGGCGTCGCGGCTGGCCGCCTTGCGCTAGATCAAGGGAAGCGCGGCCGTCGCCAGCATGGCGAGGACCGCCAGCAGCATGCAGGCCGTGGCGACCCAGCCGAGGAGCCTGAGCGGCCCGCGCACTGCGAAGGCGCCCATGATGTCGGTTCGCGCCGCGGCCAGCATCATCACCGCCATGACCGGCACCGCGACGACGCCGTTGACCACGGCGCTCCAATACAGCGCCCGGATCGGGTCGACCGCGCCCAGGCTGATGATCATGCCGACCAGCGTGGCGAGGGCGACGGTGCCGTAGAACGCCCGCGCCTCCAGGATCCGGCGGCCGAAGCCCACCGGCCAGCGCCGCGCCTCGCCCGCCGCGTAGGCCGCCGACCCCGCGAGCACCGGCACCGCCAGCAGCCCGGTGCCGATGATGCCGAGCGCGAAGACGGTTGCGGAGAATGGGCCGGCGAGCGGACGCAATGCTTCCGCGGCCTGGGCGGAGGTCTCGATGTCGGTCACGCCGTTCGGATGGAGGACGGCCGCCGTCGTGACCATGATGGCGAGGGCCACGAGATTGGAGAAGCTCATGCCCACGAGGGTATCGATCTCGATGCGGTGCAGCGCCCGGATCCCCTGCTCGGGTGCGCGCAGCAGAGCCCGCCGCCGGGGGAAGGCATGCAGGTCCTCGGCCTCCTCCGCGGCCTGCCAGAAGAACAGGTACGGGCTGATGGTCGTCCCGAACAGCGCCACCAGCGTGGTCAGGCCGGCGCCGCTGAGGTCCACGTGCGGCACGGCCAGGGCCGCGCCGAGGTCTCGCCACGACACATGCGCGAAGATCACCACCCCGAGATAGGCGAACAGGCTGAGCGTCAGCCATTTCAGCACGGCGACGTAGCGCGCGTATTGCAGGACGACCTGCATGAACACGCAGGTGCTGGCGAACAGGACGACGTAGAGCCAGCGCGGGCCCGGCAGCAGCAGGTTCAGGGCGTCGGCCATGGCGCCGAGATCGGCGCCGAGATTCAGGATGTTGGCGACGAGCAGCAGCAATACGACGACCTGGAGCAGGCCGTCCGAATAATGCTCGCGCAGCACGCCGGCGATGCCTTGGCCGGTTGTGCGCCCGATGCGCGCGGAGACCATCTGCACCGATGCCATCAGGGGCAGGGTGTAGAGCATGGTCCAGCACAGGCCGTAGCCGAGCTGCGCGCCGGCTTGGCTGTAGGTGGCGATGCCGCTCGGGTCGTCGTCGGAGGCGCCGGTGATCAGGCCGGGGCCGAGGACCCTCAGCAGGCGCGGCTTCGACGGGCCGACGGCGGGGCTGGCAGCCTCGGGGTCGTCGACCGCATCGTCGACCGCCTCGGCCGCGGCGACGGCTGGCGTGCTCAAGCCGCTGACTTCGACGCGTCGGCCTGGATCGACCGCGCGACCTTCAGGGCCGCGGCCAGGTCGTCGCCGTCGGTGCCGTAGCGCCGGCAAAGGGCGTCCAGCCAATCCGGCCGCTCGGCCTTCGCATCCGGGATCTCCGAGAATGGCACGTGGTACATTCCGTCGAGCGCCTCGATGCCGTAGCCGGTCACGGCCCATTGCCGTCCCTGCCAGTGAACGGGTTCGGTGAGTTCGTGACTCATTCCGCCCTCCTCATGCCGCATGTTTGGCGAGCTCGACAATCTCGCAGGTGTCGGCCCGCAGCTGCCAGTCGACGACGCCGGAGGCCTTGCAGAGCATCGCCCTGGCCGCGCGGGCGGCGTCGACGTCCGAGCGGGCGCCGACGATCGCCTGTCGCTGCATGACGCGATGGTCGTGGCCGGTATCGTCCGGGACGGTCTTGTGGAAGGTGACGAGGTATTTGCGCATGGCGCACCTCCGATTGGGATGTTGCGGCAACTGTGGGCACCTCCGGGACCGGCCGCCTTGATCCAGCGCAAGACCGGCGGCGTTTGAGCACCCGGTCCGGGTGCGCCTTGCCGTGCAGCGGCCGGTCCCGCTCCATCGCCAGGTCGGTGAACGAGGCGGACCAGCCGATCCGGAGGAGTCCGTTGAGCGTCTCGACCCCGGCGGGCAGCCGGGTGTGCGAGGTCGGGACGTGGTCGCCGAAGCCGAGGGAGGTGTTGGCCACCACCGAGAAGTACAGGCAATCCTCGAATGACGTCACCGGCGCGCCCGCGATGACGCCGACGCCGAGACGGAGCACGGGCAGCCGGTAGGCGCCGGCGCAGATCCGGACCGCGACGGTGTGGCCGACGAGCGTCATGAGTTCGACGGCCAGGATGCGGAAGCGCGGCGGGACCGGCAGCTCCGACAGGTGCTCGGAGGTCGGCCGCAGCGTCTCGTAGAGCGCCAGGATGGTGGACATGACGCGAACGACGCCGGCCGTCATGGCGCGGAGCATGGCGTTGTCCCGGATGGATGTTCCCGTGTGGCGAGCCTGCCCGTTGGCGCGGATGTCCCATTGACCTGGCTCGAGACGCCGACCGCATGGAGTGATCCAGATCAAAGCGGCCTTTCACCGGCTGGCTTCTCCTCCGGCGGCGCACCAGGGCGAGTGCCCGACACGGGAGGCGACCATGGCCGACATCCACGTAGCCGAAAACCTCTGGTCCACGGGCATGCTGCCCGAGGGCATTCTGGAGCGGTGGTTCGTGGCGGACGGGGTGCGTGTGCAGGCCGGCGAGGCCGTGGCCGCCGTGCGCATCGGCGAGGCCTTGCACGACATCGCCTCGCCCGCCGCGGGCCGCCTGTTGGTCCTCGCGTCCGTCAACGAGGTGGTCGACCCCGGCTGCATCATCGCAGAGGTCCACGCCTGACATCCGGGAGGCAGGTCATGTCCCGCGCTGACACCACCACACACGCGCCGCCGACTTGGCGGACGGACGAGATCGTGCTCGGCATCCTGCAGCACGCATCCGGCGTCGCACTGGTGCTGACGGCTTGGGTGCTGGTCTTCACCGACCATACCCGAGCGGCCGCGTCGGCGCTCCTGCCGGGGTTGCTGATCGTGATGCTCTACGGCGCGAACCAGCTCCGCTTCCGGGTCGTGCTCGAACGGGGGGTGCTGCTCGTCGGCGCCTGGACCCTCGTGGCGCCATGGGCGCTGGGGTTCGCCGCCAACGACGGCGCGACTTGGGCGCACGTCGCGCTCGGTGGCGTAGCCATCGCGTCCGCTGTGACCTGGCTCAGGATCGCGAGGCGGTCATGACGTTCCCGTCACGGGCATTCCGCTCGGCTGTCCTCGGCGCCCTGCTGGCGGTCGGCACCGCCGCTTCGGCTGCCGGTCCCGCCGAGGACCACCGCGTCCGGGGGTGGGCCATCGCCACGCAGCTCTGCAGCCAGTGTCACGTCATCGGCCGCGCATCGCAGCCAGGCGCGTTCGTCGGCCCGGCCTTCCTCCGGGTCGCGGAGACGCCCTCGACGACGGGGCCGGCGCTCGCCGTCTTCCTGCAGAGCCACCACGCGCGGATGCCGAGCCTTCGGCTGGACCGGGACGAGATGGACGCGGTCATCGACTACATCCTCAGCCTCAAGAGGGCCGGGGCGGCGCTGCCGTGAGGTCGTGACCGGCCGAGAACCCACGGGTGGGTGCCATCTGCCGAGGAGCCTCGCACCGAGGCCATTGCGCGCCGCGGAGTCCCTTCGGCCATGCTGCCCTTTCCCGTCCTCCTCGCCGACATCGGCGGCACCTACGCCCGCCTCGCGGTCCTCCCGGAGGCGGCTGCCTGTCCGGGCCCGATCTGGAAGGTGCCGACAGGGGACTTTCCCGGCCCGGCCGCCGCCATCCGAGCCTTTCTCGACCGTCAAGACGGGCGCCGCCCGCGCTCGGCCTTCCTCGCCGTCGCGGGGCGCGTCGACGGCGGGATCACGCGCCTGACCAACGCGCCGTGGCGTTTCGACCTGAGCGAGATCGGCGTCACGTCGGGCCTGGAAGCCGTGCGGCTGGTCAACGACTACGTGCCGCTCGCCGCTGCTCTCACCGTCCTCGGCCTGGACGACCCGGCGGACTTGGCGCGGATCGGGCCGGCGGCCGATGAGACAGGGCCGCGGCTCGTCCTCGGGCCGGGCACGGGCCTGGGCGCGGCCGCCCTGATCCCAGCGGGCGACCGCCTCCTGATCCAGACGACGGAGGCCGGCCACGTCGGGTTCGGTCCATGCGAGCGCGACGCCCTGCCGTGGCAGGCGCTGATGCAGGCCGAGGGCAGGATCACCGCCGAGACGTTGCTGTCCGGCCCTGGGCTCCTCAGGCTCGCACTTGCCATCGCGGCGGCGCGAGGCGTGCGCACTGGCTGGCGCTCGCCGCCCGACGTCCTCGACGGCGCGCGGACCGACCCGCTCGCGCGAGAGGTGATACGCCAGTTCGCGCGCCTGCTGGGACGATACACGGGCGACCTCGCCCTGGTGTTCTCCGCGACTGGCGGCGTCTTCCTGGCCGGCGGGATCGCACCGCGCATCGTCGAGACCCTGCAGGATGGGGCGTTCGGGGACGCCTTCGAGGACAAGCCGCCGTCCCGGGAGGCGATGCAGGCCATCCCGCGCTTCGTGATCACCCGTCCGGAACCGGCCATCCACGGCTTGGCGGCCCTCCTCCGTGCGGGCGACCGCTTCCTGTTCCCCGGCCAGGACTGGCGGGCTTGAGCCAGATCAACGCCGCCCCTTCGGGATGCCCTCAACGTCACGGTCACGAAGCTCAATCCGCGGAGGCTACCATGTCCTATGTCAGCATCATAGTCGCGGTCGATGACGGGCTGCACGCGCCGGCGCGGGTGCGCCTCGCCGCCGAACTGGCGCACCGGCTCGGCGCGCGGCTCGTCGGCGCCGCGGCCTGCGTGCCGGACTACCCGCGGGGCTACGGCGAGACCGTCGTGCCCATGGACATGGTCATCGAGGAGATCCGGCAGGCAGCCTTGGACCGGCTCGCGGGTGTCGAGCAGATCTTTCGCCACGCCTCCTGCCTGAACGACCGCACGGAATGGCGCACGGACCTCGCCCCCCCGGTGTCGTTCCTTGAGGGGCAGTCGCGGGCCGCCGACCTCGTCGTCGTCGGCCGTTACGCGGATGACGAGGCGGTGACCTCCGGCATGGCCGTCGACGTCGGCGATGCGCTGATGGGCGTAGGCCGCCCCGTCCTCGTGGTTCCGGCCGGCGTGGAGCACGTGGAGGCGAAACGCATCGTCGTCGGCTGGAAGAACACGCCCCAGACACGCCGGGCTGTGTTGGACGCCCTGCCCCTCTTACGGCGCGCCGAGGCGGTGCAGGTCCTTCGCGTGTCGGACGGCGAGGACCGGGCCGAGGTCGAGGACGTGACCCGCTACCTGGCGCTGCACGACGTCAACGCGACGGCGCAGCTGGCCAAGCCCTCGGGCTGGACCGTCGCCGACGACGTCCGGAAGGCGGCGGGTGACTTCGGCGCCGACCTGATCGTGACGGGCGCTTACGGTTACAGCCGGCTGCGCGAGTGGTTCTTCGGCGGGGTCACCCGCGACCTGCTGGCCAACGCACCCGTCTGCTGCCTCCTGTCCCACTGAGCGGGCGTGCGGCCAAGTCCAGCCGGGCGATCCCGGCCGACCGGATCCGTCTTTCCCGCCCCCTCCTGCGTTCCCGCCCTGCGCGCCGAACGACGTGCCGCCGGCGAATGAGCCGCTCGGCTTCCCGGGCGGGACGCCGCCCGAGGTCGCGCCCTGAGGGCTCGCGCTCACTGGGCGTTGGACGGAATCCGTTGGTTCGTGCACGGCAAGCTGGTCGGCGGCGTGGCTGGTGGGGGATGGTCGCCGACCAGGGGTCCAGCCGGTCGCGGGCGATTTCAGCCATGACGGCCTCCTGCGCATCCTCCATCAAGCGAGCGACGAGGGTGGTGGCCTTGTCGCGCGCCGCCGCGGCAACACGGACGCGCAGCGCGCCGTCCCGATTGATCGTACCGGCGCATACGCCGTCGCCCGGCCCCTTGCGCCGTCGCCCGGCCCCTTGCGCCGCCGCACGCTCTCGCGGGGGTGGCCGGCGCCTCGTCCACCGCGCTCTCGCCGTCAATTCGCGGTCCCATCCACCGCGACGCGCTCGCCCGGCCGCGTCAGCACGGTCGCGCCGCCTCGGAAGGCTCGCCGCTGGAACCCGCTTCGTCGTCCCGCCGCGCTCAAGCAGGCCGCCATCCGGGACCACGCTGGTGAAGCCGCGTATGCTCGCTCGGGCGCGGCCGGCCGCGGCGCCTTCGAGCACCTCGCCGCCCAGGAACTGGAACACGACCATCGCCGCTTCCTCGGTTGCACCGCGGAGGGTCGCGCCGATGGCCGCCACCAACATCAGCGTCTCGATCAAGAACGGTGTCCCGTGCCGGGCCGCGGAGACGGCGCGCTTGGCGACCGGGACAAGCCCGTCACCACGATGCCTCCGGCAAAACCGACATAACTCCTTGGGGGCGTCGAAAACACGGCTGCTTGGCCTTACTGATCGTCAAGAATTTTGCATCGAGTAGATTTTTGACCGTTCAGAAATCACTGAGTCGGAGGCCGAACGCTTTTGAGAATTTTTGTGATGCTACGGTTACCCATTCTCTCCCACACAAGATCGTCGATCCGTTTAGGATCGAGGGTTGATGTTTGAATTTTACAGACGGCATTCGCTTTCGCCTTGGCCGCACGTCCGAACCCACGCTCGCAGTGAGACGGATTTTCGAACTCAGCGAATTCCCAGTCTCGATCGGTGCTCTAGCCGGCTGTAGCCGGCATCTGTGAACGCCAATTATTGAAAAAAGAGACTTGTTCATAGAATTTAATTGCAGTAAATGCGCGCCCATGGATTCGGCAACAAGGACTTAAGTAGAATTCCGGCGGCCAATGGGGGCTGCGTGAACAATGAGGGCCGCCTCATTGTTCATGGCAGATGTAAAAATCTGCTTTCAAAAAATATTTCTCGTAAATCGGATATTTCAGCCGATAGGTCTCTGTGACATCGGTCGCAGTTCAGAAGGAAGTCGAATGAAAAATGAGAATCGAAACGGCGGCCTCGTAGTCTCGGGCGCATCCGAGCATTACCACAGTATGGATTTCATGCGCGGAGTCGCCGCTTTTTCTGTCGTCTTGACACATGTCTCGCATCGTCTCGATATCGCTTGGTTTGCAAACCGCGCTTATCTAGCGGTCGATTTCTTTTTTGTTCTAAGCGGCTTCGTTATGTGTTCCGCTTATAAAGCAAGCCTGCAGAGCGGCACTATGCCGTATAGAAAGTACTACGTCACAAGGCTTATACGGGTTTTTCCTCTCATATTTTTGGGAACGATCATCGCGGCACTCATTGAAGTGGCTCGACCGGGCGTTGCGAATAGATCCGCTCATATAGTCGATATAAGCGTTGCGTTCTTGTTTGGAGCGGCTGCCCTACCCGTCAAACTGAACGGAGATCTTGAACAAACGGCATTTCCTCTAAATCTTCCAGTTTGGTCGCTCTTTTTTGAGATCATTGCCAATCTTCTCTTTCCGATCTGGGTGAATGCGAAGCACAAAAAAACGATCTTGTGCGCGTGCGTGTTGATCGGGAGCGCAGTCATGACAGCGGGAACATATCGATATGGGGATGCGAACCGGGGCTATTATCCCGTCGATCTCTGGTTTGGACTTGCAAGAGTGATGTATTCGTTTCCGATAGGAATATTCTTGTATGAGATCCGGGACAGGTCACGACCTGTAAATTTCTTTGTGCCGAGCTTTCTTCTTTTAATGGTCGTCTCCACGTACTACAAGGGGCCTGGCTCTTTCCTCGTGGACGTTGCTGCAATTTTAGTTGTGATGCCGATGATCGTGTTTATCTCGATCAAGGCCAGCTATAATGCTTTTGAAAGGTGGGCTTCCGACTGGAGCGGCAATTTATCATTTCCAATTTATGCTCTTCATTATCCCTTTACAAGATTGATTTCTATCATGAACAAACATGTAAGCTTATCGCTAACGGAAAAATTTGTTATAGAAGGTGTCTTTCTACTGCTCATGTCGGCGTTGTCCTATTGTGCGTATAGGCTGTACGACGCGCCGCTGAGAAGAAAGCTGACGCAGATCTATCGAAAATATTCGGGGCGGGTGTGAGTTTTTAGGTCATTTGGGCCACGCCAAATACACGGAACGGGTCGGTGTCTGGTGGGAAATGATTGCTGCTCAACCCGCGCCCATGATGTCAGGTCGGCTCACTGCAAAGAGCCGGCACGTCTCAGAATTTGAGGGGAGCGCCGGCTTCGGCGGCTGTCGTGGTCGGGCGTTATAGCGACAAATGAGATTGCAATGGTTGCACGGCAGGGCCGTGCCTGCGGTCCAGCCGCTGCGCCATTGCGTCAAGGCCCGTCCGTGTCCCACCCGGTATGGTGGCGTCAGAAGACGATTGACCTTCGGGGTTTGATGAAGCGAGTCCGGCAAAGATGTAGAATAAAAGACCAAGGTCAACAGTCCCTCCAGCTATGATTCCGCCAACCAGGAGTGACATCGCTCCCACGGTCGCGGCCATGCGGAGATCGCTATAATAACTGCGACGTATCCCCCTGCGAACTGCGAAGGCTGAAAGCAGGAACAGTGTAACGAAGGCCGCGCCGGGAATGCCGACGTTTGACAGGACGGCAAGAATATAACTCGATGTCCGATTTGTTCCCAGGCCGACTCCGAGTCCCGACGTTTCCTTGAAGTTCTCCCAAGCCAACGCGTTCCAAGCAGATCTCTGTACGCCGGAGGGGCTCGAAGATTTTTCGAACAGCAAGATATTTGCGTATTCCGTGACTCGGCTTGAGGCGTTGTCGTTGAGCGCCACTGACAACGCGATGAGGCAGAACATCAAGGGACAGAGCAGGACGAACGCTGAACTCACGCGGTAACGTGGGTGCGATCCGCATCGAAAGAGGGCGACGAGATACAAGGCTGCGAGAACAAATCCCGATCCTACCAATCCAGATGATGATGTTGAAAGCAGTACAAATGCCAGCGAAAGGATCGCTAGAATGCCATTGATCGTCGTGTGCCGTTGATAGAGCCACAGTGTGCCTGTAAATCCGCACGCGCCTAATGTCATCGCGGCAAAGGCCGAGGCCTCCGGCCAGGAGCCAATGATCCTCCGCAGACTTCCGATGCTTTCTTCGTCGTGGAAAGTGTACTGAGCATTCCGAATAAAACCAAGGGCGCCTTGGGTTCCTGTCGCCGCGGTCAGCAAATCAACGAAACCAAAGATCACATTGATGCCCGAATACGCGATCAAGCCGTATGCAACCGATTTGAATCCCTGTGCCGTTGACGCAAGAGCGAGGACGATCACGAAACATGCAAGGTCGCCGATCAGGTACATCGATTGTGTTAAGTTGCTGGATACGGGTCCGAGCGGTACGACGCCGCTACTTGTTATAGGCGTGTCGGTTGAGCCCAGAGGGACAATGTAAGTGACCCCGTTGAACAGCCGAGGCATAAGATAGCTACTCAGAACGCCATACACGGCAAAGCATAACAGCCAGAATCCGGGCTTCGGAGCCGCGAAGCCTTCCAGCGCGTTCTGTAGTATTTTCTTCCAGCTTAGGGCGGAGAATGCGATAAAAATCAAAAACAGATGTGCCGGTTGGATGTTTGCGCCGCCAAGTAATATTGCCGCTGCCGATCCGAGTGTGCAAAAACATATAAAGACGATGGATGTCGCGCGCGTTCCCATCGCGATGCAGAATAATCCTATAACCAAGGTTATTAAGCCAATGGGTTCCAGGCTCATAATTTGCTGTTTCCCGTCCCCTAAAAATCAAGTCGCTCGTATAATCGTGGCTCAAGCACGAACGATGCCGGCAATGCGGTTGCCGCAAGGGAATTCTGGTTTGATCGGTTGAATAAGATTTGGCGCAATCATCGATTTTGTCCAAATTGCAGATCTCATTCGAATCCATAATCTGACCTGCTTGGCGGTTTCAAGACCGAAAGGGGGGAAGCTTTCGACCGCTTCGGCCAGCCTCAAGGCACCGTCTATGGGATGCGGGCTGTCACAACCCTGTCATTACGAGCGACCGGATCGCGGTTCCCGACCGGCTTGAATCGCAGGGAGGGCGAGGCGGCTCGATGGAGTGACAGACGGATTGATGTCGGATTCGGGTACGGACCGGCCGAGCAGCATTGATCCTGGCCGAGGTTCCGGTTGCCCGCCGAAGGCCAGGGCCGCACGGTCGAACCCTGTCGGGTCCGCCGATCTTCGCACAGGCCGATCCGCTGGTGCTCGCCGCGATGCCGGGCATGCGCGACGCAAGAGGTCGTCACCCCCCTCCACGTTCCAGATAGCGCGCGACCGCCGCGGCAGGCGCCCCCTCGCCTCCGCGTGCCATGGGGTTCCTCACGCGCGCTCTGCTGGACGCCGTACGGCTCGGGGTTGGCCGCAAAGCCGTCGCGCGTCGGGCCGGCACTTCGGCACGGCAGCGGTCCGAACGGGGATGGGGGTGAGGAGCCGCGTTTCCCGTCAGCCCCGCCACGGACGGGCCCGCATCGCCGCGACACGGCGCGCCCTCGGGGGCGGCTTCGTCAACCGCGATTGCGGCTCGGTCCGGCCGGCCGCGGCCGGAAACGACAACGGCGCAGCAACCGTCGAGGTCACTGCGCCGCTGGATCGGGCCGCCGAGGGGGGAAAGGCGACCACGGGAATACGGTATGCCAATAGGACCGTCCGCGCGGTGCGCCATGGCACATCCAACGCTATGTCGCGCGCAAGGCGATGGCGGCCCGTGGCGGCGCCACTTCCGCGGGTTGAGGCGGCGCCCGGCCCGCGCGATGCGGGCAACCCGGCCCTCAGCGGGTGAAGGGGCTGGAAGTGGCGCCCCCGTGCGCGCCGACATAGCGGTTGGCGGGAGCGGGTCGATGATAGGTCACCGAGATTTCAGGCAGCATGACCTCGGCGGCTTCCGGGACGGCATGCCGGCTGGCGGGCCCCTGTGCGAAGGCGGGCGTGACGAGCGCCGCGGCGAGGGCGGCGGCGATCATGTGGACGTTCATGACGAACCTCGAGGACTTCGGTGCGAAGTCATCCGGTCAACGGTGTCGAATGAGGAAGATCGTCGTTCTGGCGGTCTTGATCGTTCCGGCGTTGCTGGGCCGAATGTCAGCTTTCAACGGGAATACTAGACCGGTGGGTGCCGCGAGGCCGTGTGCCGCCGCACGCCCGCACTGAACCAGACCGGCACGGCGTCGCCCGACGCGGCGGACGGCAGGTGTGAGGCCGCTCTTAAGGAAAGGCTCCTCCATCCCGCGCAATCGAAGCGATAGCGGACACCGCGCCTTTAGTGGGGCTCGGTATTCAGGCCCTGCCGACGGTGTTCGGCACAGCCAAAACTTGGAGAGCGGTTGATGCTCAAGTCTCTTGCTGCCGCGGCGCTGCTCGCCGTCGGGATGGCGGCGCCGGCCTCGGCGCTGCCCTTCGCTGGCTCGCCCCTCCCCGCCCCGCAGGACGGGTTGATCCAGCAGGTCTATGGCGGCTGCGGGCCCTACGGCCATCGCGGCCCCTATGGCGGGTGCCGCTCGGGTGGTCAGTGGGGCGGGTATGTCGGGCGAGCCTGTCCCCGCGGCTTCCATCTCGGACGCGGCGGGCGACGCTGCTGGCCGAACCGGTATTGGTAGGCGCGCCGACCGGAAGAGGTACGGTCCCCGGCCTGGCACCTGTGGCCCGGCCGTGACACTGGCCGAAGACCACCTGTGGATGGCGCGAAGCGCCCTCGATCCGTCAAGGTTCAGGGGCGCATGTGGGCCGTCCCGTCGAGTCCGGCTTGCCATGTTCGCCAATCCTCACGCCTTCGTTCGCCACCATCGCGAGCGCCTCGCCGTGCTCCTCTCCTCGGCCCTGTTCCTGGCCGGCGCGCTGCCGCTGTTCTGGGCCATCGCCTGACCCGTCAGGCGCGCCGACCGCTCCGCGCCTCCAGGCGCTCCGCCTCGGCCCGCCAAGCGTCGCGCTCCATCCGGAGATCCTCGACGCGCGCGTGGAGCTGCCCGGCGTCGACGGCGCTCTCCATGAGCATGTCCTGCGCCGCGATCAGTTGCGCGCGCAGCTCGGCATTCTCGACCGTCAGGGTCAGCAGGACCACGGCCACGTCATCACCCATGCCAGCACCCGCTTTGCCGCCTCAGGGACGTGGCTGGTAGGGCCCGTCGGGTTACGACGTCGGAAAGGATGGCGGCGCAGGGGGCCTGCCGGCGCCGCTATCCACAGCGGGTTCGCAGCGCCCGCCCGGACGGTGCCGCGCCGCAGCAGGAACAATCATCCTCCCGAACAGATGCCGTGTTGCGCACCCCGCGCGAACGGAGCTGCCCGCATGTTCATGAAGCTCGACCGCCTTCAGGCCGAACTACCACAGCCGAAAAAGCCCGATCCGAACGCGGCGGCCGCGCTGCAGGAGCTTCTCGGTGGCAAGTACGGTGAGATGTCCACCCTCGGAAACTACATGTTTCAGAGCTTCAATTTCCGCAACAAATCGAAGCTGCGGCCCTTCTACAGCCTGGTCTCGAGCATCTTCGCGGAGGAACTCGGGCATGTGGAGCTGGTCTCGACCGGGATCGCCATGCTCAACAACGGCCCCGGTGACGACACCGAGGAGGTCGATGTCTCGAAGGCGCCATTCCACGACATGCAGGACATCCGGCTCGCCGGCAGCTTCCTGAGCAACGGCGGCGGCGCCACGCCCATCAATTCCAACGCGCAGTCCTGGAACGTCGACATGGTCACGACGACGGGCAACATCATCATCGACCTGCTCCACAACTTCCACCTGGAATGCGGCGCGCGCCTGCACAAGCTGCGCGTCTACGAGACCCTGAAGGATCCGACCGGGCGCGAGGTCTGCGGCTATCTCCTGGTCCGCGGCTCGGTCCACGCCCATGCCTACGCGCTGGCGCTCAAGAAGCTGACCGGTGTCGAGATCGAGAAGATGTTGCCCACCCCGAACATCGTTCTCGACAAGATCCCGGAATGCCAGAAGTACCTGCAGGAGGGCTCGCACCGGCGGCTCTACCGCTTCAGCCCCGACGACTACAAGGAGGCGGCGGGCGTCTGGTCCAACGACGAGGTCGCCCTGCCCGGTGATCCGCCCGGCAACCTGGAGGTGGTCGACGGGCTGCCCGAAGGCGGCAAGATCCCGGAACTCGACGGCAATTACGGCGCCTTCGCGCCGAACTACGCGCCGGAGGAGATCTTCGAGATCGCCAGCAAGCTCTACAAGAAGAGCCGCTGAGCGGGCGGCGACGGGCCTGGGAGCGTCCCGCGGTTTCGGATCCGCGGGGCGCGAGAAGCTCTGAAGAGGCGCGAAGAGGCTACCGGCCGCTCGGGGCCGCGCCGCTGCCGGTGGCGCCGTTGCCCGTCCCGCTCCCGGCGGGCGCTCCGGGCGTGCTAACGGGCGGGCCGCCGCTCGTCCCGGGACCTGTGCCCGTGCTCATCGCACCGCTTCCGGCCCCCATCGATTTCTCGGAATTGCTCTTCACGGAGCCGGGATTGTTCATGTTGCGCTCGGCGCTTCCGCCTCCCGCGGCCGTCTGGGCAATCGCTGCACCCGAGATGGCAAGCGTGATGGCAGCAGCCACGGTCAGTGTCTTCATCGACATGGACGTTCCTCCAGACGGATCGATTTGATCAGTCACGAGGCAAACTTCACCCGTCCCGACATCGTTCATCGAGGTCTTCCTGTGAATCATTGAAGATCCCGCTGGTGTCTCAGTCGGATCGCCAGGATCAGGGCGCCAGGCCAGAAGATGAGGCTGAGCAGGAGGGTGGGTCCGACACGCCGCCCCTTCCACCAGACGTTGAGGACGGGCAGGAGCAGGACCGGGAGCGCCAGGGCGAGGAAGGCCCAGAATCCGAGGTCGACCGCGTCCATCTCTCGTCCTCACCCCTTCGCCTCGGCCGGCGGCCCAAGGCCGCCATGCAGGGCCGCCACCGTCACCGATCCTGCGCGCGACTGTGCTAGCAACGCGGGCCGGCCGCGCCCGAGCGGGGCACGGTGATCGTGACTGAGGTAATCATGCGTCTCTCTGTTCTTCTCGTCGGCTTGTGTCTCGGCGTCGTCCTGCCTGAATCAGGGCTCGCGCAATCGGCTCAGCAGCCCGCAACCGCGCCGGATCCGGCTCTGCTGAAGGTTGCCCGGGAGACGGTCGCGCAGATGCAGGGTGACCGGACCGCAACCCTCAGCTCCATGTCCGCACCCCTGGTCGGCATGATGCAGCAGATCGGCATCAAGGAACCCGAGAAGGCGCAGGTCCTCGTCCAGGAGGTCGTGATGCCGACCCTGACCGCGCATTACGACGACCTGCTCGATATCCAGGCCCGCGGTTTCGCGACGGTGCTGGGCAAGGACGACCTGCAGGCGATCGCCGCGTTCTATGCCACGCCGGCCGGCAAGCATCTCGCTGCAGCCCAGCCGCAACTCGCCCAGATCCAGCTCGCGGGCATGCAGCAATGGATGCAGTCGGTGATGCCCGAGATACAGGGTAAGCTCACCAAGGCGATCCAGGCTCACGGCTGGGCGCCGGGCGGTCAGGCAAAGCCGCGCTGAGCCGCGCACCGGGCACACCGAGGCGGCCGGCCCCGGTGTGCCCGGTGGCCCGTCGCGCTCTGAGGGGTCGGCCCGGACATGTCGCGCGAACGGACGGTCCCGCTCAATCCGACGCGGGGTCCGATTCCGCGCTACTCCGGTGACCGCTCCTAGTCGCGTCGCGCCTCGGTGCTCGCGCGCTCGACCACGGCGCGTAACGCCACGCTGCCTTCCATCGCAAACCACGCGCGCAGCATCTTGGAGGTTTCGGGTGTGTCGTCCGGCCGCTCGCGGAACAGGTCGGCGTAGCGGGCCAGCTCACGCTCCACGAACATGTCGAGATAGGCCGCACCGCGGGTCCGTGCGAGATCGGCGAGGGCGTCTTCGAGAACGCGCTGCATCATCTCGCCGACCATGGCCGAGACGTAGACGGCCTCAGCGCTTCCCTGTTCGGGCTCGTTCAAGCAACTCTCCAGCCTGCCCAGCCGCAACCCTGATCCATAACGGGCAGGATAAATTAAGATGGGCCCCGAGGCCGAAGCCTCGGGTTCTGTTGCTAGGCGTGCCCACGCCCCGGAAGATTACGCCGCGAGGCGCATCTCCATGCCGACGTTGTCGTTGGCATTTAGAGTTTTGGTCAGGTGCTCGGAACGGGGGTTGCCCGCGCCGAACCGGTCGAGTCCTTACCGAAAGCCGCATCTTATCCTGCCGAAACAGGACAGAACTCGCGATCCCTTTACCGCCCAGTCGAACCTGTTTCGCCCCCATCAGAAGCACCCTGGCAGCGCGCAATCCGCAACGCCGGACGCGCGCCCTCGTCCCCGTGCGGTATCCGGGGCAGGATGCTTCTGGTGGAGGCGCCGGGTACCGCCCCCGGGTCCTGAAGCGTTATTATGAACCGGTCATCAACCTCGCGGACATTCTACGCTGAAAGCGATGCGCGGGTCCACTGGTCAGGCCGCGTGTCCCGCCGGTTTCGGCGGGCGCGGCATTCTCGTGCCTGCGGGTGCGCGACGCGACCAGCGTCACCGTCCGCACGGCCACCCTGCACGGCGCAGGGCCGTGGATCGGCGCCGACAGGCCGCCGCGGGAACAGCCGCACGACAAAGGTCAGATCGCCCGGGTCGGCGCGCGAGCCCGTCTGTGATCCGAACCGTCCGCAGGCGAACAGAACCGGCGTTTCTGATCTGGATTAGCGCCACAGGGGGCGGGCTGGATCACGGAGGCGTGGGTGCCACGCCGCTTCTTCGACATTCACGAGGTCGGTTGCAGCGCGAGGAAAGCGGAACGGCGTGCGCCGATCTCGAAGCCGCACGCAGGGAAGCGATGATCGCGCGTCCTGACGTCGCGCGCTGGGAGATCCCGAGTGACGGCGACAGGCAAACCTACACGGTGATCGTCCGCGATGAGGCACGTGTCCCCGTCTACACGGCGACGCTGATATTCACCGGGCTGCGTTTGGGTGAAGCCGCCCGGTAGGGTCGGCCCGCACCGCGTCTCCGGTCCGCGAACCTCGACCCTTTCAGGCTTTGACCGCCGCGAATGTGGGCTGGACGATCGGCACGCGCCCGCTCGGGAAGGCGTCGAGTCCGATGTCCCGGCCTATCATCGTCCCCTCCGCCCCCATTGCGGTCGGGGACGATGGAAGGAACCTGACCGAGATCCTGCGCGACGAGGGGGCCGCGCCGGGGCGAGCGCGTTCAAGCGCCAGCCCGATGGCGAGGCAGGCACACGCGTGCCGCGCGAGCCGGCCTTTCAGCCGAACGTCCGATTGATCTCGGGTGAGATCGGACCCTGCCCCGCCCCGGGAACAGGTCGGAACCGGGCCGAGATGCGTGCGCCGGGCTCAGTACCAATCATCGTCATCGGCCGGCGATCCGGGCGGGAGCGGGCCATCGCCCATCACGCCAGGATCACCGTAGTTGAAGGGAGGTCCGTCGAAGCCGACGACGCCGTCGGGGTTGTCCGGCGTCACGTTGGGGTCGACTTGCAGCGCGGGATCGTCGCGCCCGAGGCGCTGGTCGAGGCGATCCATGCGCTTGAGATCCCGTTGGATCGGGATGTCCTGCTGTGCCTGCGCGATGGTCGCGTGGCTCATCAAGCCGAACAGCAAAGTAGCCAGGATCCAGCGCGGCATTTCGATAGTCCTTCCCCTTCAGGTGCTCTCCTGAAGCTGGTGCATACTGTGGGCGCAACACGCCGCCTAGCATTGTAGCCGGTCATCGCTAACCGTGTCTGTACGTCCGCCAGCGCCGCGCCACCTCCGACCGGTCTTCCGGCGTCGCCGCCGGGTGCGACCAGATCAGGAGCCTCGCCATACCGGTCTCCCGTCCCGACGCATCCTCGGTGACGCGGACGAACGCGCTGGCCTGCGACCCGCTCGGCCCTGCCTTCACGGCTCGATTGTCGGCTCATCCTCGAGCAGCTTGATCTTTGTGGCGACCGGGCCGTTCAGGGGATCGACATGCGCGACGAAGCGCGCCCGCGCCCACAATTCGACGCGGGCTCCGTCGCTCAGGTGATAAGCCCGTTCCAGGGCCTCCGCATCGTCGGCGGCCGTGATCGGTATGGTCGAGCTGACGCTGCCATCCGGTGCGAAACGGTAGGCGCGATATGGCGAGATCGTGCAGGATGTGCGCCGGTCGGCTGGAAAGCTCACGACGTCTGCCATTGCCCCGCCTGTCCGTTCCAGGCGACGCGGGCCCCGAGCCGCCAGAGCCCGAGGCAGTCGCTCCGCCGAGACCGATATCCTGCGCCTCCAGGGGCCGCAAAGATAGCCCGGATGATCAGCAACCTGCACATCGCACGGAACGGTCGGCCGCCACAGCCGGTTCGAACGTCAGGCCCGCCGCGTTGGCGAGCCGACGACCAGGGTTATTGCAATGGCTACCGGTACCGTGAAGTGGTTCAACGAGACCAAGGGCTACGGCTTCATCCAGCCGGATGACGGCGGCAAGGACGTGTTCGTCCACATTTCGGCCGTCGAGCGCTCCGGGATGCGCAATCTTATCGAGGGGCAGAAGATCTCCTACGACGTCGAGAACGACCGTCGCAGCGGCAAAGAGAGCGCTGCCAACCTCAAGAGCGCCTGAGGCTCCTGTTCCGGGCGGACGGTGAGCCCGCGTCTTCGCGCTGCGGCCGACCGGATCCGCCTCTCGTCAGCTCCGCGAGCCACGTTGCGTATCGGCTCGCGCCTGTGAACCGGACGCATTCCGCGGCGGCTTCCGCCGCGGACGTCCCCGCGCCGGGGTCTCCGGGCCCCGGCTCATCGCGACTGCGTCCCGGTCGGAGGCCTTCCACACCGGCAGCGATCCCTCCCGCACGAACATGGCGAAGGCCTCGACCACCTCCCAACGATCGAAAGCCTGCGCCCCGTCCACGGCGCGACCCACGATGCAGGCTTGGTCGGGAGCCTCTGCGACGGGCGGTCGGCTCTCCAGCGAGAACATGACGCCCGACCGGTCCGGCCTGAGCGCATCCGGCAGGGCGCCGATCTTGCGCCACAGGCAGTCCCAGCGCGCGCATGTCTCGGGACGCAGGCTGTAGATCCCGCACCCGGTTCCGGTGTTGTGGCCGCACAGGAGGCCCTCAGGCTTGTCGAGCGCCTTGATCTCCAGAATCCGGCAGCAGACCGTACACGGACCGCAGGATCGGTCCGGGGCGCGCCCGGCATCGAAACGTGGCGGCGTCGGACGGGATTCGTCCCGCTTACGGAAATCCTTGCTGATGGGGCGGCCTCCGATGTTACATTGTTGCGCGTCGGGGCGCGGGGTGTAGAACGTCGCGGATGTCGGATGATGCCACGCTCTGGGACCTCGTGACCACCGAGCGGATCGCGATCGAGGATGTCGGGACAGCGATCGACGCCTATCTCGCCGACCCAGCCACGCGGGCGCACCCGATCGGGCCGGATCACGTCTTCGATCTGGCCGCAGCCGTCGCGGCGCATGCCCTCGCACCCGCCACGATGGTCAACGTCGACGCCAACGAGCCGTCGCGCCGCATGGCGATCCGCGCCGCCCTGCTCATGGCCAGACCCATGACCCGGGTGGGCCCTTACTGACCGCGTTTCCGGGACCGTGCCGCCCCGGGGCGGCGCGATCAGGGACCCCCTCTACTCGTCGTCGTCGTCGTTGACCTCCACGAGATCCGTGGTGTCATCGTCGTCGTCCTCATCGACCACGAGGGTGTCGTCCTCGACCGAATCGTCCTCGTCATCGATATCGAGAGCGTCATCGCTCTCAGTCTCCGTGTCGGTATCCTTGTCGGCTTCCTCGGCCTCGACTTCGTCGAGGGACACGAGTTCCGGACCCTCCGTCTCATCCTCTTCGTCCGCCGGCGCTTCCTTGCGCGCGACCACGGGGGCCGCCGCCCTGGTGGAGTAGGAGGTTGCCACCGCGGTCGGGACGACCTCGCCCGAATACGGCGAGATCACCGGGTTCTTGTTCAGATCGTAGAATTTCTTGCCCGTGGTCGGGCAGATCCGCTTCGTGCCGAGGTCGGGACGCGCCACTGCAGCTCTCCATGGGTGCGTTCAGCCCGGGATGGCCAATGCACTTTGACAGGCGTCTACCACAGGCGGCGGCGTTTGCCCCCTGCGTTGCATCCGTGCCGGTCACGTCACGAGCGCGGCCACGCACGGGGACGACCGGGACGACCCGATGGCGCGGTCCCGGCTACGGCCCGGCAGCCGAGACCGGCATGCCGAGGGCCCTGCGCCTGTCGGCGGGCACAGCCTGCGAGATCCTGCGGTGGGCGCCGGTTGCGGGCGCTGCGAGATCGCCGTATCGGCGGCGGCGATGCCCGGCCGAACCCTCAGCACCGTCTGGTCCGACAGCCTCTTTGCCGATGTCAGCGCCCAGCTCCCGCTCTTCGAGGACCTGCCGCCCGACACGATCGACCGGCTTTCCGCCTCCGGATTCGGCCGCGGTTTGCTGACAGCCTCCTTGCGGGCCCGTCTGCGCAAGGCCGGGTATCGGGATCTCGGTCATCTCGCCCAGTCCGCGCCGGAGGCGATCGCCAGGATCCGGAAATTCGGCCCGATCCGGGTCGACCGCGTCCGGACCTTCATCCTTGACGAGATCGCGCGCTGGCTTCCGGAAGGCCGCGCGTGGCACGGCACCGAGGCCACCGGCGCGCGCAGGCTCGACCGGCTGCGCGCGATCCCGGTCGAGCGCCTGCCTCTGGATGCCGATCAGATCGCCGCGCTCCGCCTCGGCGGCGAATCCTGTGCCGCTTTGTCCCTTCGGTCGCGCCGCGAGCTCCTCGGCAGCGGATTCGTGACGTCCAGCGATCTGGACCGGGTCGTCGCGACGCTCGCCACCATCCTGCGCCCGCCCGCCCCGCCATCCGCCGAGGTCGCCCGGGACGCGCCGGAATCCGACGGCGAGGCGCTTGCGGCCCGCCGTGCCGCCCGCCTCGCCGAGCAGGACCGCGAATGGGACGAGGCGGCGCCGGCCGGAGGCCGGCATCGGGCCGGCACGGTCTAGATCCGGCGCCCGTACGGAACCGCAGCGCCCGATCATGGATCGCTGCGCCGTTCGGGACCGCCGCGGTTCGACCCGGCGCCAGCCGCCGACGGAGCGGGCCGCCCGTCACGGATCCTCCCCCCAACCCCCGACCCGGTGATCCGGCGGGCCCGGCCGGACGCGCGCCCGAGCGGAGGGACTCCCAGACGCGGCCCTTGCAATGTCCCTTCCGCAGACCATCTGTACGCCATCCCGTTGGATGGTCAGGAGATGGATCGCGTGGCCAACACCGTGCCGGAGCTGCGGCCCAAACTGCCCGACAGCGAGAAGATCACGCTCAATCTCGGCTATGTCGACCTCGGCCATATCGACCTGATGGTCCGGGACGGCTTCTACGCCAACCGCGCGGACTTCATCCGCACCGCCGTGCGCAACCAGATCGAGCGCCAGGGCGAGGCCGTCAGGCAATCCGTTGCCCGCAAGCAGCTCAGCCTCGGCCTGTCGCACTACACGAAGCAGGCCCTCGAGGCGGCGCGCGATGCCGGGGCGCCGCTGCATATCCAGGTGCTGGGGCTCGCCAGCATCGCCCTCGACGTGACGCCCGAACTCGCGCGCGCCGCCATCGCCTCGGTCGAGGTGCTCGGCGCCTTCCAGGCCAGCCCCGCGGTCAAGGCGGCGCTCGCCGACCGCACGCTCTGACGCCCACCGACTCTCACGTGCCGACGCAGCGGGGCATCCCGCCGCGGTCGATCCTCGCTCTCAGGACCCGCCCCATGAACCGCTTCTCGAAGACCGACTACTCGCCCTTCGCCTTCCCGAAGTCCGACCCGGCCCGCGCCGCCCGCGTGATGGAGACGATGGCCCAGCTCCGGACACAGCAGGCGGCGGCCTTTGCCTCCTGGACAGAGGCGAGCCGGAAGGCCGCGGGGGTGCGCTCCGGGGACGAGGCCGGAATCCTCGACCTCGCAGCCCCCTCCACGCCGGGAGGGGCGTGGGCAGCGCCGGAGGTCGGCGCGGACAGCCAGGCGGACGTTCACCCCGCCCCCGGACCGGACGGCAACGTGGCGGAGTCCATCCTGCGCACGATCCAGGAGACGCTCGCGCGGGCGGGCGCCGGAACGGGTCTCGGCGGCGGGCGCAGCGCCGCGCCCCCTGCCCCGGCTTCGCTCCCGGAGGGGGCACGCTTCGAGACACGCACCTTCAACAGCGCGTCCGGGAGCCGGAACTACAAGGTCTACGTCCCGAGCGGCTATGCCGGCCAGGCGCTCCCGGTCGTGGTGATGCTGCACGGCTGCACGCAGAACCCGGACGACTTCGCCGCGGGCACGCGGATGAACGCGGTCGCCGAGGAGCAAACCGTCCTGGTGGTGTATCCGGAGCAGCCGCGCTCGGCCAACATGCAGCGGTGCTGGAACTGGTACGAGCCCGGCGACCAGCGGCGCGAGGGCGGCGAGCCTGCCCTGATCGCCGGCATCGCGCGTCAGGTCGTCGCGGAATTCTCGGCCGATCCGGGCCGGGTCTACGCCGCAGGATTGTCGGCCGGCGGCGCCGCCGCCGCGATCCTGGCCTCGACCTACCCCGATCTGTTCGCCGCGGTGGGCGTGCATTCGGGGCTGGCCTGCGGTTCGGCGCGGGACATGCCCTCGGCCTTCGCCGCCATGAAGGGAGACGGCGCGAATCCGGAGACGCGACGGCATGCCGTGCCGCTCATCGTGTTCCACGGTGACGGCGATCGGACCGTGAACGCCTCGAACGGCGATCGCGTCGTCGCGCAGGGCCCATCCGGCCCGGAACTCCGCACCTCCGTGACCGAGGGCCGGACGCCGGACGGCGTCGCCTATACCTGCACCGTCCGGACGGACGCGTCCGGTCGCGCGGTGGTGGAGCAGTGGGTCCTCCACGGGGCCGGCCACGCGTGGTCGGGCGGCAGCGCGGCCGGCTCGTTCACCGACCCGCGGGGCCCCGATGCCAGCCGGGAGATGGTCCGGTTCTTCCTGGCCCATGCGCAAACGGCCGGCGTCCGACAGTGAAGGCGGCAGATGTCGCGGCCTCCCCTCGAGCGAGGCCGCTTCCGGATCTCCCCGCGGCGCCGAGCGTTCGGTCATCGTTCGCGGGCCTTGGAAGCCCGCACCGTCTGCGGCAACGGAGTTGTACCGCCAACGCATGGCTTGCTCGCCAGGGTTGCTTGTGAAACCGTGAGCCTCCGAGACCCGGGAGAGGCGACGGATGCTCCGCACCGAGCTTTCGAAGACGAAGCGCGATCTGAGATGACGGCTGGCGATCCGCCCAACAAGATGGCTGAAGTTGCCGGACTGGCGGCCGCGATCGCCGATCACATTCTCAGCCAGCATCAGGCGGGGACCACGATCCCGCCGGAGCAGTTCAGGATGCTGGTGAGCGCCGCCCGGATGCTTCTGGACAATGGCGTGGCGTGGCCGCCGTCGGTGACATACCTCGTGATGGAAGTCGCTCGGCGGGTCGAGGAGGCCGTGCCGCCGCCCAGGGGCGACGAGGTCGTGGCGCAGCTGACCCAGGCGCTCGACGCGGCGAGACCCGCCTGACGATCACCGTCGCGTCGAGGGGCTGCAGGGTCCCGTCCGCGCCGCCGGCCGGCTCAGGCGCGGCGGCCTGACGGTCGAGGTCGACCGCATCACCGCGTTCCGGCCACCGCTGCCCGGACGGTTCGGCCCTGGCCGATCCGGCCTCTCGCGGAAGCGGCGCCCTATATGGGCCTCATGCCCACGCTCGGCCTTAAGCTCCCGCTCCGGATCTGTGTCCTCGACGACGCCGCGTGCGTCGAAGATGCCAGCGGCCGGCGCACCGGCTACGTGTCCTGGGCCGAAGGCCGTCCCGGGACCGGCGACCGGCCCTTCACGCGCGCCGAAGCCATCGAGCAGGTCCGCATCATCGCGAGTGCCTGGGCGGCTGCTCTGGTCCATAGCGGCACGCTCGATACGGGACCGGCGCCCGAGCCGGGTGCCGCCGCCGCCGAGCCGTCTCCGGAGGGCTGAACCTTCCCACGCGGCGGCGCGCGACGCCCCTGTCGCATAGCAGGCAGCCGGCACAGGTGCGCGATGGTTGGGCCATCCTGCTACCGGGCGGGGCCGCAGGCCGGACGGGCCTCGTCCGGGACTGTCGCCGAAGGCAGCCCGGTGCCGTGCAGGGATTGGCGCTACAGGCCGGAACCGCTCGCATGGGAGAGCGGCGTCCCGGAGCCGGAACTCGCCGCGGAGGCCGCAACGGTGGCCGCGATCCAGTCGCCGTCGCTGGTCCCGACACTTCGACAATCCCGCTCCATGGCCGTCACCTGCCGGCGCCAGAGCCAGAGGCGGAGCGTGTGGATGAGGTCGTACATGATCGGCCCCGCAATGTCGCTGGAGCCGATGTGGTGCGACCGCGCGACCCGCTCAAGGGTGCGTTGCCGGGTCCAACGGACCATGAGGCCACCGGGGCCGCGTGTGCTCGGCCGGTTGCAACGCCGAGCGCCTAAGCGGCGAGGTGCTTCATCAAGAAGTGGAAGCCGAGTTCAGGATTCTTGCTGAAGTCGGCATCGTAGAACGCATTTTCATTGCCGGAGCCTCGGCAGAAATCTTTGAACAGGAACATGGTCTTCGGCACGAATTCCAGTCCATGCTTGCGAACAACATCGCGCCACCACACCTCCGGCTTGACGGTCGGATGGTAGCTCACGCCGTTGGCGACATCGTCGTAAGTTGCGGCAGATCCAACGAAAAGACCGCCCTCGGCCAGATGAGACTTCACGTTTGCAAACAGCTGAGGGAGAAGGGATTCCTCGATGTGCTCGAGGACCTCCCACATCGTGATCACATCGAATTTAGCCTGCTTGCCGGTTCTTTGATCGATCAACGAGAATGGTTTCGTGATGTCGCACGTCTTCAGATAATCGGGAATGATCGACCATTCGGCCCTTTGAGCTCGAAGGGAGTAGTCGCTTCCTTCGATTCCGAACGCCGCGTTGCCGCGAATGAGAAAATCAAAAACGAGGCCGCCGCCCGCGCAGCCGAGATCCAGGGCCGCGACCTTTCGGCCGAAATAGGTCTCCAGGGAGTGACAGAAGCGCTGATTGCGCGTGTTGTCGTCCTTTGTTCCCCTCGGAACAGTGTGATCGTTGCTTTCATAAGCGATCGGATGATCGGTGATGAGGGCAAAGGCGTTCTTCGGTGCAAGCTGGGCGACGGCGAGACGTCGGACATCCTGCATCTGCGCAATCTGCTGCGCGTGTGCGGTCATGATCTTGCTGTCAAGCGCAGCGTAGAGCTGGCGACCTACGTCAAGTATCTGCTCTGAGATAAACTTTCTATCCATTTCGTCCATGGTAAAACCTTTAAGTATAATCCGGATGAGGGATGTGTCGGTCTGCTCGCAGCTTGTTATCGGCGCTGATATAAGCCACCTGCGGCCGTACAGGACTAGGTCGAGACGGGTCGATGTGGTGTCATCAGCCGGATTGGTCTCCCGGGCGCAGCTGCCGGCATAGTCTGACGTGCGTGTGTAGATGAACCGACGAACCTCGTCGAGGATACGACGAGGGGATCCGCGCGTTTCATGGCCCGTCGGGCGCTCTGAGTTTGGTTCGCGGCAGTGACACTCGTCATCCGCGCGGTGGGACCACGCGCGCGCGTCAAGCGCGCCAGCTTCGCGCTTGTCCGGGGCACCGCATCTTCGACGCTGTTCAGACGACGATGGTGCGAGAGAATTCTTAAATCTAGGTTATGTCAGTATTTGTCATCACACTGTTTGATTTGTCGGCGAATCATTGATGTGGCCAAGAAAAATCGATCTGTCGTGGGGTGGAGGCGTGCGCGTGGATGCCGTCAAGATGCGCGAAGGAGGCGCCTCCTGCGGGATCTGCCTCCGGCCCTCTTCGGCCGCCGGCGACGGACATCAGGACGCTTCCCCGGGCAGCCCCGTCCAGGCCTCGCGGATGAGCGCGAGCCGTTGGGCGGCCTGCGCCGCATCGGCCTCCGCGACTTGGTTCAGGACGGCCTCCAGTGCCTCGGATCCGCCGAGCGCGGCGGCCGCCTCACCCTGGCGGCGCATGGCGGAGCGGTGCGCCCGCATCGCCGGTCCCGCCTTCGGCCCGGCCTCGATCGCCTCCAGGGTGGCGATCAGGGCGGCGGCAAACGGGGCGACGTCGCGCCAGGATGCCGCCGCGGGCGCCGGCTCGGGGGGCTCGGCCCGCGCCGGTGGCGGCGCGGAGAAGCTGGTGGTGAGCGGTCGCTTCATGACGAACCTCCACGGGCGCGGTATAGGGGACACATCGGCCGGTGCAGGCCTGTACGAGGCGCGCATGGCCGAAAGGCGGAAGGCCATCCCCGGATCCGGCGAGGACGGCCTGTCGCGCCACATCCTCCCCAATGCCGGCACGATGGTCGGCGTCTGCACCACGCTGATCGGTCTCGTAAAGATCGCAGAGGGCTGGATCGGGCCGAGCCACGTCGACGAGGCCGCGGCCCTGACGGCCGTCCTGTTCCTGATCAGCGCGGTCGCGTCCTACCTGTCGATCCGCCTGGGGGATGTCGGCGACCTCTCGATCCGCCTGGAGCGCTGTGCCGACATCTGCTTCGTCATCGGGCTGATCGGCCTGACCTTGATCGCGGTCCTGTTCGCCTACGAGACGATTTGACGGCGCGTCGCGCGGAGCCGGTCGGGCAGGGCATCGCGATCGGTCAGCGCCGCCGCGAGGACCGCGAACAGGCCGAGATGCAGGGCGAGCGCCGCCAAAGCGGCATCCTGCAGGGACCACAGGCCGGCCGCACCGACCGCCATGAGCGGCGGCCCAGCCACGTAGACGAGGCTCCGCCACGCGGTCGCGGGTCGTCCGAGGCGCCAGAAGCAGCCGGCCAGCGCCGCCAGCGCGAACCCGCCCTTGATCACCGCCATGAAGCGGATCACCCGCACGAGGTCTGGGTCCAGGGCGGCCGCGGGGGCCCGCCCGGCTGCGGCCCAGACCGCCGGAACGGCGAGGATCGCCAGCGCGGCCAGGATCAGGCGCGCCGGATTGGCGGCGCGCGTCGCGCGCCCGGCCGCAGCCGGGATCGTCATCGCCTGAACCCGCATCGGCTTCCTCCTGCGCGCCGCACCGCCCGGGAGCGAGTCTAGGCACTCCGGGAGCCGCGGTCACCTCGCGGGGAGGGAAAGGCCCGATCCGCGCCGTCGCAGGGGCGTTCCGGTGAACCCCGCCGGCAACCACCGTGCCGGGCCCGAGAACCGCGTTCCTCGGCTCAGCAGCCGCGGAACAGGGCGACGCCGAAGGCGGTGAATTTCAGCGGCAGGTGGCAATGGCCGTCCGGGTCGGCGATCCGGAAGCGGATCGCGGCCTCCTCCAGGAACCCCTCCCCGGACGCCCCGACGAAGTCCCCGATCGCGAACACGACCTCGTAGAGGCCGGCGGCAAGCCGCGTACGCACGATCGGATGATCGAGCGTCCCGTCCGCCCCGAGCCGCCCCTCGGCGATCACCCGCCGCCGGGACCCGGCCCTCAGGACGCGCACGCGCATCCCCTCGGCCGGCCGGCCGGTGGCGGCGTCGACGGCGTGGAGCGACAGGCCGGTCACGGCGCCCTGCCCTCCCAGACCATCCGCCAGGGATGGGCCGCCTCGTAGGCCGCCGCCATCGCCACCAGGGTCTCGTCGCCCCCCCAGGGCGCCACGAGCTGGAAGCCGATCGGCAGCCCGGCGCCCGAGGGGCGGCAGGGGATCGAGATCCCCGGGCAGCCCGCGGCGTTGACGAAGCCCGTGAAGGTCGCCGAGCCGCGGGGTCCAACCGGCACCCCGGCGATGTGAGCCGGATGGGTGTCCTCCGCCCGCCAGGGCAGCGCCGCGGCCGTGGGGGTCATCAGCAGGTCGTGGTCGGCGAACAGGGCGGCGAGATCCTGGCGGAGCGCCAGCGCCATCCGCTGCACCGCGAACAAATCGGCCGCCGACAGGACCGCGCCGGCCTCCGCCAGCGCACGGATGTCGGCGCCCAGATCGTCGTGCCGGCCCGGATGCGCCCGCATCAGCCAGGCGATGCCGGCCTGGCCGAGGATCGGCCAGGCCTCCGTGATGGCCCGCGCCGCGTCGAAGCGGCCGGTCTCGACCCGGTGGCCGAGGCCGGCGAGGCGGCCGGCCGCCTCGGCGACGCTGTCGGCGATCTCGGGATCGACCGGGGCCGTCCCGAAGGTGGGGACGGTGAGGATCCGCAGCGGGCGTTCCGGCACGGCGGCGGTCCCGAACGGGCCGAAGCCGTTCGGCGCGACCGAACCGGGATCGGCCGCCCCGAGGATCCGCATCGCCGCCGCGAGGTCGTCGACCGTGCGCGCCATCGGCCCGACCACCTCGAGGTCGAGCATGATCGGCGGCAGCCCGCCGGTGCGCGGCACCCGGCCGGCGGTGGGTTTCAGGCCGACGAGTCCAGTATGGGAGGCGGGGCGGCGGATCGAGCCGCCCGCGTCGGTCCCGAGCGCCAGGGGCCCGATCCCGGAAGCCACCGCCGCGACGGCGCCGCCGCTGGAGCCCCCCGGCGTCAAGGCCGGGTCCCAGGGGTTGCGGGTGACCCCGGAGACGGGGTTGCCGGTGTAGCCCTGGACGGTCAGTTCCGGGACGTTGGTCTTGCCCAGGATCACCGCCCCGGCCGCGCGCAGGCGGGCCACCGGCGTCTCGTCCCGGTCCGCGCCCTGCCCCGCGTAGAGCCGGCTGCCCCAGCCGGTCGCGAACCCGGCGACGTTCAGGCTGTCCTTGACGGTCACCGGCACGCCGTCGAGGGGGCCGAGCGGTCTCCCGGCCCGCCAGCGCGCCGCGCTCGCCGCGGCGGCGCGCTCCGCGCCCTCGGGATCGACGGCCACGAGGGCGTTGAGCGCGGGGTTCACGGCCTCGGCCCGATCCAGGCAGGCGCGGGCGGCCGTCACGGGGCTCGCGGTCCCTGCGGCGTAGCGGCGGCACAGGGCCGTGGCCGAGAGGGTCCAGAGCGGGCCCGCCGCATCGATCCGGGTCATGACTCGTCCTCGCGGTGCGCGATCCAGCGGGCGAGCGGCCCGCTCAGGCCCGTGGCCGGTTTCGCGGGCGGCCGGGCGAAGCGTCCGGCCCGGGGTGGCCGCGTCCCGAGCTGCACCAGCGCCTGCGCTTGGCCCAGGGCGGCCGCCAGCGGGTCGACCAGCGGGACCGGCACCGAGTCCCGCAGCGTCGTGGCGAGGCCGGCGAGCGGCGCGCCGGCCAGGATCACGACGTCGGCCCCCTCCCCGACCGCCCGCTCGGCCAGGGCCAGGATGTCGGGCCGCAGCTCCTCCTGCACCGCGGTGACCGCCTGGAACGGCCGGCGCACGGCGTAGAGGCCCGCGCAGCGCGCCGACAGGCCGGCCAGGGCCACCGCATCCTCGTACCAGGGCAGCAGGGCGGGCGCGAAGGTGACGACCGCGAACCGCGCCCCGAGCTGGCAGGCACTCAGCATCGCCGCCTCGGCCATGCCGACCACCGGCAGGTCGAACAGCTCGCGCGCCGCGATCAGCCCGGGATCGCCGTAGGCCGCGATCACCGCCGCGTCGTGGCCGGAATGGTGCGCGGCCAGCGTCTCCAGCACCGCCGCCCCGGCGAGCTGCGCCTCGGCCCGGCTCGCGATGTAGGGCAGGCCCGTCTTGGCGGTGAGCGCGGTGATCCGCGCGTCGGGGGCGAGCGCCGCCTCGGCCGCCCGCGCCATGCGCTCGGTCATCGCCGCCGAGGTGTTGGGGTTGAGGAGCAGGATCCGCATGCAGAGGCTCCGGGCGCTCAGCCGGCCATCCGGCGGGACAGGCCGGCGGCCCGCTCCATCACGACGGCCAGCACCACGGTCGCCAGGATCAGCAGGCTGGAGGCCGCCGCCACCGTGACGTCGAGGCGGCCTTCCAGATCCTGCCACATCCGGATCGGCAGCATGTCGGTGGCGGCGTCGCGCAGGAACAGCGAGACCGGGACGTTGTCGAAGCTCGCCATGAAGGCGATGAAGCCCCCGGCCAGGATCCCCGGCCGGATCAGCGGCAGGGTCACCCGGCGGAACGTGGTGAGGCGCGAGGCGCCGAGCGAGGTCGAGCTCTCGAGGAGCACCGGGTCCATCTGCGACAGGGCCGCCACGGTGGTGCGGACCACGAAGGGCACGCAGACCACGGTATGGCCGAGGATCAGGGTCAGCGGCGAGACCGGGATTCCGGCGAGGCTGAACAGCATCAGGGCGGCGAGCCCGAAGGCCAGGGCGGGCAGGACGAGGGGCGACAGGAACAGGCTATCGAGAAGCCGCGTGGAGAGGAGCGGCGACCGGGCGATGGCGAGCGCCGCCGCGGTGCCCAGCACCACCGACAGGAGGGTCGTCCAGCCGGCCACCACGAGGCTGTTCCAGGCGGCCGCCCGGAGCTGCTCGGCCTCCGCCAGGGCCGCGTACCAGCGCAGGGAATAGCCGGGCGGCGGGAAGCGCAGGGAGAAGCCGCTGGTGAACGAGACCACCACGACGATCACGGTCGGCGCCGCCAGCAGGACGAGGCAGAGCCCGGCGAGCAGCAGCACGGTGCCGTGGAAACTGAACCAGTCGAGATCGCGCCGCAGCCGCGTCCGCATGGTGACCTCAGGCTTGCGCGCGGCCGCGCGACAGGCGGCCCACGAGGTTGAGGAGCGTGACGCAGGCGAGCACCGCCACGAGGAAGACGATCGCGATCGCCGCCGCGAACGGCCAGTTGTTGAGCGAGGAGGCCTGCTGGTACAGGTACATGGGCATGAACAGCATCTGCCCGCCGCCGATCAGCGACTGGGTGATGAAGGCGGTGATCGCCGCCGCGAAGGTCAGCAGGCAGCCGGCCACGATCCCGGGCAGGCAGAGCGGCAGGGTCACCCGGAGGAAGGTGCGCCACGCCCCCGCCCCCAGAGCCGCCGAGGCATCGGCGAGGTTCGGGTCGATCCGCGACAGGGCGGTGACCAGCGGTAGGACCATCAGGGGCATCTGCACCTGCGCCAGCGCCAGGACGAGGCCGCCCTCGGTGTAGAGCAGCTTCAGCGGCGTGTCGGTGAGGCCGAGCGCCAGGAGGCCGGCATTGACGATGCCCTGGCGCCCCAGGATCACGATCCACGCGAAGGTCCGCACCACCACGCTTGTCAGCAGCGGCAGCAGCACGATCAGGGTCAGCAGGCCGCGCAGCCGGCCGGGCGCCCAGGTCAGGAGCAGCGCGAGCGGCAGACCGAGCAGGAGGGTGAGCGCCGTGACCTCGACGCCGAGCCACAGGGTCGCGCCGAGCACCCTTAAGGAGAACGGGTCGAGCAGGAACCGGGCGTATTGGTCGAGGCCGAACCGGGTCATGCCCGGATCGGCGTAGAAGCTCACCAGCACCAGCAGCGCCAGCGGCGCCAGGAAGAAGACGAGGAAGAAGCCCCCGAGCGGCAGCGCGAGCCGGATGTCGTAGGCCGCCGTCCAGGCGCGGCCCGGGCGCAGGGGCGCCGCGACCGCGCCTGCCGCCGCCATGGCCGGGCCGGCGCTCACACCCGGATCTCGCGGTTGAAGCGCTCGATCCAGGCCGCCCGGCTGCGGTTGATCGCGGCCCAGTCCTGGAACACCGATTTGCGCTTCAGCTCGTCGGCGTCCTTCGCCAGGACCTTCGCGACCTCGCCCTCGATCGCCACCTTCCGGTTGGTCGGCACGATCAGGTAGGGGCTCTGCATCAGCTTGGCCTGCACCTCCGGCGACAGGGCGGCCTCGATCAGCTTGAAGGCCAGCTCCTTCACGGGCGTGTTCTTGACGATGTGGATCGTCGTCTTGAAGGCGATGATGCCCTCCTTGGGCGCCGCGAACTCCACCGGCACGCCCCGGGCCTTCAGGATTTGGATCGCGTTGAAATTGCCCGGCCCGATATCGACCTGCTCCTGCTGATAGAGGGCCGCCAGGGCACCCGGATTGGCCGCGACGGCGGCGAGGTTCGGCTTGAGTGCCTCCAGCGCCTTGAAGCCGGGCTCGATATTCGTCTCCGAGCCGCCGTGCATCCGGGCGATCTCCACGAGGAAGCCGGTGCCCAGGGTCGAGTTGAGGTTGGTGATGCCGACCCGGCCCTTGAATTCGGGCTTCCACAGGTCGGCCCAGGAGGTCGGCGGGGTCTTCACCTTCTCGGGGTTGTAGGTCAGGCCGACGATCTGGAAGAACGGCGCCGGGCCCATCGGCTCCTGCGCGTCCGCGATCAGGTCGCCGTAATGGGCCGATTGGGCCACCGGATAGGGCTCGACGAGGTCCTGGGCGATGGCCGTGAGGGCGGGGCCCGGATCGTGCAGCATCACGTCGATCGGCGGGTTGGCGCGGGCGGCCTGGACCTTGGCGATCTGGTCGACCGAGAGCATCGGATCGAGGATGACGTCGCCGCCCGAACTCTTGCGGAAGGCCGGCACCAGCACCGCCCGGTGGGCCTCCTCCCAGCTGCCCGTGAAGGTCGCGAAGACGAGCTTGCGCGCCTGCGCGTGGGACAGGCCCGGGAAGGCCTGGGCGGCGCCCAGGGTCAGGGCGCCGGCGAGGAGGCTGCGGCGGTGCAGGGTCATGGTCGGCTCTCCTGGCTCGATGTCGACGGGCTCGGCCTCGGTGGGCTCGGCCTCAATGGCGGGGATCGGGGAAGACGCTGACCCGCTCCGGCGCGGTCGGGCGCAGGCGCACGCGGGTGCCGGGTGGCCGGGGCCGGGCGCCCGCGGCCCGGGCCTCGGCGGTCTTGAGGCGGGCGCCGCCGTCGAGGCGGATCTCGTGGACCAGGGTGGCGCCGAGCGGCAGGCCGATCTCGACCACGCCGTCGAGTCCGCCCCCGATACCCCTCTCGGCGCCGGGACCGTCCTCCGCGAAGGCGACGTGTTCGGGCCGCAGGCAGGCCGCCACCCGCGTCCCGTCCGGCAGGGTCGTGGCGGCCGGGAGCAGGCCGCCGGCTTCCAGCGCAACGACGCGGGCGCCGCCCGGCTCGGTCGCGAGCCGGCCGTGCAGGACATTGGCCGTGCCCACGAAGGTGTTGACGAACAGCGTCTCGGGACGGTCGTAGACGTCGGTCGGGGGGGCGAACTGCTCCAGGCGGCCGGCATTGAGCACGGCGACCCGGTCGGCCATCGACAGGGCCTCCTCCTGGTCGTGCGTGACGATCAGCGTGGTTGTGCCGGCGCTGCGCTGGATGCGCTTGATCTCGATCTGCATGTCGAGGCGCAGGTTCTTGTCGAGGGCCGCGAAGGGCTCGTCGAGGAGCAGGATCGAGGGCCGCACGGCGAGCGCCCGGGCGAGCGCCACGCGCTGCTGCTGGCCGCCCGACATCTCCCGCGGGAAGCGTCCGGCGAGGTGCTCCAGCCGCACCAGCGCCAGCATCTCGGCCACCCGCGCCTTCTGCTCGGCCCGCCCGACGCCCCGGGCCGCGAGGCCGTAGGCGACGTTGTCGGCGACGCTCATGTGGGGGAACAGGGCGTAGTTCTGGAACACGATGCCGACGGTGCGCCGATTCGGCGGCAGATGGTCGACCGCCTGGCCGCCGATGATGACGCGCCCCTCCGTGGGCTTCAGGAAACCCGCCACCGCCCGCAGCAGGGTGGTCTTGCCGCAGCCCGAGGGCCCGAGCAGCGCGACCAGCTCCCCGCCCCTGATGTCGAGGGTCACGGTGTCGACGGCGAGCGCAGTCCCGTAGCGCTGGGTGATCCCGTCGAGGATCAGGGTGGTCCCGGCGCTCACGGACGGCCCTCCCCGTCCGCCGCGAAGGCGCGGCCATGGGCGGCGAGATGCGTGGTCGGGCAGCCCGCGAGGTCGAGGCCCTTCCACAGGGTGACGGTCACCGAATCGATCACCGGCACGCCGAGTTCGGCCTCCAGGGCCGGGGCGAGCGCGGCGCCCGCGAGGTTCGTGCAGACGATTGCCACCGCGTCGACACCCTCGGCCGCCACCGCCCGGACCATGCCGGCGATCGCCTCGGGACCGGCCTCCGCGAAGGCGAAGTTCTCCGACAGGCCGAGATGGCGCTCGGCGCCGCAGTCGAACCCGGCCGCCCCCCAATTGGCCTGGATCCGGCGCTGGACGTCTCCGGTATAGGGCGTGACGAGACCGATCCGCCCGTAACCCCGGGCGCGGAACAGGTCGCGGAAGGCGAGCGCGGCGGTGGAGGCCGGGCACCCGGTCCGGTCGGTGATCGCGGCGCTCAGGCGCTCGTCCGCCGCGAAGCCGAGCCAGGCGCCGGAGGTACCGTTCCACAGGATCGCGGCCACGCGGGCATCGGCGAGCAACTCGGCCGCCGCCAGGATCGGCTCGGGGTCGAACTGGTCCAGAGCGGCCGCCGACAGGCCGATCTCCGTCACGCGGAAGCGGGCGAAATGGGCGCTCACGCCCGCGCAGCCGGCGAGCAGATGGGCGGTGGCCGGCTCAAGGACACTGTTCGACGAGGGCGTCAGCATGCCCAGACGCGTCGTGCGGTTCGATCGGTCCATCGCATCCTTCCCCGACAGGCGGAGCATCCGACAGGCTGGCGTGTGCGACAAGGGATTTTCTGCATGTTGCATGCAATTTGCGCAAATGCATGATAAGACAGCGCAAGCGGCCGAAAAATGGATCATCGATCGTGCGGACGGACGCGCTAGGCTGGCGCGGTGGAGCGGGAGGATCGATGGACGTCGTCGCACGAAGCCGGGGGCGGCCCCGCAAGGCCCTGGTCGTCCCGGCCGCGCAGGTGCCCCGGACCGGACTGCACGAGCAGGCGGCGGTTCGGCTCAAGGACATGATCGTCCGCGGCGTGCTGCCGGCGGGCGCGACGCTCGTGGAGACGGACCTGTCGGTCGCGCTCGGGGTCTCGCGGACTCCGCTGCGGGAAGCCCTCAAGCTCCTGGCGGCGGAAGGGCTGGTCGATCTGCACCCGAATCGCAGCGCCCGCGTCCCGGACTGGACGCCGGAGGAGATCCTCGAACTGTTCGAGGCCCTGGCCGGCATCGAGCGCCTCACCGCGGAACTCGCGGCGCCGCGGATCTCCGAAGCGCTGATGGACGCCCTGCGCGGGAAGCAGGCGCAGCTCGACCGCATGCACCGGGACCAGGTGCTCGACGCCTATTTCGCCCTCAATCAGGAGATTCACCGGACGATCGTCACGGCCGCCCATAACCGTCCGCTGGCGGAAGCGCACGCGCCGCTGCAGGCCCGGGCCCAGTGGGCCCGCCTGCGCGCGCTCTCCAGCGGAAGCCGCTGGGAGGAATCCGCCCGGGAACACCGGGATCTGTTCGAGGCCCTCGCCGCACGCAACGCCGCCGAGGCCGGGGCCATCGCCCATCGCCACGTGCTGCGGACCGGCGTGGTGATCGCCGAGACGCTTCAGGCCCGGCGCGCGGACCCTGCGGGCCGGTAAGGAAACGTTAACCCTGTCGTCGCATCGATGGCGCACCAGCCGGGCGCTGGCCTTCCACGCCCATCCGATCCGCCCCTCAACACGGGTGGGCGTGGAAGCCTCGGCTCGCAGTCCCGGCCTGTCAGGCGTCGCCGAACGCGACCCCGAGTTCGGTCTCCTGCCGCCACGCGATGCGTGCCGCCCGGCGCTGGCCGGCTCCGTAGGCCAGCACGAACGCGTCGGGCACGCCGATCACGCTGACCACCTTCAGGCGGGCGCCGCAATCCGACATGTTGCGGATCGTGCAGTCGATCACGCCGCCGCCGGCGAGTTCGATGCGACCCTCGAGAAGGGTCCGTCTGCGGGGCGCCGCGCGTCTGTCTTCCATCCTCGTGACCCTATGGTTGCGGGACCGGATCGCTCCGGAATCCACCCGCTCTTCGCCGGTCCGAGCCACGGATGGTCGATCTCCACCCGCGTCGTCCCGGCGCGACGGCCTCCGGCTCTCCGCGTGCCGTTTGCCATCCGGTCCAGGAAATCACGGATTTCGTGTCGATTCCGTCAAAAAACTTCGTGAAAGCGCGCCGGCGCGCGGGTCAGGACGTCCGCACCAGCTGCAGGGCTCCCAGTGGCGGCGGCGGCGCGACGCTGCGGGTCTGATTGCGACCGCCGTTCTTGGCCTCATACAGGGCGCCGTCCGCCAAGCGGTACGGGTCTGGCAGGGGCGTGCTCCGGTCGCCGCTCGGTCGCACGCAGGCGAGCCCGATGCTCACAGTCACGACGCCTGCCCCGATCCCCGCCGCTGCGACGGTCAGCTTCGACACTTCGGCATGGACCACGTCCGCGATGCGCAGAGCGCCGGCCTCGTCCGTTTCGGGCAGGAGCAGGGCGAATTCCTCGCCGCCGATGCGGCTGACGAGATCCTGGGGGCGGTGCACGCTCGTGGCCAGGCAGCGCGCCAAGCCCTGCAGGATCGCGTCGCCCACCGGGTGCCCGTAGCGGTCGTTGAACCGCTTGAAATGGTCCGCGTCGACGATGAGCAGCGAAAGGGGGTGGCCGTCGCGCCGGGCCGCGTCCAGGTTTCGCCGGAGGGCATCCTCGAAGCAGCGGCGGTTCGGCAGGCCGGTCAGGGCGTCGGTGCGCGACAGCGCGGCCATCTCGGCCCGCATCGCCTCCCGCCGGCGCAGCTCCCGGCCGAACAGGAGCGACAGCGCGATCGTGAGGCCGCACAGCGCCAGCACGATGCCGCCGATGATCGTCGCCTTCGCGGCCCACTCCGCCTCCACGTCCTTGGTGGACAGGGCGATGTTCAGGATCAGCGGCAGGGTTTCGATCCGCGTAAACGTGTAGTTTCGCTTGACGCCGTCGCGCACGGAGGTGCTGACGAAGTTGCCGCGCCCCTCGCGCAGGAACCGTTTGAAGATCGCGGTCTGCCCGATATTCGCCCCCAGATCGGCCTCCACATAGGGGTAGCGCATCAGGCGGGTGCCGTCGGTCAGGTACAGGTTGATGGCCCCGCCCGGTCCGAGATCGATCTCGCTGAACAGGTGCGTGAAGTAGGACAGCTTCACGGTGCCCAGGACCACGCCGCCGAAGCTGCCGTCGGGCCTGTCGATGCGGCGGCTGAACGGGAGCATCCGCTCTCCGTTGAGCCGCGACACGATCGGGCGCCCGACATGGAGGCCGAGCCCGGTGCTTGCCCGGTGGACCTGGAAGTATTCGCGATCCGCGTAGTTGCCCGGGCGCGGCGGGACGGCCGCGATGTCGCCGACGGCGTCACCCCGCTCGTCCAGGATCAGCATCACGCCCATGTCGCGGGCGGTCGCGGCGCGGTCGAACAGGATGAGCTGGCGTAGGCGCGGGTCGGCCTCGGCCAGGCCCGGCACCTTCAGGTTATCGACCGCCGCGTGGATCGAGAGATCGTACATCTCGATGTTGCGCGCGATATCGCGCTCAAGGACCTGCAGGAGGTTCCAGGAGGTCTGCTCCGCGCTGGTCCAGGCGTCGCGGCGCAGGTCGGCCAGCATCAGGCCGGACGTCACGACCATGCCCAGCGGGGCCAGGATCCCGAGGACGATCCAGGTGCGGGCCGAGCCGAGCCACGGGGCGACGCGCCGCCAGACGTTCATCGGACCTCCGCGGACGGCGCTTCGTTGCCACGATCTGGCACGCCGAGCCTTAACCGCCGCTTTCGCGCGGGCCCGGGCGGCGCTGCCCGGTATGCATCGCGGGGGGGCAGATGCATACCGGGATGCAGGGCACGGCGGCGTCGGGCGGTCGACCTGCGAGCGCGACAAAGCATCCACAATCGGTATGTGGATACGCAATTCTATGCTGATGCCCGCAAGTCCCGCAGGAGACTATGCTGATCGGACACGGAGCGGGAGTCCGGCATGTTGGACGGCGATGCCTTTGCCCACGAGATCGCGGCGCTCCTGATCGCCGACATCAAGACCTCCGGTGCGCGCACCCACGGTGAACTTGAGGAGGCCTGCCGGATCTCGCTCGCGAGTCTGCTGGGCGACACCGCGATCCCACCCCAGATCGCCGTACTGATGCCGATCGGGCTGGACCGGTGGCCGCGGGTGGTCGTGAAGGGGCGACCTCTGCCGGACGTGTAGGGAGAGCCGGCAGAGACCGGTCGGCGGCGTTTCGCGCCTCAGCGGCCGATGACGCCCGTGCCGCCGGTCGGGCCGATCGCGTTCGGCCCTGTATTCGGGGCGGGCGTCGCGGCCTGGTTCCGCTGGATGTCCATCCGCAGCGTGTTGCTCTGGGTCGTCTGCTCCTGACGCAGGGCGCGCATCTGGCCGCTGGTTTCCATGGATTGGTTCGCGGCGTTGGGGTTGTTCTGCTGCACCTGGGCCAAGACGGGAGTCGCGGCAGTCGCGACCAGACAGAGGCTCGTGGCGATGAGGATGCGCATGGGGACGTTCTCGCGCTGAGGGATCGTGCGGAGTTGACCCGTCACGGGCGCACCGAGTTCCATCCGGGCGTGCGTCGCGGGTGGATCGAGCTGGTGCCCGGACCGCCGGCTTGCGGATTTTCCTCCTCCGGCGCTGCGGCAGGGTTAGCGGAATCCTGCGGGACAGAGGCCTTCTTCACGCCTTGTTAACGCATCCGGGCAAGGCTGACGGCGGTGATCGGGAGAGGGGCGTAATGCGGGGCTTGTCGGCAGAGGACGAACAGGCTGTCGATCGGCTGACGCTCCAGCTTCTTCACGACGCCTATTGCGACTTGGCGGCGGTTCTGCGCGGCGCCCAGCCCCAGGCGGCCGCGGCGATCCTCGGCGTCATGGAGCAGCGCGTGACCGACGTCCTCACCCGGATCTGCCGGCAGGGTTCGGAAGGCGCGGCCTCGGTTGAGATCGCCGTCGCCGTCGGCGAGCGGATCGGCGAGATCATGGATCAGGCGCACGGGCGGGACGTGGCTGGCGCGCGGGCTGCCTAATTTGAAGAGATCTCGGAAGCCAGCGTTGCCAGCAGATTCAACGTTTGTGATTAGTCGATCATTCGCCGTTCGAACGAACTTCCATATTATCTATTTTCTCGATCTGAGTTCGCGCGATCACAATATAGAATCAAGAAGTCGAGCTTCCTCCAATATCTGAGCTGTGCATGAGTGGCTGCGCAAGTTGGTGCGTCGACGCTTCGCCTCCTTCATGATTTTCTGCTGCAACCAGCAAATCTTCGAGATAATCCTCGCTTTAAGCCAGCCTAAGCGCCGCTTCTGTCCTGGGTGTCCACGTCTCGGGAGCCTCTGGCGTTGAACCGAAGGCCAGATCGCCCGTGCGCCACAGTCCGCCCAAAGCCAGAAATTCCGGCATGCCGAGTTCCAGTTCTGGGAATGCCTGGGTCAGAATTCCTTTGCCCCAGCCATCGGGGCCTGCTTCGTGAAAGGCCAGATGAACCTCTCCCGGGGCCGCAGGCCGCCATTTGTTTCCCAGCAGAAGGCCAATGGGGTCGATCGGCCTGCGTCTTTCTGCAGCTAGATAGTCGGAGCTGTAGGCGAACCGACCGAAGCGCCGTGAGGAGCCACCTTCAAAGACCAAGAGGCCGATAGGCATATTGCCTCTCTGCCCTGATCGAAACACGTGCATTTCCTCAATGCGATTGTACTTCGAGGTCCGCCACATACCTGCTCACAATGAACCCGCCATGATTAAAAATGATATCCGCAAAGTCAATGATGGTATAAGATAGATATTTCTGAAGTGATCCGTAATAATTGGCGGGATTCGCTCGTTTAGCAAGACCTCACTGGCGACAACCAGCCTTCCGCCCTCTAGGTGATCATGCGATCTGGAGCGCTGACCTGCAACACGTAAATGGGCGCCAGGCTTCCGTTAACGATCGCGACAGGAACCGCTCGCTTAAACGGCTATTGCCGCATCCGCGGCCTTCTCAAAAGCGCCGATCAACGCCAAGTTCGTTCCTGGCAGATCGCACGCGTATGCCGCGCCGCTCTTTAGCAGAGGGCGGCCGGCACCGGTGTTAGCAGCACCGAGCGCCGGCCTGACCACGATCCGTATCGGAAAAGGATACCGACCATGGCTGAGACCTTCCCTACCGGCGTTATCACGCCGGCGAAACTGGCCCGATGCATGAAATCCGGGCAGCCCCACCCCTCGTCCCGGCAACCCGCCTGATCGCCTGAAGGCGCGCTGGCACGCGACAGCGCCGTGCCTCAGTGTCCCCTCGCCATCCCGCAATCCTGACGCCCTCGCCGCCGCAGGCCTGAGGCCGCAGCAACGAGCCCGCGCGCCCTGCCGTTCGGCGGAAGGCGCGGGGTTGGCGTCGCCTGGACGGAATCCATCCATGACCATCGTCGTTCCCCACCCCGCTGCCCAGCGCGGCGGCCGACAGCGGCTATCCGCACGTGGGCAGCCTAGCTCCGCGCCCACCAGCCGCATCACCGTCCCGCTCGGCAGCGCCGCGGCCCTCGGCTGCGGCCACGTCCAGCCCGCGATGGCGCAGGTCTGCGCTCCCGAGCTCATGTCCGCGGCCGAGGCCGCGCTCGACGGCGCCTTCCGAGCGACCTTCGTGCCTGATCCCCTGCTCGGACCGGGCTTGTCGCAGCTCGGTTCCGTGCTGGCCTCCATGGTCAAGCGCCACGGCAGCCTGATCGAGGCGGCCATCACCGACGTCCTCGAGCGAAGTGGACGATACATCGTGCTGCGCAACATCGCGATGCCCATCACCGTGCCGACTCAGGAACTGGTGCGCGCCAGCAGCGCCGCCCAGCTCGGCCAGACCTCGATCGAACTCGCCGGCGCCGTCGCGCAGACTGTATTCCTCGACCTGGTCGTCGTCGACCGGCACGTGAGCCGGGCCGTTATCGCCGAGGTCAAGAGGGGCTCCGGCAAGAACGAGGCTAGGAAAATACACCAAGTCGAATGGGTGCTGCGTTGTGCGCAGGTCCAGGGTCGCGCGTTTCTGGCCTCACTCGGCTACGAGGTCGCTCAGGCCCGCGCGGTGCTGATCGACGTCTATGGAAGGGCCGGCTACGGCGATGACCTGACGGTGAGCGGACCGGCCATAGATCAGCTGTTCGCGGCCCCGGTCTCGGCCGCGCTCGAGGCCGTGACAACGGCGCTCCAAGCCCGTTTGCGCGCGGCTGTGCCGGACCTTCTGACGATGGCGTTGGCGAGCCTCGGCGGCCCTGAGAACGCCAACCGCCCGCACTCGCCCGGGCCGCTCGCACCCTGATCGCACCACGCTGACATCGGGTCGCGCCCGCGACCCGATGCCTCCGTCACGCCCTCGATCCATCTCGCGCCGTGCGCCTGCGCGCCCGCGCTCTCCAGGTCTGTCTCCATGACACCCGCTCTCGATCCTGATGCCAGCCGCTCCGGCACAATTGACGCGGCCAGCCCCTTGCCGCCCCTGTTCTGGTGGCGCGTCCTCACCCCGGAGGCGCTCGATATGGAGGCGCAGCGCCGCCTGTCCGCGGCCCTGGACGCGGTGCAGCCGCTGCCCTCCCCCGACTGGTCCGCGGCTTGCCGGGGCGATCCGACGGCTGCGAACCGCATCGCCCTCCGCATCCTTGCCGAGGCAGTCACCCTTCCTGGGCGTGTCGATCCGGCGATGTCGGCGATCTGCCTCTGCGCCGCACGGGGTGACAGCTCCTGCATCGACCTGCTCGTGCATGTGCTCGGGCGGCGAGCTCGACGCCGGGCTGATCTCGAGGTGCTCTGCCTCGCCCGGGCTTGGTGCTCCGTTCCGCGCCGCGGTTCCGACCGCGGCGGCGTCGCCCGCTGAGAGGGATTACGCAGATGGCCTTCTCTTCGACCTCGCCTGCCCTGCAGATCGATCCTGAGTCGGCACGTCGCCTGCTCGAGCCGATGCTTCCGCGCCGCCTGCGCGCCTGCCTCGCTCACGATCTTCGCGTGGCTTCTGCTTGTTCTGAGCTCGCCCTTGATATCATCACACTCGCCCCGGAAGCCGAGGCGCTGGTCTCCGCCTGGATCGCGGCGGCGGCCACTTCGGACGGTGTCTTGTGGCGTGACCGCCGATGGATCGCCCGCCGATCCGCCCTGATCCGGTTCCTCGACGTGCTGGCCGTGGAGCGCGACCAGCCGGCGGCGCGGGCGCTGGCCGATGTCGCGACGCTGCTTTCCTGCGGCGGCGATGATCGCAGAGCTGCCGCGCGCTTGGCCCAGCCCCTTTGGCTGGAGCGCGACGCGGTTCTCGACCTCCGGAAAGGGCTCGCGGCCCTGGCCGAGGCGCAGACGCGCCTCACTCTCGGACGCGTCGCCGAGTCGGACGCTTATACGGATGTCACCGGGGCGACCGATCTCGCTGCCGCCCTGCAGGCAGCTTGGCACGACGCGCTCACGGACGCGCTTCTCACGTTCTCCGAAAAGGCGAGCAGTGCCATTGCCGCGGCCGCGGCCCTGGCCTGTGGCGCCGATGACGCTTTCGCCGGCGACGTGGCACTCGTCCACGCGCTCTTACCCGTCGGGGAGATCCTGACACGTCCGGTGGCAGACGGCGCGGCGACGCGGGAGCGGCGCAGGTGGAAGAAGATCGAGGCTCAACTCGCCTTAAACGAGACGCGCCGGCGCGAGAAGACGGCGCCCGTCGAGACGACGGCACGGACGCCGGACGCCGATGCTCCACACGCTGAGGTGCCCAAGGGGCACGTCCTCGTCGTTACAGCGATCCAGGAGACCGGGAGCGACCGCGGCAGGTCCATCGCCCGCGGCTATGAGCACATCATCGGCAAGCCGCTACCGCTCGTCGCTGTTCCGGATCTCGCAGCCGTGCGCGAGCGGCTCGCCTTCGAGTTCCCGTACGCGTTGGCCATGATCGACAGGCTTCTGGCCGATCTGATCGGACGTGAACAAGCCACGTTCCGGCCGACCCTGCTGATAGGCCCGCCGGGTGCCGGCAAGAGTCGCCTCGTGGCGAGGATCGCTCATCATCTCGGGTTAGGGCTGTGGCGGGTCGATGCGACGCGGGACGCGGGCGCATCGCTGGGTGGCCTCGATCGCCGATGGGCAACGTCCGAGCCGGCGCATCCGATCATGGCGGTGGCTCGGTCCGGCACCGCCAATCCGTTGATGCAGATCGACGAATTGGAGAAGGCCGCAACGCGCGCGGATCACGGCAGGCTCTGGGATGCCTTGCTTCCGATGCTCGAACCGGAGACGGCCCGGACCTACCAGGACCCTTGTTTCCAGACCGAGGTCGACATCAGCCGAGTGTCCTGGTTGGCCACGGCCAACGAGGTGGGCAACCTTCCTGGTCCGTTGCTCGACCGCCTGCGCGTCTTGGAGATGGCGGCGCCAAGCCAAGCAGATCTTGAGGCGCTGCTCGGACCGATCCTGGCGGGTATCGCGGCCAATCGCGGGCTCGATCCTGCCTTCGAAGCGCCTCTGGACGGGGAAGCGGTCGCGCTGCTTCGACGATCCTGGCGTGGCGGATCGGTGAGGCGATTGACCCGATTGGTCGAGGCATTCGTAACAGCGCGCGAAACTCTCGCCGTGCGGCATTAGAGCGGCATCCGATCACATTGGATCGTAGGCATCGTATCCGGGGCTGCGAGATAGTTGCGGCATTCGGCCGATGTGAAGCCTCGGAAGACGGGCATATCTTCCGGAGGTGAGACGGGCACATGCGGGGGCTTCGCTACGACGCCGCGACCGTTGTCCAGACGCGGAGCCGGACGGACAGCGACCTGCCCGCCTGGGGGCTGAAGCTGCGGGAGCGGCTCGGTTTCAAGCGCACCGCCGTGGCTGTCGCGCGCGTAAGCTGGCTGTCGTCATGCATGCCATGCTGCGGTCCGGCCAAACCTACCAAGCGAAGGCTGTCGTGGCCTGATCTCAGAACACCCGAGCTTTCCGCGCGTCAAAGCGCGTCGAGGCGTCCCCACCGGGACGTGGGCGAACCATTCCGCCTAGGCTGTTGCACCATGAAATCCCGCCGATCCATCGAGTGCGCTTCACATGTCGGAAGGTTCATCCTGCGAAGCCCCATCATGCAGCGGCTCATGCCGACCGCGAAGACGACCGTGCTCCCGGCAAGCGACAGCCCGACGAACCAAAAAGGACTCGCTTCATGCGAGACGATTAGACGACAGCCTCGGTCGGAAGGCGCCCATCCGCTTTTTCGCCAAATGCTATCCGCAGCGGACTAGCCGCTTTCGGCCGATTTTGTTGAAAAACTCGGGACCGGGTCGAAGCAGCGCCGCGAACGGCGCCGGCCGGGGAAGATCCTGCTATTGAACGCCTGGAACGCACGGCGGGAATGGTGTTGCGCCGTCCGCAAGAGGCAAATCTTCTCTCGGGGCGATCTTCGATGACGCTTGAAGCGCTGCCTCCGAGTTTTTCAACAAAATCGGCCAGAAGCTGCCGCACTCTGTCCATCGGAGTGCCTGGAAGCGGCCTCTTGCGGCTTTAGCGACGCTGCCAAACTCCGGCGCACCTTCACTCGGCAGGTCGGCACGACGCCCGCCGAACCTCAGCATCGGGGTGTACGTTTCTGACACGCGAACTGCTGGAGATTTTCTCCTGCGCCGCCGAGCAATGTGCACAGCACAGGAACGTTTGTGCGGACTGCGTGCCAGTTGGGCCGAAATTGCCAAAACCGCTGAAACGTTAGAGTTTCGACAATTTCGGCGCGGTCGCTTTGACTCGGCCGTTCGATCAGAACTGAAGTCGCGTAATCAATGATTGTTGCTCGACAATGGGATTCGATCACTTTAGGATCTCGCTTATTTTACACTTTCCAAGAAAACAAAACGCGATCCCTCTAGAAATGACTTTACGTCGTCTGATATCGTCTGAGAGAGATTTTGGGGAATAGGCCATCCATAGACGAATTTGCGGATCGCCAGATAGAATACCTTCCCGTGCATGGCCCAGGCGGCTTCGATTTCCCGCTCCGTCAACGGTATCGTCTCCGGGCCAGGGAGGCCGAGATCGGCCCGGACCTCAGCGCAGATCGGATGGATGACCCGCTCTCGGATGATCGTGAGGTAACGGGGCGCGATGTCGTAACCCTTCAGACCTGAGAAGACGAAGATACGGACCCACACGAAATCGAAGATCTGCTCGGTGTACTCCGCGTAGAAGCGGACGATCCTGGAACTGAGCGGTTGAGACCGATCCCGGACCAATCCCGTCCAGGCCGGGTTCCAGCGCTTGACGTAGACGTGCTCGTAGACGCGGTCGAGCAGCGCTTCCTTGGTCGGAAAGTACCGGAAGATCGCCGAATGGGTGATGCCCAGCTCCTTAGCCAGTTCCCGGGTCTGACCGCCGAGTCCGTGCTCGGCGAAAAACTGCGCGGCGGCCTCCACGATCTGCTGCTCGCGCTCGGCCGCGGGCAGACGGCGCCGGATCTTCGGTGGCGTGGGATGCTCGGGGCAGTCGACGGTTGGGGCCATGCTTCGTGACCGATTGGTTATTTCGCTTGACGGCGCACTCGGGCCCTCGATAGCTTGTAACCAAGTGGTCAACAACGATTGATCCGGCAACTGGCGGCCTGGGAGGGACGCACATGAAGGCGCGGGCCTTCGATTACCGCCGTGTGACGAGCGTGGCGGAAGCGCTCGACGCCTATGCCGCTTGCATGGGCGAGGCGCGCTATCTAGCGGGTGGCCAGAGCCTTCTGCCGGCCCTCAACCTGCGCCTCGACGCACCCGACCTGCTCATCGACATCGGCCGGATCGACGCACTGCGGGGGATCTCCATCGAAGGCGATTTCCTGCGGATCGGCGCGCTGACCCGTCATGCCGAGACCCTGTCCTCCGGCCTGATCGCCGCCCACGCGCCGATGCTGAACGAGGCGGCGGCCTTCATGGCGCACCCGGCGATTCGGAACCTCGGGACGATGGGCGGCAGCCTCGCCCTGGCGGATCCCGCCTCCGAGCTGCCGGCCTGCATGCGTGCGCTCGGGGCGTCGATCGAGATCACCGGACCGGCCGGAACCCGGAACGTGGCGGCGGACGACTACTTCCGGGACCTGTTCGAGACCGTGATCGCGCCAGGCGAGCTCCTGTCTGCGGTGCGGGTTCCCCTCGGCCGCCCCGGCACGCGGATGCGCTTCGACGAGATCGCCCGTCGTCGGGGCGATTACGCGATGGTCGGCCTTGCGGCGCACCTCGACCTCGCGGGGGATCTCGTCGAGACGGCGCGGCTCGCCTTCTGCGCCGTCGGCCCGACACCGACGCGGGCTCCGGCGGCCGAGGCCGCCCTGGCCGGCCGCCCCCTCGGGCTGGAGAGCATCGCAGCGGCGAAGGCGGCCCTCGCGGCCGATCTCGCCCCCGACGCCGACGATACGCTCTCAGCCGCAGCGCGGATGCACCTTGCCCGGGTCCTCCTCGGCCGGGTGCTCTCCGCCCTGGGTGACGGCCCTCAGCAGGCGGAGGCCGCATGATCGCGCCGCAACCTGTCAGCCTCACCGTCAACGGCTCGAGGGTTCGGCGCTTCGTGGAGCCGCGCCTCTCGCTGGCCGATTTCCTCCGGCAGGAGCTCGGTCTCACCGCCGTGCACCTCGGCTGTGAGGTCGGGGCCTGCGGAGCCTGCATCGTCAATCTCAATGGGCAACCGGTCCATGCCTGCCTGATGCTCGCTGTGCAGGCAGACGGGATGCGGGTCGATACCCTCGAAGGGCTCTCGGATTCGGGATCGGTCGCCGCACTGCAGGAGGCCTTCCACACCCGGAATGCCCTGCAATGCGGCTTCTGCACGCCGGGGATCCTGGTCGTCGCTCTCGACTTCCTGAAAGGATGCAGCCCCGGCGGAACCGCGCCCTCGCGGGAGGCGATCCGAGACGCCTTGTCGGGCAATTACTGCCGCTGTACCGGCTACGAGGCGATCGTCGATGCCGTCGAGGGTGTCGCGAAGGCCGCCTGCGCCACCCAGGAGGCGGCATGAGCGCGGTCACCGACAGCCCGGGCCGGACCCGCTACATCGGCAAAGGTCTTCCCCGGCCCGGCGCCAAGCGTCTGCTGGCGGGTCGGGGGCGCTATACGGACGACGTTGTGCTGCCCCGTATGCTTCACGCCGCCTTCCTGCGCAGCCCGTACGCCCATGCCCGCCTGGGATCGGTCGAGACGGCCGATGCTGCCGCGATGCCGGGCGTGCATGCGGTGCTGACCGGCGCCGACTTCGTGGGGATCTGCGCACCTTGGACCGGAACTCTCACCCATTTCAAGGGAATGCGCTCGGCCCCGCAGATGCCCCTGCCGGCGGACAAGGTGGTCTGGGCCGGCCAGCCGGTGGTCATGGTGATCGCTGAGAGCCGCGCCGAGGCCGAGGACGCCCTTGAGCTCGTCGGCATCGATTTCGAGGAATTGGAGCCGGTCGTCGATCTCGACGCCGCGAGCGCCCCTGACGCTCCCCGGATCGACGCGGACGCAGCCGACAACGTCCTGTTCCGCACGCGGATCGAAGCGGGCGACACCGCGCGGGCCTTCGAAGGAACCTGGAGCGTTGCGGTCGACCTCCGCTTCGGCCGGCACACCGCCGTGACGATGGAGCCCCGCTCCCTCGTGGCCGACTACGATCCAGCGGAAGAACGGCTGACCGTCCACCAGTCGACCCAGACGCCCTATCAGTTCCAGGACATCTACGCCCGGCATTTCGGGCTCTCGGAGGCCAGGGTCCGGGTGATCGCCCCGGATGTCGGCGGTTCCTTCGGGATGAAGCTGCATCTCTACCACGAGGACATGGCGGTGGTAGGCGCGAGCCTGCTGCTCAAGCGGCCGGTGAAGTTCACCGCCGACCGGATGGAGGCCTTCGCCAGCGACATCCACGCCCGCGACCACCGGGTGCGCGCTCGGCTCGCTTTCGAGGGCGACGGGCGGATGCGGGCGATCGAGGTGGACGACGTGACCGGCGTCGGCCCCTTCTCGGCCTATCCGCGCACCAGCGCCGTCGAGGGCAATCAGGTAGTGCGCCTGATCGGGGCGCCCTACCGACTCGACGGCTACCGGGCCGACCTCACCGTCCTCGCCCAGAACAAGGTGCAGATGAGCCAATACCGGGCGGTCGGCCACCCGATCGCCTGCGCGGTGACGGAGCGGCTGGTCGATCTGGCGGCGCGGGAGCTCGATCTCGACCCCTTCGAGATCCGCCGTCGCAACTACGTGACCGACGACATGTACCCGCACAAGACGCCGAGCGGGTACACGTTCGAAAAGCTCTCGCTCGCGGCATGCCTCGACAGGCTCCATGACGTCATGAACTACCCCGCCCTGCGCGCGGAGCAGGCGGCCCTACGGGAGAAGGGCATCCACCGGGGCATCGGTATCGCGACCTATGTGGAGATCACCAACCCGACGCCCGCCTTCTACGGCGTCGGCGGTGCCCACATCTCGGCGCAGGACGGCTGCGTCCTCAAGCTGACGCCGTCGGGCGACGTGGCCTGCGCCATCAGCATCACCGAGCAGGGCCAAGGCAGTGAGGCCATCGTCGGCCAGATCGTCGCCGAGGGCGTTGGGCTCGACCGCGACCGCGTTCGCGTGCTGACCGGCGACACCGAGACGACGCCGTCCGGTGGGGCGACCTGGGCCTGTCGCGGGGCGGGGATCGGCGGCGAGACCGCCCTTCAGGCCGCGCGCAAGCTGAAGGAACGGATCCTGGAGATTGCCGCCGCCATCCTCCAGGCCGAGACAGGCTCCCTCGACATTCGCGACGGCGCAGTGACCGACGCGGATGGCAGCCCGCGCGTGACGCTGACCGAGGTCGCCAACCTCGCCTATTACCGCTCCGACCTGCTGCCGCCGGGCGTGTCGCCGGCCCTCACCGTCGCACACCATTTCGCCCCGCGCGGCTATCCGTTCGCCTTCACCAACGGCATCCACGGCAGCTTGGTCGAGGTCGATACCGAGACCGGTCTCGTGCGCATCCTGAAGCACTGGGTCGTCGAGGATTGCGGCCGGGTCATCAACCCGCTCCTCGTGGACGAGCAGATCCGCGGCGGCGTGGTGCAGGGGCTCGGTGCCGCCTTCTTCGAGGAGTGCCGCTACGGCGAGACCGGCCAACTCCTGAACGGATCGATGACCGACTACCTCGTGCCGATGGCCTGCGAGATGCCCGACATCGTCATCCGGCACGTCGAGACGCCCACGAAGGACACGGAACTCGGCGCCAAGGGCTGCGGCGAGGCCGGCACCGCCGCCTCCAGCGGCGCGGCCTTAAATGCCGTCAACGACGCCCTGCAGCCGCTCGGCGCCACGGTCTCGCAGCTGCCCATGACGCCCGAACGCATCTTGAGGGCGCTCGGCGTGGTGTGAGGGTTTCGCGCATCTCGCGACGCGGGCCAGCCTTCAAGAGCCCCGCGCATAGGAGGAACGGATCATGGGTCAGGCTACGCTCTCGCGCCGGATGCTCGTCGCGGGCATGGCCGCGGGCACGCTCGCCGGAATCGGCCGGCCGCGTCCCGCCCGCGCGGCCGAGACGATCCGCATCGGCTTCCCGACGCCGGTCACCGGGCCGTTCGGCGCTGAGGCCAAGGACCAGATCCGCTCCGCAGAGCTCGCGATCAGGCAGTTCAACGAGGCCGGCGGCCTGGACGGGCGGATGGCCGAGCTTCTGGTGCGCGACGACAAGCTCAACCCGGGCGAGGCCGCCACCCGCACCCTGGAGCTGATCGAGAAGGACAGAGCCCATTTCATCGTCGGCGCCCTGTCGAGCGCGGTGCAACTGTCGGTCAACGAGATCACCCGCTCCCGCAAGGTCCTCTACGTGTCAATCAGCCAGTCCGACACGATCAACGAGGCCAAGGACTTCAGCCGCACCACCTTCCACGAGGCCCTCAACCCGCACATGACGACCGCCGCGGTCGCCAAGCACGCGTTCAGGAAGGGCACGAAGGTCGCCTATCTCGTCGCCGATTACGCCTACGGTCACGAGATGCTGCGGGGCTTCAAGCGCGCCGCCGCCGCCATCGGCGCGGAGACGGCGGGGGAGATCCTGCACCCCTTCGGGGCGGCGGATTACTCGACCTTCATGCCGCGTCTGCGCTCTATGAAGCCCGACATCCTCTGCATCTGCAATTTCGGCCGCGACCAAGCCAACAGCATCAAGCAGGCCAACGATTTCGGACTGAAGAAGGTCGTCAGGATCGTCGTGCCGGTGCTGCTGCACAACCAGCGCCTCGCCGCAGGACCCGACGCATTCGAGGGCGTCGTCGGCGCCAGCAACTACTACTGGCGCCTGGAGGACACCGTCCCTTCGGCGAAGGCGTTCAACGACGCGTTCCGCGCGGCCTACGGCGGTGCCGTGCCTACCGATTACGGCGCCTACGGCTACGCCGCCGTTCGCTCGCTCCTCATGGCCGTCAAGGCGGCCGGCAGCACCGACACCGACAAGGTCGTCGATGCCCTGGAGACCCTGAAATACGACGTCGCCAAGGGGCCGGAGCACTACCGCGCCTGCGACCATCAGGCGGTCCAGTCGGTGCTCGTCACCGAATCGAAGAAGAAGTCCGAGATGGCCAACGACGCCGACCTCTTCAAAATCGTGGAGATCGAGCCGGGCTCGGAGGCTGCCCTGCGCCGTTGCGACGAACTCGGGCACCGCGCCTGACGGGGGAGCGGGAGACGGCCATGGATTGGGGATCCCTCGACCTCGAACTGATCGCCATGCAGCTCTTCTCGGGAGTGGCACTGGGGGCCGTCTTCGTGATGCTGGCGCTCGGCCTATCGATCATCTTCGGCATGCTCGGCATCGTGAATTTCGCTCATGGCAACGTCTTCATGGTCGGCGCCTATGCGGGCGTGTTCGTAATGGAGCGTACCGGCAGCTTCTGGGCCGCCCTTCTGCTCGGCCCGCTCCTCGTCGGGGCCCTAGGCCTGCTCGTGGAACGGTTCCTGATCCGCCCCCTGGCAGGCCGGCCGCCGGACGACGCGCTGCTCCTGACCTTCGGCCTCGGCTACGTGCTCGTGGAGGGCGTGCGCATCCTGTTCGGCTCGGACGGCCTGCCCTTCGCCACCCCTGAGGAACTCTCCGGCGTGGTCGACCTCGGGGTCGGCTTCTTTCCGATCTTCCGGATTTTCGTAATCGGCGTCGTCGCCCTGGTCCTCGTCGCTCTGTGGGTCGGTCTCGAGCGGACGAAGGTCGGGCTGATCGTCCGGGCCGGGGCCCGCGATCCCGAGATCCTGCGGGTGCTCGGCGTCGATATCGAGCGCCTGTGGCTTTGGGTCTTCGGACTCGGCATCGCCTTGGCGGCCCTGGGCGGCGTGCTCGCCGCGCCGATGCGCTCGGTCAACCCGGAGATGGGCAACGTCGTGCTCGGCGAGGCCTTCGCTGTCACGGTGATCGGCGGGATGGGCTCCCTCCTGGGCTCCGTCGTGGCTGGGCTCCTCGCCGGAATCGTGGTCTCGATGACCGCGCTCCTCGCCCCCGAGATGGCGAGCATCGCCATGTTCGCCTTCATGGCGTTGGTGCTCCTCGTCCGCCCCCAGGGGCTGTTCGGCAAGCCCGGCCTCGGTGCCTGAGGGAGAGCGAGGATGCAGCCCCTCGACCAAACCGTCCTGGCGACCGCGCCGCCGGCTCCGCGCCGGTCACCCCTCGCCGAAGGCGCCCTTTCACGGTGGCGCGCACCGCTCTCGATCCTCGCGCTGCTCGTCCTCCCCTTCCTGCTCCCGTCCCAGGCGCTCGCGGTCAATGTCCTGATTTATGGGCTCTACGCCGTCGGCTATAACCTGCTCTACGGATATACCGGCCTGCTTTCCTTCGGCCACGCGGCCTTCTTCGGGACCGGGGCCTACGTCACCGGCATCGCTATAGGCACCTTCGGGCTGCATCCCCTCGCCGCGATGGGGCTCGCGGTCGCTGCAGCCGGGGTGCTGGCACTCGCCATCGGCGCGGTCTCAATCCGGTCGCGGGGCATCTACTTCGCCATGGTGACCCTGGCGCTGGCGCAACTCGTCTATTACGCGGCGCTCCAGGCTTCCGGCTGGACCGGCGGCGAGAACGGCCTACGTGGCTTCACCGTCACCAGGATCGGCCTCGGCCCCGTTGCCTTCGACATCCTGAACCCGCTCACCAAGTATTTTGTTGTGCTAGCCTTTGTCGGCGCGGCCCTGGCGATGATGTCGCGGATCCTCGCCTCGCCCTTCGGTTCGGTGATCGAGGCGATCCGCGAGAACGAGACCCGCGCGCGGGCCTGCGGCTTCGATGTGGAGCGGACCAAGTTGCTCGCCTTCGTCCTGTCCGGGCTGTTCTGCGGCCTCGCGGGCGCGCTCTTTGCCATCCACCTGTCGATCGTGCCGCTCGATAGCCTCGCCTATAACACCTCCGGCATGGCGGTGGTGATGACGCTGGTCGGCGGCGCGGGGACTTTTTTCGGGCCCTTCGTCGGCGCCCTCGCAGTCCTCGTGCTGGAGGACGCCCTGAGCCTGTGGACGCCGCACTGGCAGCTTGCACTGGGCACCGTCTTCATCCTCTTCGTGCTGTTCCTGCCCCGGGGCCTCTGGGGCACGGCGCTGGCCCGGCTCGCCACGATGCGGGGGCGCCCATGACCGGCCCCGTCCTCCAGGTCGAGAACCTCGGATGCCGCTTCGGCGCCTTCACCGCTCTCGAAGGGATCAGCGCAACCCTCGGTCGCGAGCGCATCACCGCCGTCATCGGCCCCAACGGCGCGGGAAAGAGTACCTTCTTCAACCTGCTCTCGGGAGCCCTGAAGCCCACGAGCGGATCCCTCCACCTCGGCGGCCGGGACCTCGCCCGCGTACCCCAGGCCCGCTTCGCGCATCTGGGCATCGCGCGCTCCTATCAGATCACTACGGTCTTCCCGCGGCTCACCGCCCACGAGAACGTTCGCACGGCCCTGCAGGCGCGGGCAAACCGCTACGATTTCTGGAGCCGTCGCGACCGTCTCGCGGGCCTCTCGGACCGGGCCGACGCGCTCCTCGAGTCCGTGGGCCTCGTCGGCCGCCGGAGCCGACCCGCCGCCGCCCTCGCCCACGGGGAGCAGCGGGCCCTGGAGATCGCCATCGCCCTCGCCGCCGATCCCAAGCTGCTGCTCCTCGACGAGCCGACCGCCGGGATGGGGCCGGAAGAAACCAAGGACATGGTGGCCCTCCTCCACCGCCTGTCGGATGCACGCGCCATCCTGCTCGTCGAGCACAAGATGAAGATGATCCTCGGCCTATCGGAACGCATCCTCGTCCTGCACCACGGGCGCCTCATTGCCGATGGCACCCCGACCGACATTCAGGCAGACCGTGAGGTCCGGCGGGTCTATCTCGGCCAGAGCGGTGGATACGGCCATGCTTGAGATCGACGGCCTCGACGCGTGGTACGGGGCGAGCCATGTCCTGCACGGTCTCACTTTCGCGGTGTGCGAAGGCGAGATTCTGGCCCTGATCGGCCGCAACGGCGCGGGCAAGACCACGACCATGAAGGCCGTGATGGGCCTGATCCCGAAGGTCGGCGGTCGGGTTCGCTTCCTCGGGCAGGATCTGCTCGGTCGACCGGCCCATGGGCGCTTCTCCCTGGGGCTCGGCTACGTGCCGGAGGATCGGCGCATCGTGCCCGGCCTGACCGTGCGCGAAAACCTGAAGCTCGGATTGCTGCGGGCACCGTCGACGATCCGCGAGGGATCGGCAATCGCCGAGATCGCCGAAACCTTTCCCCGCCTCGCCGAGCGCCTGGACCAGGTCGCGGTGACGATGTCGGGAGGCGAGCAGCAGATGCTCGCCATCGCCCGCGCTCTCATATCTCGGCCGAAGCTGATCCTGCTCGATGAGCCATCCGAGGGCATCATGCCCGTCCTCGTCGAGGAGATGGGCGGACTATTTGTCTCGCTGCGCGAGCGGGGTGTGACGCTCCTCCTCGTCGAGCAGAACGTCGAGTGGGCGCTCAACCTCGCCGATCGGGCCGTGATCATCGACCAAGGGGTCGTGGTCCACGAAAGTTCGGCCGCGATACTGCGTGCCGACAGCGAGATCCAAGACCGATACTGCGCGGTCTGACGATTAGGCTTCGAAGGGAGAACACGATGGAGATCACCGGCGAATACCGCATCGCGGCGCCGCGTTCGGCCGTCTGGGTAGCCCTCAACGATCCGGACGTGCTCGGGCGCTGCATTCCCGGCTGCAAGGAGCTTACTCAGGCCTCGCCGGACGAATTCGCGGCCAAGGTCTCGCTGAAGATCGGCCCCGTGTCGGCGACCTTCGCCGGCACTGTACGTCTTGAGGATGTCCGCGCTCCAGAAGGCTATACCCTGACCGGCCAGGGAAACGGGGGCATGGCGGGCTTCGCCAAGGGCCGTGCCGTAGTCACGCTTCGGGAGGAGGGCTCCGAAACCCTTCTGAGCTATCAGGCCAAGGCCGAGATCGGCGGCAAGATCGCCTCCCTCGGCGGCCGCCTGATCCAGGCGACATCGCGCAAGCTCGCCGACCAATTCTTCGGTGCCTTCGCCGCCGAACTCGGTGCCCCATCGCCCGTCACGGATGCAGCCGAAGCGTCCTGAGGGTCAAGAACTCCGAGAAGGCAGTCGAACGCAGCTAAATGAAGTCTGCTTTGCGCCGGCTTCGTTGAAAAAAATCGGAGGCGGCTCCTCAGGCGTCATCCAAGGCTGGGCCGCGAGGAATTCTCATCTCTCAAAGCCGATCATTACCGCTCGTTCAGCGAATTTTGGGCAATGCGATGGCAGAAAATTCTCCGTCGGGAGCAGTCCGCAGTGCTCCCTCGGCCCGGTCCCGAGTTTTTCAACGAAATCCGCCCCTCTCGGTCATTCGGCACGCTTGGAAGACATCTCCGAGCGGACGTCACGGGAATTGGATCTACAGGTCGGAATTGGCAACGCTACGGGACCTTCGAGATTACAGCCCGAGATAGCTTCTTGTTCTCCGAAGGTGGCCCCTAGCTGGCATCCGGAGCCGCCTTGTGCCGCAGGAGATCAGAGGCAGCCCGCTTCCGTTCGCGTTCTCAAAGATTCGATTGCGTGTTGGTACTTGCTGGCGCAGCGCCCCACACAGTTGCCAGGAAGGAGGTGAAGGCTTCGAGGCTGGTGGATCGGGCCGGCTTCATCCAAGTCGCGTAGGTCGCGATGGTGTCGGGTACATCGTCGAGAGAGCGGATCACGATCCCACGCCGCTGCACGTTGCGTACACAGCTGGCGTAGGTGCTCACGCCGGCGCCCGCCGCCACGAGGCCGAAAATCCCCTCGCTGGACGATGCCTCCTGGCTGATGATCGGATGGAAGCCGCGGCGGTGACAGATCGCGAAGAATGCCTCGCGGTAAGCGCTCCAGCTCCCGCCCGATCCCATCACGAACGGCTCCCCGGCAAGATCCTTGAGCGTGAGGCTGCGCGCATTCGAGAGAGGATGGGTCACCGGCAACAGGGCCACGTAGGAGTCGCGGTCGAAGAGGAGGCTGTCGAAGTGCTCGTTATCGACAGCGCTCAGGGTAAAGCCGACGTCGATGCGATCGTTGAGCAACGCCTCGCGCTGCAGTTGTGAGGGGACGTGCGACAGCTCCAGCCGGATCCCAGGCCGCACTTCGCTGAAGGCGCGGACAAGCTCCGGCAATCGGCCGTTGATCGCGAAATCCATGTAGCCGACGCGCAGAACACCGGCCATGCCAGTCGCCGTACGCTGAGCCAGCGTCACGGCTCGCTCAAGATGATCGAGGCCGATCCGGCACTCGGCAAGGAAGGCGCGACCAGCTTCCGTGACCTCGACCGTTCGGGTCGTACGGCGGAACAGCTTCACCCCGACGCCGACTTCGAGTTCCGCGATTAGGCGGCTCAGGCCCGGCTGCGTCGTCGCGAGGCGCTGGGCTGCCCGGCCGAAATGAAGCTCCTGAGCCAGGACGAGGCAGCTCGTCACGTGCCGAAGGTCAAATCGCATTTGATGCCAAAAATCGTATCAATGACTCGCGATTTATCATTTCACACCCGGAGCCATCTGCAACATCCTCGCTTTGATCCCGCCGCGGCGGGCTGGAACGAACGATGCAGGGGACCAGACAGATGGCTTTCAACACCGAACTCGACAGCGCCCTCGAAGCCGCCTTCGCCGAGGCGCGCGCGCTATACAAGGAGCGCGGTTTTCAGCGCCGGGTCGGGTTCGGCCGGCGTCCCGCCCTGATCAATGTCGACCTCGCCAACGCCTGGACGCGGCCGGGCAATCCTTTCACCTGCGAGAACATCGACGAGCAGATCATCCCCGGTGTCCAGGCGCTTCTGGCCGCCTGCCGCCGCAACAATCACCCGGTCGTGCACGTCACCACCTGCTACCAAGTCACCGACGTCGACAGTCCCAAGACCGACATGGGTCTGTGGCACCGTAAGATCCCGGTCGAGGTCGTCGACCAGAACAAGCCCGAGCTCTGGGCGATCGACAGCCGTATCGAGCCCATGCCGGGCGAGCAGGTGCTGGTGAAGAAGCGCGCGAGTGCCTTCCACGGCACCTATCTTGCCGGCTTCCTGCGCGCCAATAACGTCGACACGATCCTGGTCACGGGGGTGACTGCCTCGGCCTGCGTTCGCACGACGCTCTGCGACGGTCTTGCTGAGGGCTTCCGCACCATCGCGGTGCAGGAGTGCATCGGCGACCGCGTGCCCGGCGCCGTCGCCTGGAACCTGTTCGACATCGACGCGAAATTCGCCGACGTCGAGCCGCTGAAGCGCTGTGTCGCCTACCTCGACGAGGTGGGACTGCGCAACGCCGCCTGATCGCCGGACCGTCCGCGCGAGGCGGCCCGATCCTCCGCCCGCCGACCCTTCGCAGGAGTGTGAGCCGATGAATGCTTTCCGGTCCGCCGAGACGTTTTCACCGACGCGTCGGCAGGCGCTCCTCGGCAGCGCGGCGGCAATCCTCACGGCAGGCGTGGGGGGCGAGGCGCACGCGGCAGCCGGCACGGTCGTCGTCTCTAATTGGGGCGGTGACTGGAACCAGCGCACGGTGCGCTTCGTCGAGACGCCCCTCGTGGAGACGCAGGGACTGACCGTCGTGCGCGATCTCGGCATGGAGCCGGAGCGCAAGGCCAAGCTGCTGGCTGAGCGCCGCCTGCGCCGCGGCAGCATCGACGTGATCCATCTGAACGATTCGGACGGGTTCGAGATGATGAAGCAGGACGTGCTCGCCGACCTCGACCGAGCGCGTATCCCGAACTACGGCGATGTGGTGCCGGCCCTACGCAAGGACTATTTCGTGCCGTGGCTCTACAGCGGCGTAGTCATCATCTATAACAAGGATAAGATCAAGGATCCGCCTCGATCCTATGAAGAGCTCTGGGACAAGAAGTGGGCCGGCCGGCTCGGACTGACCAATCAGCTCTACTTCAACTACATGATGATGTCCGGCCTGATCCAGGGCGGCAACATGACGAGCGTCGATTCCGGCCGAGACCGGCTCGTCGCGCTGAAGGAGCTGGTCCAGCCCCGCCTTTACGCAGCACACCAGCAGCTCGGCGCCGCGCTGGCCACCGGCGAGGTCGACATCGCCCTCAACTACAAGGCCCGCGGCCTGCAATGGATTAACGAGGGGTCGCCGCTGGCCATCCAGTACCCGAAGGAGGGCGCAATCGCGATCACCTTCGGCGCTGGTATGCCGAGACGCGCACCGAACCCGGAGGGCGCCTACGTCTACCTGAACGCGATGCTCGATCGGAAGGCGATGGCGGAACTCGCCGCGGCGAGCTTCTACGCGCCGGCCAACGGTTCGGCGGAGCTGAGCCCGGATTTGCGTAGCCGGATCGACTTCTCGCCCGAGGAACGCGAGCACCTCAACTTCCCGGATTACGCCTACGTCTCGAAGAACACCGCCGAGTGGCTCGAGTGGTGGAACAAAACGATGGCACGCTGACCCGATGGCTACCCTCGCACACCCGGAGGTCCTGGCGCCCGACTTCGCGCCCCGGGGCCGGCCGCGGATTCCCCGAGTCATCGGCGGTGTCCTGCCGGGGACGCTGCTGGTCGTCATAGCTCTTCTCGGGCCGCTCGCTCTAATGTTTCGCTACAGCTTCAACCGGTTCGTGCCGGGCGAGCTGATGGTTGAGGGGTTCACCCTCGCCAACTACGCCAAGTTCCTGCACGACGCCTTCTATCGAGACGTCCTGCTGACGACCCTATGGGTGGCGGCCCTCTCGACGCTGATCTGCCTCGCGCTCGGATTTCCCGTCGCCTACGCGCTGGTGCGGCAGGTCGGATCGCGCTGGAAGTCGAGGCTCCTGATCCTCATCATTCTCCCGCTCCTCATGGGCAACGCGGTCCGCACCGCTGCCTGGATGGTCATCCTCGGCGACAAGGGCCTTCTCGCCGCTCTGGTCTCCGCGGTGGGGCTCACTCCACCCCGGCTGATGTACACCCCCACTGCCGTGGTGATCGGTCTCGTCTCGGTGACGCTGCCCTTCATGATCGTGACGCTGCAGAGCGTGATCGAGCGGATCGATCCGGTCCTCGAGGAGGCGGCCGAGAGTCTGGGCGCCGGGCACCTCACGATCCTGCGGCGGGTCGTGCTGCCGCTCGCGCTGCCCGGGCTGCTCGCCGGCACGATGCTCTGTTTCATCCTGTCGATGAACGCCTACGCCACGCCGGTGCTGATCGGCGGCCCACAGTTCCACATGATGGCGCCCGAGGTCTACCAGCAGGTGGCTAAGGCTATGAACTGGCCCTTCGGTGCAGCCCTCGCCTTCGTGCTGATGACTGTCACCCTCGTGCTGACGACCACCGCCAACGTCCTCGTACAGCGCCGCTACCGGCGCTGGTCGGAGTAGGGCCATGTCGCGTGCAGGCATCCGCCGGACCTACGGCGCCATCTCGGGCACAGTCCTCGCCTTCATCGTGCTACCCCTGGTGGTCATCGTCTGGGTGTCGTTCTTCGCTAACCGCATTCTCGCCTTCCCGGCGAACGGCTATACCCTCGACTGGTACGCGCGGGCCCTCGACACGGACGCCTTCCGGGACGGCTTCATCACCAGCGTGCAGACGGCGCTGTTCGCCACGGCGGCGAGCCTCGCTCTGGGCGTGCCGGCGAGCCTCGGCCTGGTGCGCGGCCGCTTCCCCGGCCGCGATGCCGTCCAGGCTCTGCTGCTCGCACCGATGGTGGTGCCGGGCATCGTCGGCGGAGCCGCCCTGTTCATCGCCTTCATCGAGGTGGAGGCGCTCCTCGACATCCAGGTGGCCGGCACGATCGGCGGCTTGCTCGTGGCGCACACCTTGATCGCGCTGCCCTGGACCATCCGGCTGGTCAGCGCCTCGCTCGCCTCGGCTGACCGGGCGATCGAGGAGGCTGCTGCGAGCCTCGGCGCCGGCCCACTCACCGTGCTGCGGCGCGTGACCCTTCCAGCAATCCGGCCCGCCATCGTCGCGGCGGCCCTGTTCTCCTTCGTGATTTCGTTCATCGATCTGGAGAAGTCGATCTTCCTCGTCGGTCCGGGCCGGACGACCCTGCAGATCGCCCTCGTCAACTATCTCGAATGGAACCTCGACGGGACGGTCGCGGCGGTCGCCACCGTCCAGATCCTGATCGTCGGTGCGGCGCTCCTCGTCAGCGACCGCTACGCACGTCTCGCGCAGGCCTTTTGATACTGCCACCCGACAGCCCGGAGAACGGACCATGTCGACAACGGTCGCACTGCGTTCCCTGATCAAGCGCTATGGCGGGTTCACAGCCGTGGACGACATCACCCTCGATGTGCCCGAGGGCCAGCTCGTCGCCCTGCTCGGCCCCTCGGGCTGCGGCAAGACCACGACGCTGCGGATGGTCGGCGGGTTCGTCGAGACGGATGCCGGCAGCATTTTGATCGGGGGGCGTGACGTGACCCGTCTGCCGCCGGCCAAGCGCAACATTGGCTTCGGCTTCCAGAGCTATGCCCTGTTTCCGCACATGAGCGTCGCCCAGAACGTCGCCTTCGGCCTGGAGATGCGTCGCCTGCCCCGAGCCGAGATCGCGTCCCGCGTCGCCCGGGCGCTCGACCGGGTGCGCCTGTCCGCGATGTCGGATCGGTTGCCCAAGCAGCTCTCCGGCGGCCAACAGCAGCGGGTCTCTCTCGCCCGAGCCCTGGTGATCGAGCCCTCTGTGCTGCTCCTCGACGAGCCGCTCTCCAACCTCGACGCGCAACTGCGCGGGGAGATGAAGCTCGAGATCCGCCAGATCCAGAAGGCGATGGGCATCACCACGATCTTCGTCACGCACGATCAGGACGAGGCGCTCTCGATCGCCGACCGCATCGTCGTTATGCGCGCTGGGCGGATCGAGCAGGACGGAAGCCCGGAGGCGGTGTTCGGCGCGCCGCGCTCGCGCTTCGTGGCGGAGTTCATGGGGGTGACGAACCTCCTACCTGGGACGGTCGAGGGACCGGGCCTGTTCCGGCTCGCCGACGGCAACGCGATCCGCGTCCCGGGTGCGGTCGCCGGCCGGGGGACGACGGTCCTCGCGATCCGTCCCGAGCGGGTCCGGATCTCCTCCCCCGGCGCGGACACGGAGCCCGACATGTTGGACGCCGAGATCGAGGCGGCGACCTACCGGGGTCTCTCGGTCGAGTACCGGCTGCGAACCACGTCTGGCTTGTGCCTGACGGCGCGCCGGGCGACCCCTGCAACCGGCGGACCGGTCATGCTCGAACCCGGCGCGCGTGTTCACGTCGCCGTTCCACCGGACGCCTGCCACTTCGTCCCCGTCGAACTCTGAGAGGACGCACCATGACCACGAGGCACGACGACCTGATCGTGATCGACGGGCTGATCGTCTCCGATTTCGGGCCCGAGGTCTTCGCGGACATGCGCCGCGGCGGCATCACAGCCGCCAACTGCACCTGCAGCGTCTGGGAGGATTTCGCCACGACCATGCGGACGATGGCCCGCTGGCGACGCTGGTTTCGCGAGCACGCCGACCTGATCACCCCGATCCACAGTGTCGCCGACATCCACCGCGCGAAGGCGGAGCGCCGCACCGGCATCATCCACGGCTGGCAGAACACCAGCGCGATCGAGGATCGCATCGAGTACCTGGAGCTATTCCACGCCCTCGGACTGCGCATCGTCCAGCTCACCTACAACACCCAGAACCTCGTCGGTTCGGGCTGCTACGAGACGCGCGACGGCGGGCTGTCCGATTTCGGCCATGACGTACTGGCCGAGATGGACCGGCTCGGCATCCTTTGCGACCTCTCGCATGTCGGGCCGAAGACCAGCGAGGACGCGATCCGCGCCTCGAAGCGGCGCGTCGCCTATTCCCACTGCCTGCCCGCCGCCCTGAAGGATCACCCGCGCAACAAGACGGACGCGCAGCTGCGCTTCATCGCCGAGCGAGGCGGCTTCGTCGGAGTGACGATGTTCCCGCCGTTCCTGGCCCGGGGCGCGGCCTCGACGATCGAGGACTATCTCGACGCCATCGCGTACGTGATCGATCTCGTCGGCGAGGAGAACGCCGGTATCGGCACCGACTTCACGCAGGGCTACGGGCAGGCCTTCTTCGACTACATCACCCACGACAAGGGTGACGGGCGCAAGCTCACGGATTTCGGTGAGGTTCTGAACCCCGAAGGCATCCGCGTCATCGGCGACTTTCCGAACCTCACCGCGGCGATGGAGCGGCGCGGTTGGCCGGCCCCCCGCATCGAGCGCGTCATGGGCGGCAACTGGCTCGCCCTGCTCGGCGACGTCTGGGCCTAAGCGCGTCTCGGGCGATTGAGGAGACCACGCGATGTCAGCGAACACCTACGACGTCATCGTGCTCGGCGTCGGCGGCATGGGGTCGGCCGCCTGCTGGCATCTGGCCCGTCGCGGCGTCCGGGTGCTGGGACTCGAGCGCTTCGACATCCCGCACGCCATGGGATCCTCGCACGGCTTCAATCGGATCATCCGTCTCGCCTACTTCGAGGATCCTTCCTACGTGCCACTGCTGCGCCGCGCCTACGAGAACTGGCGGGAATTGGAGGGATGCTTCGGGGAACAGCTTCTATTCATCACCGGCTCGATTGACGCGGGGCCGGAGGGCAGCGCTATGGTCGAGGGCTCGCTCGCTGCCTGCCGGACGCATGACCTCCCGCATCGACTGCTCAATGGCGCTGAGTTGAGGCGTGTGGCGCCTGGCTACAACCTGCCCGACACGCATCGTGCCGTCCTCCAGCCAGATGGTGGCTTCGTCTCTGCGGAGCGCGCGATCGTCGCGCACGTCACACAGGCGCAGACTGCGGGTGCCGAGATTCGGGCGCGGGAGCCGGTGCTGAGTTGGGAGCCGACTGCGTCGGGCGTGCGCGTCAAGACCGCACGCGGCACCTACGAGGCGGGACGGCTCATCCTCGCGGCAGGCTCTTGGATGGGTGAGTTCGTACCTCAACTCAAAACCGTCGCGGTGCCCGAACGGCAAGTGCTCGGCTGGTTCCAGCCGCGGGAACCGGCTCTGTTCGCACCGGAGTGCTTCCCGGTGTTCAACATGGAGGTCGACGAGGGCAAGTTCTACGGCTTTCCGATCTGGCACGTGCCGGGCTTCAAGATCGGCCGCTGGCACCATCTCGGTGAGACGGGCGGTGCTGATACCTTGTCGCGGGAATGCGGCGCCGAGGACGAGGCGGTGCTACGCCCCTGCGTCAGCCGCTACTTTCCCCAAGCGAACGGTCCGACGATGGCGATGCGGGCGTGCTTCTTCACAAACACACCGGATGAGCACTTCGTGATCGATACGCTGCCAGACCTGCCCCAAGTGGTCGTCGCCTCGCCCTGCTCTGGCCACGGTTACAAGTTTTGCAGCGTCGTGGGTGAGGTTCTAGCCGATCTCGCCACGGGTAAGAAACCAAGCTTCGACCTTAGCCTGCATGCGCTTGACCGCTTCACGCCACGTTTGCATGCAATCACTTAGAAAAAATCCATGTGACCGGATTCTAGGATCTGTTCAGGCCCGACTATACTAGTCATGACTCGCCAATCCACAAGGTGGTGGGTTTGCTATCGCGTGGATGCAACGTCTGTTTTTTAATATGGGCGCCCATGAGCGCACCGGCGGTTTTCGGCCAGCATTTACCACCACGAAGCGCCCGCCTGAACGTCTCAGATGAGTGGATTTGCGCCGGTCCGCTTTCGGACCAGCAAGGCGTGAAGGAGGACGTGGCTGCCCAATTGACGAGCCGCCTGTCACCCCGCGGACTAGGCGCGGACATGGGCAAACAACCCGCTGCCACCGTGCTCGATATCCTCTCGGACGGCATCGCGGGCCGCATCCGAGTTGCCGCTGCGCAGGGCGTCGATGATGCGCCGATGCGGATGGGGCTCCCAATCGGGAACTCCGTCGTCATAGAGGTGCGAGAGGATCGGGCCGCATCGCACCCACAGCAGTTCGACGATTTCGTACAGGATCGGCATCTGACCGAGCCTGCAAAGCGCCAAATGAAATTCGGTGTTGAGGTTCACCGCGCGCGCGAAGTCGCGGCTCGCGTGGCATTGCGAGATCTGCGCGTGGATTGCCTCCAACTCGTCGACCTCGGTCGCGCGCCTGTCAGCTCCCGCGGCGGCGGCACGCCCCTCGAGATCGGTGCGGATCGCCCGAATCTCTAGGAGCTGATCCAGGGTCAGCCGGGGCACGACGACGGTCCCGCGTGCGTCGAGCGCGAGCGCCTTCTCTGCAACGAGCCTGAGCAGGGCCTCGCGCATGGGCGTCGCGCTGATGCCGAACCGGACCGACATCGGGCGCAGACGCAGGCGCGTATCCGGGCGCAGCTGCCCGCGCATCAGCGCGACCCGCAACTCGCGATAGGCGCGCTCGCTCAGGCTCTCCTTGACGATCGGACGGACCCAGTCCGGCAAGATTTCGCCGGTGTCTGGCTCTGACGCCGAGGCGCTTGACATATTCCTCCCCTTTGCCCGATGCTTGTTATAACAAATTACAGTCTGCGTCGACGGTCCACGCCGTGTCGCAGGCCGCGGGGCTGCGAGGCTCGGCGGCAGACAGGGGACGGAAATGCTTGCGTTGCGCAAGGCGACGGCTGCCTTCGGGGCGGACCTCGTCCATGTCGATGCACCGCCCGAGCCGGGCGCGGGCCGCGTGACCATCGCGGTTGCCGCGGCCGGCATCTGCGGCAGCGACATCCACGCCTTCGAGTGGACGCCGGGCTACGGGTTCATGAACCTTTTCATGCCGGTCACCCTCGGCCACGAGTTCGCCGGCATCGTCCGGGCGGTGGGCGACGGCGTGACCGCGCTCGCCGTCGGCGACCGGGTCACCTGCTGGCCGACGGTGCCGTGCGGCGCCTGCTCGGCCTGCGCCGCCGACCGGCCGCAGGATTGCCAGAGCCGGCGGATCGTCGGCCTGCACGCTGACGGAGCCTTCGCCGAACAGGTCGTCGTTCCCGCCGCGAATTGCCGCCGCCTCCCCGACGACATGCCCCTGGCTATCGCTGCCCTGGCTGAGCCGCTCGCGGTCGCGGTCAACGCCGTGGACGTGGCGGAGGTGGGACCAGGCGACCGGGTGGCGGTGCTCGGACCGGGTCCGATCGGCCTCTGCATCGCCTTCGTGGCGCAGCTCCGGGGCGCAGTCGTGCTGCTCGCCGGTCTCGACGACGCCGCCCGCCTCGACGTTGCCCGCCGGATCGGCATCCGTGAGACGGCTGATCTCACCAGCGGCAGCCTCGAAGCCGCAATCCGGAACGCCCTCGGCGGCGAGGCCGACCGGGTGATCGAGGCGACGGGATCCGCCCGGTCGGTGGTGGAGGGGCTGGCCGCGCTGCGTTCCGGCGGTGTGCTGGTGGTGGCCGGGATCCATTCCGGCTCCCTTGACCTCGACCTGACCAGTTTCGTCCGCAGCAAGAAGCAGCTTCGCGCGGCTCACGACACCACGGCGCGCGCCTTCGACGAGGCCATCCGGCTTCTCGCCGCCCATGCCGGAACGCTCGACGCGCTGATCACTCATCGACGTCCTCTGGCCGAGGCCCAGGCGGGGTTCGATCTGGCGCGCAGCCGGCAAGCCATGAAGGTGCTGCTTCTTCCCGAAGCGGCGGAAACGCGGGGGGGCGAGCGATGAGCATCGGGATGAGAGCCGTGATCGCCGCCGGGCAAGGCGGTCCGGAGGTCCTCCGGATCGTCGAGCGTCCCCGCCCGGAGCCGGGTCAGGGTCAGGTGCTCGTGCGCGTCGAGGCCGCGGGCATCAACCGCCCGGACGTGATGCAGCGCGAGGGCCGCTACCCGCCGCCGCCCGGCGCCTCGGAGGTGCTCGGGCTCGAACTCGCCGGCGTCGTGGAGGCGCTCGGGCCCGGCGCGGGGCGCTTCCGGCCCGGGGACCGGGTCATGGCGCTGGTCCATAGCGGCGCCTACGCCGAGTGGGCCGTCGTCGACGAGGCCGTCGCGCTGCCCGTGCCGGACGGCCTACCGGCGGTCGAGGCGGGCGCGATCCCCGAGACCTACTTCACCGTCTGGAGCAACGTGTTCGAGCGCGCCCGGCTGCAGGCGGGCGAGAGCCTCCTGATTCACGGCGGCTCCTCGGGCATCGGCACCACGGCGATCCTGCTCGCGAAGGCCCGCGGCGCCCGAGTGATCGTCACCGTGGGTTCCCCGGAGAAGTGTGCGGCCTGCCTCAAGCTCGGCGCGGACGCCGCCATCGATTACCGGAGGGAGGATTTCGTCGCGGCCTCCCGGGCGGCCACCGACGGGCGCGGGCCCGACGTGATCCTCGACATGGTCGGCGGCCCCTACATCGCCCGCAATCTCGACGCCGTGGCGGTCGATGGGCGCATTGCCCAGATCGCCTTCCAGCAGGGCTCGCGGGTGACGGAGATCGACTTCCAGCCGCTCCTGATGAAGCGCGTGACGCTGACGGGCTCGACGCTTCGCGCCCGTCCGGTCGCCCTGAAGGCGCGCCTCGCCGACGCCCTCGCCGAGCACGTCCTGCCGCTGCTCGCGGCGGGCCGGGCGCGGCCTTCGATCGATTCCGTGTTCCCGTTCGACCGGGTCGCAGAGGCCCATGCCCGCATGGATGCGGGCCGGCATATCGGGAAGATCGTCCTGTCGATGGGCGACGCCGCGCAGGGGAGCCGCTGATGTCCGAGATGTCCGAGCGTGCCAACATGACCGGCGCCCACGCCCTCGCGGCCGCGCTCCACCGGCACGGGGTCCGCGACGTGTTCGGCCAGAGCATCCCCTCGGCCCTGTTCCTGGCTGCACCGCATCACGGCATCCGCCAGATCGGCTACCGCACCGAGAATGCCGGCGCCGCGATGGCCGACGCCTACGCGCGGATCTCGGGCCGGGTCGCGGTGGTCGCGGCCCAGAACGGCCCCGCCGCTACGCTGCTTGTGCCAGGCCTCGCGGAAGCCCTGAAGGCCTCCATTCCGGTCGTGGCGATCGTCCAGGACGTCCACCGCAACTTCACCGACCGGAACGCCTTCCAGGAACTCGACCACCTCGCCCTGTTCGCGGGCGTCGCCAAGTGGGTCCGCCGGGTCGCGGTCGCCGAGCGCATCGACGACTACGTCGACATGGCCTTCGCGGCCGCGGCCTCCGGGCGGCCCGGGCCGGCGGTGCTGCTGGTGCCCCTGGACCTGCTCGACGAGCGGCCGGACTTCGAGGCCGCCGCACCGCGCCGGTCGGCCAGCCTCGGCACCTACCCCCTCGACCGCACCCTCGCCGACCCGGCCCGGATCGCGGAGGCCGCGGACCTGATCGCCGGGGCGCGGCGCCCGCTGGTCATCGCGGGCGGCGGCGTCCATTCCTCCGGGGCCTATCCTGAACTCGCCGCCCTACAGACCCTCGGACTGCCGGTCGCCACAACGGTGATGGGCAAGGGCGCCGTCGCCGAGACCGACCCGCTCTCCGTCGGGGTCGTCGGCTACTTCATGGCGCCGCGGGCGCGCTCGTCCCACCTGCGCACGCTCGTCACAGAGGCCGACGTCGTCCTCCTCGTAGGCAACCGCACCAACCAGAACGGCACCGACAGCTGGTCGCTCTACCCAGCCGGCGCCCGGTTCATCCATCTCGACGTCGACGGGGGCGAGGTCGGCCGGAACTACGAGGCCCTGCGCCTCGTCGGCGACGCCAAGCTGACCCTCGCCGCCCTCGCCGAGGCGCTGCGGCAGCGCGACCTGTCGGAACTGGAAGGCCGCCGCGCGGCCCTCGCCGACGTCATCGTCCGCGCCCGGGAGGCCCAGGTCGGCGACATGGCCCGCCTCGTCGACATGGAGGCCGCCCCGATCCGGCCCGAGCGGATCATGGCCGAGATCGACGCGGCGACGACCCCCGAGACCGTCGTCGTCGCCGACGCGAGCTACGCCTCGATCTGGGTCGCCAACTTCCTCACGGCGCGGAGAGCCGGCCAGCGCTTCCTGACGCCGCGCGGCATCGCGGGTCTCGGCTGGGGCCTGCCCTTCGCCCTCGGCGCCAAGGCCGCCCGCCCGGACGCGCCCGTGATCTGCGTGACCGGCGACGGTGGATTCGGCCATGTCTGGTCGGAGCTGGAGACGGCGCGGCGTATGCGGCTTCCGGTCATCGTCGTCGTCCTGAACAATCAGATCCTCGGATACCAGAAGCACGCGGAGCTGAGCCTGTTCGGCGACTTCACCGACGTCTGCGATTTCGAGGCGGTGGACCATGCCGCCATCGCGCGCGCCTGCGGCTGCGTCGGGACGCGGGTCGAGCGCCCCGAGGATCTCGCGCCGGCGCTGCGCGACGCCCTCGCCGGCGGCGACGTCTCGGTGATCGACGTGATCACCGACCAGCGCGCCTACCCGCCGATCACCAGCTTCGAGGGCAAGGACGCCCTCGCCTACTCACGCCGATGACCGACCCGACGAGAAGGCGCGCGAAGCGCCGGGTCGACGACTGACACGGGAGGAAACGATGAGAGTTCTGGCGCGTGCACTCGCCGCCGCCCTCACGCTGGGCGCCGCGGTCCAGACGACGGCCCGGGCCGCCGACGTGAAGTTCGGCGCGCTCTTCCCCTTCAGCGGGCAACTCGCGCTGCTGGGCGAGGAGAGCGCCCGGGGCGTCGAGATCGCAGTCGACGAGATCAACGCCGCCGGTGGCGTCCAGGGGCAGAGGGTGGTGCTCGCCCGCGGCGATGCGGTCGACAACAACCAGGCGATCGGCGAGGCGCGCCGCCTCATCTCCCTGGAGAAGGTGGCGGCGATCTTCGGCTCCTACTCGTCGGCCCGCTCGATCGCCGCGAGCCAGGTGGCCGAGCTGTCCGGCATCCCGTATTTCGAGCTCGGCGCGGTGGCCGAGGAGGTCACCGGGCGCGGGCTGCAATATCTCTACCGCACCAACCCGACGGCCGAGGACATGGCCAAGCTCGCGGTGGAGATGATCGTCAAGAAGGTCGCGGCCGGGCTCGGCAAGAAGCCCGAAGACCTGAAGATCGGCATCATCTACGAAGATTCGAGCTACGGCACCTCGGTGGCGGGCTTCCAGAAGAAGTTCGCCGCGCAGGCCAAGCTGAACGTCGTGACCGCGCAGGGCTACCCGGCCTCGACGGTCGACATGTCCTCCCTCGTGCTCGACCTGAAGGGGCGCGGCATCGACGTCCTGCTCCAGACCTCCTACCAGAACGATTCCGTGCTGTTCCTGCAGCAGGCCAACGAGGCGGGCTTCAAGCCCGGCGCCATCATCGGCGGCGGCGGCGGATACTCGATGCAACCCACCGCCGACGCGGTCGGCCACAAGGTCATCGAGGGCGTGCTCGACACCGACTTCACCCAGTACCTCGTCAACACGCGGTACACGCCGGGGATCGAGAACTTCGTCGCCGCCTACCAGAAGAAGTACGGCAGCGCCCCGCGCTCCGGGCACTCGCTCAACAACTACGTTGGCGCCAAGCTCATCCTCGAGGCCGTCGGCAAGGCGAAGGGCTTCGAGCCCGACACCGTCGTGAAGGCGGCCCAGGGGATCGACGTGAAGGATGGCGTCACCGCGGTCGGCTACGGGCTCAAGTTCGGCAAGAACAATCAGAACGAGCGCGCCGCGATGATGGGCATGCAGTGGCAGGGCGGCAAGCTCGTCACCGTCTATCCCGACAGCGCCGCCGTCGCGCCGATGGAGATGCGCAAGTAACCGCACCGCCGTCAGGGAGATCGAGGATGGACGTCTTCCTCCAGGTGGTCGCCAACGGGGTGATGCTCGGCGGCCTGTTCGCGATCGTCAGCGTCGGGCTGACCTTGATCTTCGGCATCGTGAAGGTCGTCAACTTCGCCCACGGCGAGTTCCTGATGGTCGGGATGTACCTGACCTACCTCGCCGTCACCGGGCTCGGACTGCACCCGTTCGCCGCCCTGATCCTCGTCGTGCCGATCCTGTTCCTGCTGGGTGCGCTGACCCAGCGGTTCCTGATCCAGCCGCTGCTCGCCGCGGGCGACCATCACATCCAGATCTTCGCCACGGTCGGCCTCTCGACGGTGCTGATCAATCTCGCCCTTCTCGTCTTCGGGGCGGACATCGCCAACACGCCGCCGTCGGGCCTCCGCCAGCCGCTCCAGATCGGGCCGGTGCGGGTCCTGCTCGGGCAGGTGGTGATCCTTGGCGCGGCCATCGTGCTCGTGGCGGCGCTGCAGACGTTCCTGGCGCGCACCCGCACGGGGCGGGCGATCCGGGCGGTCGCCCAGAATCGCGCCGCGGCCGAGCTGATGGGCATCGACGTCAACCGGATCTACGCCCTGACCTTCGGCATCGGCGCGGCCTGCGTCGGAGTCGCGGCGGTGCTGATCGCGCCGCTCTATCCGACCTCGCCCAACAGCGGCACCTACTTCGTGCTGATCGCCTTCGTGGTCGTCGTGCTCGGCGGCCTCGGCTCGATCCGCGGCGCCTTCGTCGGGGCGATCCTGATCGGCCTGATCGACAGCGTCACGGGCTTCTACGTCGGCGCCGACATGCGCGAGGTCGCGGTCTTCGGCGTGTTCCTGGCGATCCTGATCCTGAAGCCCTCGGGCCTCTTCGGCCGGCAGCTGCGGCTGTCCCACGTCTCGCCGTGAGGGGACCGCGATGACCGATATCCCGATCCCCGCCGCCCCGTCAGCCGGATTATCCGCATTCCCGCGCCGGGGCGCAGCGGCCCTGGCGCTCGTTCTCGCGGCCCTGGTGGCCGTGCCGGTCGCGGTCGGCAACCCGTTCATCTACCACGTCTTCATCACGATCTGCGTCTTCGCGGCGCTCGCGACCGCCTGGAACATCGTCGGCGGCTACGCCGGCCAGCTCTCCCTCGGCCACGGCATCTTCTATGGCCTCGGCGCCTATTGCGGCATGCTGCTCGTCGGCGCCGGGATCAGCCCGTGGATCGGCATGGTGGCCGGCGGCGCCCTCGCCGTGCTGGTGGCACTCGCGATCAGCTACCCGTGCTTCCGGCTGCACGGACCGTTCTTCTCGCTGGCGACGATCGCCTTCCTCGAAGTCTTCCGCGTTCTGGCACTGCATTTCCGGGACCTGACCGGGGGCGCCACCGGGCTGATGATCCCGCTGAAGTTCGGCTGGACGTGGATGGTGTTCCGGGACCGCTGGCCGCCACTGGCCATCGCCTTCGGGCTCCTCCTGCTGACACTGGCGGTCGCGTGGTGGATGCGGAGCCACCGGATCGGCTTCTACCTCGTCGCCACCCGCGAGCGGGAATCGGCCGCGCGCGCCGCGGGCGTGCGCACGGTGCACGTGCGGCTCATCGCCGTGGCGGTGTCGGGGGCGCTCACCGCGATGGTGGGCACTTTCCACGCCATGTACCTGACCTTCATCGAGCCGGCGGCGATGTTCTCGCTGACCCTGTCGATCCAGATCGCGATGTTCGCGCTGATCGGCGGGCTCGGCACGGTGTTCGGACCGCTGCTCGGCGCGCTCCTCCTCGTGCCGATCACCGAACTGGCCCGCGGCTGGCTCGGCGCGAAGGCCCTGGGGCTCCACGGCCTCGTCTACGGCCTCGTGCTGGTGCTCGTCGTCCTGTTCCTGCCCAACGGGCTGATGGGTCTCGTGTCCCGCTTCACACGGACCGGCGCGGGCGGCCGCGGCGCGCAGGCCGGGACGGTTCCGGCCGTGCCGCGGTCTGCGGAGCGGCCACCGATCGGCGCGGACGTCATCCGGGTCGAGGGGCTGCAGAAGCGCTTCGGCGGCCTGCACGTGACCAGCGATGTCGGCTTCACGCTTCGGGAGGGCGAGATCCTCGGCCTGATTGGCCCGAACGGCGCCGGCAAGACCACCGTCTTCAACATGATCTCGGGCTTCCTCAAGCCCGATGCCGGAACGGTGAGCGTCCGCGCGCCGGACGGGACGTGGCACCAGCCGGGCCGGCCGGCGGATTTCGCGATGCTCGGCGTCGGCCGCACCTTCCAGATCGTGCAGCCCTTCGCGGCCATGACGGTCGAGGAGAACATCATGGTCGGCGCCTTCCACCGCCACCGCGACGTCCGAGAAGCGCGGGCGGTCGCGCGCGAGACCGCCGAGCGGATGGGGCTCGCGCCGTGGCTCGGGAGCGAGGCGCGCGGCCTCACTATCGGCGGCCTCAAGCGGCTCGAGGTCGCCCGCGTGATGGCGATGCGCCCGCGCGTGCTGCTCCTCGACGAGGTGATGGCCGGCATCAATCAGACCGACGTGCGCCGCGCCATCGACCTGATGCTGTCGATCCGCGATACCGGCGTCAGCATCATCGCCATCGAGCATGTCATGCAGGCGGTGATGGCGCTCTCCGACCGGGTGATCGTCCTCAGTTCCGGGCAGATCATTGCCCAGGGCAGTCCGCAGGACGTGGTGCGCGACCCCGCCGTGATCGAGGCGTATCTCGGCAAGGAGTTCGTCCATGCTCATGCTTGAGCGCGTGGATGCCGGCTACGGCGCGACCAGCATCCTGCACGCCGTCTCGCTGGAGGTGCGCGCCGGCGAGGTGGTGACGATCGTCGGCGCGAACGGCGCCGGCAAGACGACGACGCTGCGGACCATCGCTGGCCTGGTGAAGCCGACGCGCGGTCGGATTTTGTTCGAGAATGAGGAGGTCACCCGGCTCTCGGGACACGAGATGGTGGCGCGGGGCGTCACCCTGATCCCGGAGGGGCGCCAGCTCTTCCCCGAGATGACGGTGCGGGAGAATCTGCTGATGGGCGCTTACCGCCGCGCGGCGCGCGAGCGCCAGTCGGAGACGCTCGCGGACGTGCTCGACCTGTTCCCGCGGGTGAGCGAGCGCCTCGACCAGAATGCCGGCTCCCTGTCCGGTGGCGAGCAGCAGATGGTGGCCATCGCCCGCGGGATGATGGCGCGTCCCAAGCTCCTGATGTTCGACGAGCCCTCCCTCGGCCTCGCGCCGATCGTGGTGGCGCAGGTCTTCGCGGTCGTCGACCGGATCGCGAAGACCGGCGCCACCGTGCTGATCGTCGAGCAGAACGTGTTCCACACGCTGCAGGTCGCCGACCGGGGCTACGTGCTGGAGAACGGCGAGATAGTCCTCGCCGACGCGTCCGCGGCCCTGCTCGACAACGACCACGTGCGGCGCGCCTACCTGGGGATCTGAGATGACCGAGCGGGACACCAATACGGACGCGGTCGCGCGGCGCGCGAGCCACGCCGGCCGGCGCGTCCTCGTCACCGGCGCCGGCCGCGGGATCGGCCGGGCGATCGCGGAGGGCTTCGGCGCGCGCGCGGCCCTGGTCGGCGTCGCCGACGTGAACCCGGACGACGTCGCGGCGACGGTCGCGGCCATCGAGGCCGCCGGCGGTCGCGCCGTGCCGATGCGGCTCGACGTCGCCGATTATCCGGCGGTCGAGGCCGCCCTGTCGGAGGCGGCCGACCCGATGGGCGGCGCCTTCGACACGGTCATCAACAACGCCGGTATCTCGCCCAAGCACGACGGCGCGGCCCACCGGGTCTGGGAGATGGATCCGGACGAGTGGAACCGCGTCGTCGCGGTCAACCTGACAGGCGCGTTCAACACCGTCCGGGCGCTGGCGCCCGCGATGCGCGCGGCCGGGCGCGGCTGGATCGTCAACATGTCGTCGGTGGCAGGCAAGACCCACTCGCCGATCGTCGCCTGCCACTACGCGGCCTCGAAGGCCGGGCTGATCGGCCTCACCAAGCACCTCGCGGCGGAGCTCGGCCCGTTCGGCATCCGCGTCAACGCGATCGCGCCGGGCCGGATCGAGACCCCGATGGTGCGGGCGGTGGGCCGCACCGTCAACGACGAGCAGATTCGCCTGACCCCGATGGGCCGCCTCGGCGCTCCCGAGGAGGTCGCGGATCTCGCCCTTTACCTGACCTCCGCCGAGGCCAGCTTCGTCACCGGACAGACCGTCGACGTGGCCGGCGGCCTGTACATGACGTGAGCCGGAGCCGCTCAGGACAGCCGATGGACGGGAGGACGGCCATGAACAGCGCGCTCACGGCGGCCGGGATTACCGGCCGGACCCGGGTCTACGGGATCCTGGCGGACCCGATCTACCACGTGAAGGCGCCCGAGGTGATGGGGGCGCTCTTCGCCCACCACGGCGTGGACGGCGTGCTCGTCCCGCTGCACGTGAAGGCGGACGGCTTGGCCGTGGTGATGGACGGGCTCAGGCACCTACGCAATTTCGGCGGCTTCATCGCCACGGTCCCGCACAAGACGGCGATGACCGACCTATGCGACGCGCTCACCCGCGAGGCCGAGCAGATCGGGGCGGTCAACTGTGTCCGGCGGGAGGCGGACGGGCGCATGGTCGGCACGATGCTGGATGGGATCGGCTTCGTCGAGGCGCTGCGCGCCTCGGGCCTGGAACCCCGCGACCGGAGCGCGGCGCTCGCGGGGGCCGGTGGCGCGGCGAGCGCCATCGCCTTCGCGCTCGCCGAGGCGGGTGTCGCGCGCCTGACGATCCTGAACCGCACCGCCGACCGCGCCCGGGCGCTGGTGGAGCGCCTGCGCACCGCCTATCCCACGCTGCCGGTCGCCGCCGAGGGCGCCCAGGCGGAGCACGACCTCCTCGTCAACGGCACGTCGCTCGGGATGCGCCCGCAGGACGCCTCACCCTTCGATCTGAGCGCCCTCCACGGCGGGCAGTTCGTCGCCGAGGCGATCATGGATCCGGAGACGACGCCGCTGCTCGCCGCGGCGTCGGCGGCGGGCTGCCGCATCCAGAAGGGCCTGCCGATGCTGGAGCGCCAGATCGCCCTCATGGCCCGCCACATGGGCGCACTCTGAGGCCGGATCTTGGAGCGAACCGTGGCGCAGACCTTGGAACCGACCGACACCGATGCCGTCGCGGCGGGCGACTTCGACTACGTGATCGTGGGCGGCGGAACGGCGGGCTGCGTCCTGGCCAACCGGCTGACCGAGTCCGGGGCACATCGGGTGCTACTCCTCGAGGCGGGCGGACGGGCGAGCAGCCCCTGGGTCGCGATCCCGGCCGGGTTCAGCCGCCTGCTCCAGCACCCATCCTACAATTGGCGCTTCCGGACCGAGCCCGAAGAGGCGACCGGCGACCGGGTGATCGCGGTTCCGCGTGGCAAGGGCCTCGGAGGGTCGACGCTGATCAACGGCATGATCTACGTGCGCGGTCAGCCGCAGGATTACGACGCCTGGGCTCAGGCCGGGTGCCGCGGATGGGGCTTCGCCGACGTGCTGCCCTATTTCCGCAGGCTCGAGGATTACGACGGAGCGGCCGATCCGCTACGCGCCCGCGGCGGCCCGCTGCCGCTCACCGAAGTTGCCGAACGGCCGGCGATCGCGGAAGCCTTCATCGCCGCCGCACAAGCGGCCGGACATCCGCGCAACCCCGACTACAACGCGGCGAGCCAGGACGGCTTCGGCTATTACCAAGTCAATCAGCGGCGCGGGCGGCGGGTCAGCGCCGCCGACGCCTATCTGCGACCGGCGCTGGGACGCGCCAACCTCGCCGTCGTGACGGACGCGCACGTCCTGCGGCTGACTTTCGACCGGGAGCGGGCGAGCGGCGTCGCTGCGCTGATCGGCGGGCGCGAGCGGCTCTACCGTTGCCGCGGGGAGGTGATCCTCGCCGCGGGAGCGGCCCAGACCCCCCAGATTTTGGAACTATCCGGCCTCGGCGATCCGGCGATCCTCTCCGGTCTCGGCGTCACGGTGCGACGAGCTCTCCCGGGCGTCGGCGCCGACTACATGGACCATTACTGCACGCGCATGAACTGGCGGGTGCGCCTGCCGGTGACGCTGAACGAGCAGACCCGTGGCCTCCGCCTCGGCCTCGCGGCGGCGCGCTATCTCGCTACCCGGCGGGGCATCCTGTCGCTCGGGACCGGCCTCGCCCACGGCTTCGTGCGCACGCGGCCTGGGCTGGACGGGCCGGACGTGCAGTACTTCTTCATGCACGCGAGCTACGCCAACGCCGCCGAGCGCAAGCTCGATCGCCTGCCCGGTATGACGATCGGTGTCACGCAACTGCGGCCGGAATCGCGCGGCACGATCCACGCCGCCTCGCCCGATCCGCTGAAGCCCCCGGCCATCCGCCCGAACTTCCTCGCCACTGAGGAGGACCGCCGTGCGATGGTCGACGGAATGAAGATCGCCCGGTCCATCGTCGAGCAGGCGCCGATGGATCGCTTCCGCGGGGCCGAGCTCAACCCGGGCCCGGGCTGCCGGACGGATGCAGATTGGCTCGATTTCGCCCGCCGCGACGGCCAGACGATCTACCACATCTGCGGCACGTGCCGCATGGGCGGCGATCCCGGGTCGGTCACGGATCCGAACCTGCGCGTGCGCGGCGTGACGGGACTGCGCGTGGCGGACGCCTCGATCATGCCGCGCATCGTCTCCGGGAACACCCAGGCGGCCGTGTTCATGATCGCCGAGAAGGCGGCGGACCTGATCCGCGCCGATGCCTGAGGAGAGCCCTCCATCGCGGGCCCGCCCGGGAGACGCAGAACAGCGCGTCCGCACCGCGGTGGCTCCAGTTCGGTCTCGTCTTCAGCCGGCAGAGAGCACGGCAGACCATCTCACGTCAGAAGCGTTCACACGCGCCCGCAGCACAGGATCGCCGACATGCTCTACATGGTCCACATGCAGGTCAACCTTCCGGCCACTCTGCCAAAGGCCGAGGCAGATCGCCTGAAGGCTGACGAAAAGGCCTACGCGCAGGCGCTGCAGCATGAGGGCAAGTGGCGGCACCTGTGGCGCGTCGCCGGACAGTACGCCAACTACAGCGTGTTCGATGTTGCCGGCAACGACGAGCTTCACGACATCCTGACTTCGCTGCCGCTCTACCGGTACATGTCGCTGAGCGTCACGCCGCTGGCGCAGCATCCCTCCGCCATCGCAGCCAACTGACGGGTGATCTCCCATGCCGTACATGATCGAGACCTTCGACAAGGCCGGAAGCCTTGAAATGCGCAGAGCGAACCGCGCGGAGCATCTGGTCTATCTCGACCAGATCAAGGATCGGCTCCTGGCCTGCGGGGCAAAGCTGAACGACGACGGAAGCGATGCTGGCGGCGGCTTGTACGTCGTCGATGTCGACACCCGCGCCGAAGCCGAGGCCCTCATCCAGGCGGACCCGTTCTTCAAGGTGGGCCTGTTCGAGCGCGTCGAGATCAGGCGCTGGCGCAAGGCCTACCTCGACGGCCGAAGCTATCTCTGAGGGCGAAAGGCCTTCCTCAGTATGGGGTGATGGCGCTTGGTGACAGCACCGCGCCGACGGCCGGCCTGCCGAAGCGCGCCGGCCGCTCCTGCGGCCGAGGCACAACATCCCGAGGGGCGCGGCGACCTGACCGCGCCGCCGTTCAGCGCCACGCGGGGCGACACTCAATCTCTCCGGCAGCGGAGAGCGCACATCATAAGCAAGAGACAGGGGAGGAAGAAATGATCCGTCGTAACCTGGTGGCGGCCGCCGCATTCGCCGCCGGCTCCCTGACCATCGTGCCGGCATCAGCCCAATATGCCGACGACGGCATCAAGATCGGCATCCTGACAGACATGTCCGGTGGTTACTCGGATCTCGCCGGCCGAGGATCCGTGACAGCCGCCCAACTCGCGGTGGAGGATTTCGGCCGTCCGATCAATGGCCGAAGGGTCGAGCTGATCTTCGCCGATCACCAGAACAAGGCGGACATTGCTTCCTCGATCGCACGCCGTTGGTTCGATACCGAAGGGGTCGACGCGATCTTCGACACGAATTCCTCGGTCGCGGGTCTGGCCGTGCGCGAGGTCGCGCGCAGCAAGGGGAAGATCGACATCAACTCCGGTGCCGGTTCCATGGCGCTGACCAACGCCGCCTGTTCACCGACCGGCGCCCACTGGACCTGGGACACCTACGCCCTCGCAGCCGGGACGGCTTCGGCTCTGGCCGATGATCCGAAGAACACGTGGTTCTTCATCACGGCCGATTACACCTTCGGGCACGACCTGGAGGCGCAGGTCACCCGCGTCGTCAAGGCTAAGGGCGGCACGGTGCTCGGGTCGGTCAAACACCCCTTCCCCAATCCGGACTTCTCATCCTACCTGCTGCAGGCACAGGCGTCGGGCGCGAAGATCATCGGCATGGCCAATGCCGGCGCCGACACGATCAACACCATCAAGCAGGCGAGCGAGTTCGGGATTCTTCAGGGCGGGCAGCGGTTGGGCGGCCTCAATATCTTTCTGACCGACATTTATTCCGTCGGATTGCCGGCCGCTCAAGGCATGATCCTGACGACGGGCTTCTACTGGGACATGGACGAGCAGACGCGCGCCTTCGCCAAGCGATTCGGCGAGCGGATGGGCGGCAGGATGCCGACCATGGTGCAAGCCGGAGACTATTCGGCAGTTTTCCATTTCCTCAAAGCGGCGGAAGCCGCCGGGACCGACGACGGCCTGCGGGTCATGGCCAAGATGCGCGAGCTGCCGATCCAGGACTTTTTCGCGCGAAACGCCAAGCTGCGGCCGGACGGGAGGATGGTGCACGACATGTATCTCGCCCAAGTGAAGGCGCCGGCGGAATCGAATGGACCGTGGGATTTTTATAAAATTCTGAAGACCATTCCTGGTGAGCAAGCATTTCAGCCGCTCTCCGAAAGCACGTGCAAGTCGGTGAAGGAGTGATACGCACCTTCGAGATGCACCGGGAGCTGCGACGATGAATCGTTCGTACGTGACGCGGTCACAAGCTGGGCTGCAGTAAGGAGAGCCGGTTTCTCCGGCTTGAACGCCTGGAGCTATCGGTCGGCTTGCTGCCATCTGCTGCCTGTGGCGCGCTTACCAACGTCACGCTTGGGTGGAAAAGAGACCGTATATTCCAGAAAATCTTTCAAAGAGAAACGATCATCCACGGGCGATGAGTTCGGCTTCTCATCGCCCATGGCACATCTGCCTACTCCGACTCGTCCTTGTGGCAAATGGCTCGGTCCAAAATACCGGTCAGGTCACGCCCCCGTGTCGGCATCTAGGGGCGCGCTCTCTCGCGGGGTGCGAGCGATAGGTTTGCGTCGGTGCCGAAATCTGTGTCTGGCGAAGGTAGACTTTGGCTTGCTGACGGCTACAGCGGTCAATCTCAGCCGTATGGCCGTCCGGAACGATGAAGCACCCACCGTTTGAACTCGTCGCGCAGCCTTCCCGGCTCATGGCACTGCCGATTAGCAGGTAGGCGATCGCAAGAAGCATCAAGGCGGGACTACTTAGGATCGTATGGGAGGTCTGAAATCCCATTGCACGCCGAAAGTAGTCCGACGATGGTTCCCTGCCACCTCGTCCCTATCAGGACGGAGGACATCAGAAAATTTTTACCGTCTCTTAACTATGATCGAGCAACTTGCGCTTGCGAGGTTTCCCCCGAAGCCGTGGCTTTAACAAGTTGTGAGTTCGCCAGATGTGAGCAGTCCGACAAGTGCTCGGTTGAGACGACTCGGCGAGATGTGGCGGTGGGCATCTGCCATGGCTGTCGATGGGGGCGAGGCTATCGGAACCGCGGTCTCATTCCAGCTCAGGCCTCTTGCCGCTTGGCCCTCGCGACCGAATAGCGAGATCGGCGATGTCGTTGCACGTTCACCTGAAGGTCCGAGTCGGCCCCAGCTGCCGACAGAAGCCCATAAGTCCCATGCTGTCGATCATCGACGGCGGAAAAGCGCACTTCGAAGCTGTGCGGCTCCGTTGTTCAAGATTTGAAAGCAGATCTACATTGTTTAACAAATTTTTTTAAGGTAGAATTTGATCGGAGATGCATCTTATGGCGCCGTCCAAGCATGGAGTTGTCTCATGTCTGTCGCGGGTGAAATGATAATGATAGGCGTGCTTTTCTAGGAATGGCGGTCAAGAAACTTTTGGTCGCAAGTTTGCTGCCTTTGGTCGTGTTATGCAAATGAAAGACCCGGAATACTTTTATGCTGACGGTCACGCGGACCCCGCTTCGAATTAGCTTGTTCGGCGGCGGCACAGATTACCCGGAATATTTTGAGCGGGCGCCGGGCGCTGTCGTTGGCGCCGCGATCGACAAGTACATCATCATCGCAGCGCTGGATTTGATTGGCTGCCAGGATTACAATTATAGGCTTAGTTATTCGCGCGTTGAGCATTGTAACAGTATCGACGAAATAGAACATCCAGTCGTTCGAGAGGTGCTCAAGCATTTCGACGTGAGTCGAAGGCTCGATATGAGTATCATCTCCGACTTGCCGGCGGCTGGAAGCGGGCTCGGATCGTCTTCGGCTTTCACTGTTGGCTTCTTGCGTACGATCTACGCGATATTGAATCAAAAGCCTACGAAGATCGAGCTGTCGAAGAAGGCGATCGAAGTCGAGCGCGAGATTTTGCGCGAGAACGTCGGCGTCCAGGACCAGCTTCATGCTGCGTTTGGCGGCATCAATCGATTCGATTTCAGCGGTTCCGCGATACGAATCTCGCCCGTCCAGATGAGTTCCGCGGCCATACAGCAACTCAACGCATCGATGGTGCTTGTCCATACAGGCATCGCGCGGCGCGCAACGACAACGGTCGCCGCTCAGATCGCCGTGACACGCGCGCGCGCAATCGACAAGGAATTGTCCGAACTCTACCGCCTCGTCGAGGAATGCGTCTCGCTGCTGGAGGCGGGGACGAGCGGCTGGCTCACGCAACTCGGCGAGATGCTCTCCGCCTCGTGGCGCATCAAGCGAACCCTGTCCCGTGAGGTCTCGAACGCGGTGCTCGACGATCTGTTCGAGGCGATCGTCGCGTCGGGGGCCTACGGAGCGAAGCTGTGCGGCGCGGGCGGCGGCGGCTTCTTCCTCGCTCTCATCGATCCCGACCGGCTTCCGGCTCTGATCGGGCGGGTCGCGCCGCTGTCCGTCGTTCCGATCGGCATCGATGTCGACGGGTCCACCCTGATCTATCGCCAGACGCGCTGAGCGGCGTCCTCACAGGCTCCAGCCCGGCCGCACAGGGCCGATGACTCATCGCGACGAGAGGCAACGATGCGAATTCTGATCACCGGCGGCGCGGGCTATATCGGGACGATTCTGGTGCCGATGCTTCTGGAGCGCGGGCACCACGTGACGGTGCTCGACACGTTCAAGTCCGGCGCCCCCGACTTGTTCTCGGCCTGCCAGTACGACACGTTCGAGCCGATCAAGGGTGACGCGCGCGACACGCGCATCCTGGACGAGCTGATCCCGAAGCACGACGTGCTCATCCCCCTCGCGGCCCTGGTCGGTGCCCCCCTCTGCAAGGAGGACGCGATCGGCGCCACGACGCTGAACCGCGACGCCGTGATCGCCCTGGTCCAGCGTGCGGGCGGCGAGCAGAGGATCGTCTACCCGACGACCAACTCGGGCTACGGCGTCGGCGAGGCCGGCAAGTTCTGCACCGAGGAATCGCCCCTGCGGCCGATCTCGCTCTATGGCACCACCAAGGTGGAGGCCGAGAAGGCCGTGCTCGACAGCGGGCGCGGCGTCAGCCTGCGGCTCGCGACGGTGTTCGGCATGGCGCCGCGCATGCGGCTCGACCTCCTCGTCAACGACTTCACACACCGGGCCGTGACCGACCGGGCGCTCTTGGTCTTCGAGGGCCACTTCAAGCGCAACTACATCCACATCCGCGACGTCGCCAAAGGCTTCATCCACGCGATGGACAATTACGGCCGGATGCGCGGCGAGGCGTACAATCTCGGCCTGTCGAGCGCCAACCTGTCGAAGCTGGAACTCTGCGAGCGCATCAAGGCGCACGTTCCGAACTTCGTCTACGTCGAGGCGCCGATCGGCGAGGATCCGGACAAGCGCGACTACATCGTGTCCAACGAGAAGCTGGAGGCGACCGGCTGGTTCCCCGATTTCGATCTGGACCGGGGCATCAAGGAGCTGATCAAGGGCTTCCGGATGATCCGCAATTCGCGGTTCGCCAACGTCTGAACCGCGAACGGCCCCAGCCCAGCAGCGATCGCCCCGCCGGGCGGCCCGACAGGTCGGCCGGCGCGGGAACTGACCGAGGTGATCATGAGCGCGAGCGTCGATTTTCTCACGAAGACCCGTGACACCTTCCAGGCCGCTCTCGACGATTCCCGCTTCCACACGGCCCTCGCCGAGATCGCCGATCTCGTGACCGCGTCCCTGCGCGGCGGCGGCAAGCTCCTGACGATCGGCAACGGCGGCAGTGCCGGCGACGCGCAGCACATCGCGGGCGAGTTCGTCTCGCGGCTCAACTACGATCGGCCGCCGGCCGCGGCTGTGGCGTTGACCACCGACACCTCGGTGATCACCGCGATCGGCAACGATTACGGCTACGAGCACGTGTTCGAGCGGCAGGTGCTGGCCCTCGGACGGCCGGGGGATGTCCTGCTCGCCCTCTCCACCTCCGGCCGCTCGCCGAGCGTGCTGAAGGCGATGGACGCGGCCCGGGGGCTAGGCGTGCGTGTCGTCGCGTTCACCGGGGAGACGGGTGGTCAGATGCCGGAGCGGGCGGATCTCTGCCTGCACGCGCCGTCGGACGTCACGCCCCTGATCCAGCAGATCCACATCACCGCCGCGCACATCGTCTGCGGCCTCGTCGAGGAAAACCTGTTCCCCCGCGGGGATGGCAGCGTGAAGGGCGGCCTGTGACCGAGACAAAGAGGAGCAGCGGCCGCCCCGTCCGGCAGGCCATGATCCTGTGCGGCGGCTTCGGCACGCGCCTGGGAGCGCTGACCTCGGCGATGCCCAAGCCGCTGCTGCCCGTGGCCGGGGAGCCGTTCCTGGACGTCCTGCTGTTCGAACTCGGCCGCCACAGCTTCACCGACGTCGTGCTATTGGCCTCGTTCCACAGCGAGAAGATCCGCGCCTACGCCACCGACAACCCGGTCGCCCGCCGCTTCGGCATGACGTTGCGGGTCTCGATCGAGCCGGAGCAGGCCGGGACCGGCGGCGCCGTCGTGCACGCCCTTCCCGAGGCGGACGAGACCTTTCTCCTGCTGAACGGCGACTCGTGGTTCGACGTAAATCTGCTGTCCTTGCCCGCTATGGCGGCGCGTCATCCCGAGGCAGCGATGGTCCTGTCGCTCCGTCGGGTGCCGGACGCCGCGCGCTACGGCGTCGCTCTCCTCGACGGCGTCCGGATCACCGCCTTCCTCGAGCGGCCGCCTGAGCCGGGTCCCGGTCTTGTCAACGCGGGCGTCTATCTGGTGCGTCGCGATGCGCTGACCGGCCTGCTGCCGGCCTGCTCGCTGGAACGGGACGTCCTGCCTGCGCTGGTCGCCGAGGGCCGCGTGGTGGGCGTGGCCCACGACGGTTACTTCCTCGATATCGGCGTGCCAGAGAGCTACGCCCGGGCTCAGGGTGAGGTCCCGGCCCGTCGGAGGAGACCCGCCGCTTTCCTCGATCGGGACGGCGTTCTCAATCGCGACCACGGATATGTCGGTTCGGTGGACCGGTTCCAGTGGATGGAGGGCGCGCGCGACGCCGTCCGCGCGCTGAATGATGCCGGCTACTTCGTGTTCGTCGTCACGAACCAAGCGGGGGTCGCCCGCGGCTTCTACACCGAGGCCGACGTCGCCCGCCTGACGTCTTGGATGCAGGACGACCTGCGCGAGGCCGGCGCGCATCTCGATGATCTACGCTACTGCCCCTATCATCCGGACGGGACGGTCGAGGCCTACAGGGCGGTCCACGGATGGCGGAAGCCCGAGCCCGGCATGATCCTCGACCTGATGGCCCATTGGGACATCGACCGCGACCGCAGCTTCCTGGTCGGCGATCAGGAAACGGATCTCGCCGCCGGCTGCGCGGCGGGGCTCACCGTGCACCACTTCAGGTCGGACGATCTGCTCGCCTTCCTGCGAGAGGTCGCTCTGACGGGCTAGGAAGGGCGGCAGGAGGTGTCGGGCCTCGCCGAGACGCGCTTCGCCGTCCGGCAATCTCAATCGTGCGACTGAATCGAGAGCTCCGCTTCCGCAGCCTCGCGCATGGCGCGATCCCAGTCGAGCTTGGGCCTGGGCGACGTCTCGCTTTCCGCGTCCGCGGCTTTCCGATCTCGCGGAGCGACGATCTTGATGTCGTACTCGGGCACGCTTCAATCCGCTCTTTAACCGACGATTAATCGTATTGGCGGAACGCGCGGGTCTTGTCAGCGGTTCGATCGCTCGATCCACAATCCGATGACGCCCCTCATCCGTGGCCGGAAAGGCCGATCAGGATCATGGCGACGTGCACGGCGCCGACGATGGAGCCCGACTGCGCGAGCTGTAAGGCCTCGGCCCGCGGTACGCGCACCACGGTGATGTCCTCGCCGGGATCCGGCCGCGCCGGCCCGGTCGCGGTCACTCGCGCACGAATGAGGTGCATGCGGTTGGCGTAGCGGGCCGGATCCGCATTCAGGGTGACCACGCGCTCGGCATCGGCGAAGATGTAGCCGGTTTCCTCACGCATCTCGCGCTCGGCGGCCGCGATGATGTCGGGGTCGGCGGAGTCGATGGCCCCTCCCGGAAGCTCCAGGCTCGGGCCCCCGTAGGCGTGACGGTATTGGCGTACGAGTATGACGTGATCGGCCGCGTCGATGCCCAGCACGAGGGCGATATCCGCGGTCTCGAGCACGTAATAGGGATCGAGGACGTGACCCGAAGACGTCACGCAATCGTCGGCACGGAGACCGAGCCAGCGATCCTTCATGACGTGGTGGGATTTGCGGACTGTCCAATTCGGAGTCGAGATCATAGCTTTCTTCAGACCCGGGGCTTGTATTTTTTATCATCTACCGCGGTCATTGTGGATCTTCGCCGCTGAAGGACATGCGCGATGTTAAAACTGTCTCGCCTTTCGGCTCTGACTTCGATCGAGGTGCGACCGCGCGTTGCGCTGCCCTTGCTCAGCCGATAAGCCTCGCGGGGTCGTAAAGCCTCGCGCCGCGGATGTCACAGGTCGTAGGATGACGGGAACGAAACTCGCCATGGCGTGCCGCGTCTGCGATGGACGCGATGTCGAGCTGTTCCTCGACCTGAGCGATCAACCGCACTGCAACCGCCTGATCCCGCCGGAGCTCGCTGACCGGCGCGAGCCGCATTTCCCCCTGCGCGCCGGCTTCTGCCACGACTGCACGCTCGTCCAGATCGATCACACGATCCCGAAGGAGAGCATGTTCAGCGACTACCCCTACGTCTCGGGCACGACGAAGACGCTGGTGGAGCATTTCCGCCAGACGGCGGCCCGGCTCGTGGAGCGGTACGGCCTCGGGCCGCAAGACCTCGTCGTCGACATCGGCAGCAACGACGGCACGTGGCTGCGGCAGTACGAGCCCTTCGGCCTGCGCCGCTGCGGCGTCGAGCCCGCCTCCAACGTCGTGGAACTGGCCCGCGCCGCCGGCGTGCCGACGCTGAACCGCTTCTTCAACGCGGAGACCGCCGAGATCGTCCGCGCGCAGGACGGGCCGGCGAGCCTGATCACCGCCGCCGGGGTCTTCTTCCACCTGGAGGAGCTGCACAGCGTCGTGAAAGGCATCGTCACGCTGCTCAAGCCGGACGGCCTCTTCGTCGTGCAGGCAATCTACCTGGGCGGCATGATCGAGAACACCGCCTTCGATCAGATCTACCACGAGCACCTGTGCTACTACACGCTCCGCTCCCTGGAGCAGCTGTTCGCGCGCCACGGCCTCGAAGTCTTCGACGTCAGCGTGGTGCCGGTTCATGGCGGCTCCCTCGAGGCGCATGTCGGCTTCCCCGGCGCCCACCCGGTCAGCGACGCGGTCAAGCGCATGCGCGCCGACGAGGAGGCCCGCGGCTACGGCAAGTTCGAGACCTATGTCGGCTTCGCCGAGAACGTCCGGCGCCTGCAGACGGCGCTGCTCGATCTGCTGGAGCGCATGCACGCCGAGGGAAAGACGGTCCACGCCTACGGTGCCCCGGCCAAGGGCGCGACGCTGCTCAACGCCTTCGGCATCGGCCCGCGGCTGGTGCAGTATGCGGCCGAGAAGAATCCGCTGAAGTTCGGCCGCCTGATTCCCGGCGCCCGCATCCCGATCGTCGAGGAGGGCAGCGTGCCCGCGCCCGATGCCTATCTGGTGCTCGCCTGGAACTTCATCGACGAGTTCCTGGCGCGCGAGCGCCGCTACCTCGAGAACGGCGGCGCCTTCATCGTTCCGGTGCCGGAACTCAAGGTGATCACCGCCGCCAACCTGCCGAAGGCGGTCTGAGCGTGGCCGCCCTTCCCCCATCCTCCTTGCCCGAGACCGTCGTGGTTGTCGGTGCGACCGGGTTCGTCGGCCGCAACCTCGTCGCGCATCTCGCCGACCGTGTGCCGCGGCTGATCGCGGTCAGCCCCTCCGGCCGTGCGGTGCCGGGTGCGACCGAGGCCGCGCGCTTCGATGCCCTGGAGGCGCTGTCGGTCCCCGCCGACGCAATCGTCATCAACGTTGCCGCGCAGCGCTACGACGCCGACAAGTTCGAGACGGCGCAGAGCGACCTGCTCACCGGCAATGCCGAGATCGCCAACCGCCTCTACCGGTTCTGCCTGACGAAGGGCATCCGCGAGGTGCGCGCGGCCTCGAGCGTCGCGGTCTACCCGGCGGCCTGCGATCCCCTCGACGACGCGCGGCCGGTCGACCTCAACGCGCCGCCCAACCGGAACGAGGCCTTCTATGCCTGGTCGAAGCGCTGGTCGGAGGTGATCGCCGACCTCCACGCAGAGCGCTACGGGATTCACACGATCAGCTTCCGCTTGAGCAACCCCTACGGTCCCCACGACTCGACGGATCCGCGCAAGGCGCACGTCCTGCCGGCTTTCGTGATGCGCGCGCTGGCACCGGGGGAGCGCTTCGAGATCAAGGGCAACCCGCTGGTCGAGCGCGACTTCATCTACGTCGGTGACGTCGTCGACGTGTTCGCCCGCTCCCTGGAGATACGGGAGACGAGCGACGCGCTCAACCTCTGCCGCGGCGAGACCACGACTCTGCTCGACCTCGCCCGCACCATCCTGGAGGTGGCGGGCGAGCATCGGCCGGTGCACGCCCCCGACACGACGACCCGCGGCGTGCTCGCCCGCCGCTCGACCAACCAGCGGCTGCGCGAGCGTTTCGGGATGTCGAGCTTCACGGGACTCGCGGACGGGCTGGGGCCGACGATCGCGTGGTATCGCGAGGCCTATCGCGACGGGGCTCAGCATGCCGGCTCCTGAGCGCGACATCGTCATCGGGGCGGACGGGTTCCTCGGGCGCAACCTCGTCCCGCGGCTCCGGGCCGAGGGCCGCGAGGTCGTGGGGATCGGTCGCGCGGCGGGCGACCTCTCCGAGTGGGCGAATGTCGAGCAGGCGCTGCGCGCCGCGCCCCCGGCCGACCGGATCTTCCACGTGGTCACCCGCCAGCGCACCGGCGCGGTGCAGTACGACATCCAGGGCGAGCTCCTGGCGATCAACGCCCGGGTCCACCTGAACGTCCTCGAGGCGTGGCGCCTGTACCAGCCCCAGGCCAAGCTCGTCTCCACGGGCTCATCCTGCACCTATCCGGAATCGGCGGAGCCGCTCCCCGAGGCGCGCTTCGGCCAGGGACCCACGCACCCGTCGGTGATCGGCTACGGGCTCGCGAAACAGGTCCTGGCGACGGGCTCGGAGGCCTACGCGCACCAGTACGGCCTGAACTTCCTGCACTGTGTGCTGGCGACCCTGTACGGCCCGCACGACAATAAGGCCTCCGACCGCAGCCACTTCGTCGGCGCCCTGCTCGACCGGGCCGTGCGTGAGAAGGCAGCGGGCGCGCGGGAATTCGAGGTCTGGGGCAACCCGCAGACCGTCCGCGAGGTGCTGTACGTCGACGACCAGATCGACGCGATCCTGGCGGCCGACCTGGCGTTCAACAACGAGATCCTCAACTGCGCCGCCAATACGCCCGTCACCGTCGAGGCGGTGGCGCGGGCGGCGCTAGCCGCCCTCGACTGGTCCGTCCCCCTGGTGAGCCCGCCCGGCTCGTTTCAGGGCGCGGCCTACAAGATGCTCGACTCGACGCGGTTCCTCGACCGGACCGGTTGGCGGCCGCGCATCGATCTCGGAGCGGGCCTGCGCAGGCTCGCCGCGGCGGAGTACGCCGAGCACTGACAAGCCGCATTCGGGACTGGACTTGCTTGGCTGGAGCAAGTCCACTTCGCCGTGCGGTCGAGCTATGTGCCGATGGGCTGGAGTGCCCTCTACAACGAGGCGAATCTGGCAGTTTGATCCTCCAGGCTCCGGCCGGTGATCGCGTAGGCTTCCTCGAAGCTACATCCCACCATAAGGCAACGCGAGGGAGCGGTTCCGGATGTCGCTTGAGATTGGTGCCCGCCCGAGCGCTCCGTAGCAAGCGCACCGACACTCGGTGCAGCCATCGCTCTTGCGACGTTCGTTGCTAGTGTTCCGAGACCTGCAGGCAAGCGAGCATAGCCATGACGGTAGCGGATTCAGTACGAGCTTGGTCGGCCAATGTCCGACGGGACCGGGAGATACGGCGCGCCGCCCGCTTTGTGGCCTGGGCCCTAGCGGATCGCTCTGAGTTTGGCCGAGCGGGTTGCCGGGCGACGGATGCGGAAATCGCCGCCGAACTGGGGGTGGCGGAGAACTCCGTCAAGAACGCGATATTGCAGCTGCGGTCGCGCGGTCACATCGATTGGACGTGGCGGACGAGCCGCGGACAGGACATTCGAACCCTTTGTCCGATCCTCGCCACGGACCAGCTATCGACACCGCATGTCACTATGGACCTAGCACCGATTGTCGGTGCGGACACCGATCCGGAACATACCTCATGCGAGTCGCTGAATTGCGAACTCGAGGAGGTTGCAATGACGGCGCCAGTGACAGTCAAGATCGTCCAGGACATTCGAATCCTTGAGCCGAGCCTCACAAAAGAGCGGCTGTTGATACCGCATGCCGCTATAGATCTCGCACCGACTGTCGGTGCGGGCACCGATCCGGACCCTACCTCATGCGAGCCGCTGAACCGCGAACTCGAGGAGATCGCAATGACGGCGCCAGCGGCCGGCAAGGTCGTCCAAGACATTCGAACCCTTGGTCCAACCCTATCCAAAGGGCAGCTATCGATACCGCATGCCGCTATAGGCGTAGCACCGAGCGTCAGTGCGGACACCGATCTGACACCTGCCTCATCCCAGCCGCTGAATTGCGAACTCGAGAAGGCCGCGATGACGGAGCCAGCGGCCGTCAAGGTCGGCGAACGGCGTAAACGCTCGCGGGACGGTAACAGGCGCCGCGAGGCGTCTGTGCCCTTCTCAGAGTGGAGGCGCGACCGGCAACGTGCCCATGTCCAACGCCTGATCGATCGCTTGCCAAACTTTGGGTGGTATGCCCGATGCAGTGAGTGCGGCTGCGAGGCGCGCGCGGCTTTCATCTGTGTGGACAAGGGCCGCACGTTCTGCCGCCCACATCGTCGATACGCGTTCGAGGCCGTGGCGCTTGCCGCCTTTGGACTCGGCCCAGAGGACTGGGCGGGTAGGCCTGAGTGCGATGGCGATTTTCGTGGTTGGTGAGCACCCTGTGAATGCGGCCGGTGGAGGTGGCTCTCGGCGCATGTAACAGGGGTGGTCAGTGGTGGATCCAGCCAATCGAGACCGAACACGAGCGCCTGCGACCGTCAAAGCCTATCGTAAAAGAGGTATCCTTCTCCTAGAAATGGCGACCCGAGAGACCGGGATCGATCCGCTCACGCCGATCCAGTTCGCCGAGTGGTTCCTGGCCCGGAAGGATCGCTGGTCCCGGTCCACGATCCGGACTTATCGAGCCTCAATCCGGGAATGCCTCGTGGACGTCGGCACATTGATGCCGGCCAAATCGAAGCACATAGACACAGCTCTTGATCTCCTGGCTGAGGTGGTGGACCCCGAAACCGGCCGTCTAGCCGCCCCGCGGGCCATCAAGACCCCTCGGCGCACAAGCGCGGGCAAGCGGAAGTCCCTGACCGCGACCGAATTCAACGCGGTTGATGCGGCCCTCGTAGGCCTACGCCACCGGTACGCGTTCCTCGCGCGGCCCTACCTCTCCCATACGTCGCTTCTCGGGTTGCGTCCAAGTGAATGGCCAACGGCTCAGATAACTGGCACCTGCCTCATCATCCAAAACGGCAAAAATTCCAATGGCCGCGCGAACGGACCGACTCGGACGATCGAGCTGGACGCGTATTCCGAGGGCTACATCCAAGGGCTCAGCGAGTTCATCGCAGCGTTGGCACGGGCCACGGCCGATGGTGAATGGCGCCGGGTGCATGCCGGGATTCGCAGGGCCCTCCGGGCTGCCTGCATAGCGACGGGGATCCCCGGTTTGATCAGGAGGCCTGTCACTCCCTACACCTGTCGGCACGTCGCGGCGGCACGCCTGAAGGCAGCTAAGACCCGAACCGAGGTCGCGGCACTGCTCGGCCACGCGACCGACGAGACAGCCTTTCAACATTATGCGCCTCGTTCCGCGGCAAGGGGCTGGAAGCCGATCCACACCCGAGCTCCAGAGGGAGCCGAAGATCTGATACGCTTACGCTACGTGTCATTCACCGATCGAGCGAGCCTCGTCCAGAATGCAAAAAGGGACCTCCCTCCGCCAACCCCAGTCCCGTAGTGACCTGATGCAGGCTCGCCAGCAGTGGCACGAACCAAACGTAAGCCGTTGTCGAGCGACACGGCAAACTGGGGTCCTTCCGCACTTCTGACGCAGGCGGGGCGTGCTCTGATCGGGAACGCCCCGTTTTCGATCCTGCCGGCTAACGCCTACGCGCCTGTCGGCCAAGCCATCGGGCGCGGGAAGGCGGAGCGCGGGGTTCTGGCGGCGGGCGTGTCGTCGATCCAGGCGCAGCGAGGCGATTGAGGTTGATAAGAGCGGTCGTCACCAAGTGCTGTAGTCACACCTCAGCCATGCTGAATCGGCCAAGGCGAGATGGCGACTTCGGTGCAGGCACATCGCCTTATCCCGCACGGCACGTGCCCTCGAGGTCGGCTCGCCTTCCCCGGTCGGGAGTGCGACAGCTGGCTGACCCTCGCGCGCCTGTGCCGCCGTGTGCCCCATGTTCCTCGCACGAGCGCGGTGTCCACCGGCGGCGCTCCGAGCGCGTGCAGCGCCACTGTAGGTTGCAGGCATTGTGGTCCTCAGCGCCAACCGGGTGTGCACCACCGTAGGTCCGAAGTTGCAGCCGGAACGCCAGATCCGGCTGCTGTGGCCGGCTGGGTAGACAGCGACTTCGCGATACCGATCGAGCTGGAAAGCTTCGAGCGCGAATGCTCCCTCGGTGCACGCTCCCAATTGGTTGTTCCCCGGCATTGGCCCGATGAGGTTGCCACCGTGATAAGCCATGGTCGACGCGAGGCCTTCAGCGTCGATGGAGGCGGCCTCGACGGGATAGCGCGCTTGGAGCAGGTCCTCCGCCGCGAGCGCGATGTGCCGCGGGCCGAGCACCGCGTGTTTCGAGACCGGGCCGGGAACGACGCTCTGTGGGCGATCACCAGCGGCCGCCGTCGTGATACCGCTCCGTGTTGTGGACCTCGTGATCGATTCAGGTGATGCACTTCTTCGCGTTATGGACGTCCAGGTCGTAGGGCGAGGCGGCCATCGTGTGGGCGGCCGGAATGCCGTCGGTCTCGGCGCGCCACCGGACCCGATCGTCTGCGTACAGTGCGTAATCGCCGCGTTCGTTGAGGCGGAAGTTCTGCAACCAGACCCGGCGCAGGAACGTGACGACCGGCACCTGCGCACTCGACGCAGCCGCACATCGATCTCGAAGCGGGCCTGCGCAGGCTCGTCGCGGCGGGGTACGCCGATCGGTAGCAGGCCGCGTGTGGCCATTGGGCATGTCGCGCGAAGCCCGTCCGTTGGCCTTCCCCGAGCGGTCGCGCCAAGAGCCGAAGGTCGTCAGCGTGCCTTGAAGAGAGCCCCGGCTTCTTGCGTTGTTCGAGCATCGATCCGAGGCTTGGTGAGGATTCAGGCGTTTGCCCGCATCGCGGTCGCGGCGGAGGCAAGTCCCCATCGGACGAGGTCCTGCGCCTCCTGTGCCGTCTTGGCCTCCGCATAGCAGCGCAGCTCGGGCGCATTTCCCGAAGCCCGGAAATGGATCGTGCGCCCGCCGTCCAGCTCGATCCGGATCCCGTCCTGCTGATCGATCGAGGCCGATGATCCGATCGGGCCGAGGAAGGCAGCGCGGAAGTTCGGATCCCGAAGGCGATCGAGGAAGGCGGCGCTCGTCTCGGACGGGGTGTTGGGCAGCCGGTCGCTGGCCATCTCTCCCGCATCCAGGGAGGCCACGAGGTCAGCGAGGGAAGTGCCGGCGGCGCGCACCGCTGCCAAGGTGGCCAGGATAGGCAGCATCGCATCGCGCGTCGGCAGGGCGGACAATGTCCTGCCGTGGAGCGTTACGTCCGAGCCGAGCAGGAACCCGCCATTCGCCTCGAATCCTGCGACGATCCGCGCGCCGACGGACTTCGCCTGCTCCATGCCGGCGATGACGAAAGGCGAGCCCACCTTCGTGCGTACAACCTTCCGGAAGCCGCCGGAATGCTCGAGCGCTGAGCCGGCCGTGACCGGCACCACCACCGTGTCGGCGCCCAGAAAGCGGGCGGTGATGAGCCCGAGTACGTCGCCCCGCAGGATCCGACCCGTGCCGTCGGCCACCAGCGGCCTGTCGGCGTCGCCATCCGTGGTCACGAGCGCGTCGAAGGAGCCCGGTTCCATGACGTCGCGGATGAAGGCGATATCCTCGGCACGATGGGCTTCGGTATCGATCGGCACGAAGACCTGCGACCGGCCGATCGGCGTCACCTGTGCGCCGAAGCCGGCGAGCAGGTCGGCTATCAGGTCGCGGGCCACCGAACTTTGCTGATAGACCGCGATCCGCAGGCCCTGCAGGATATCCGGTGCAAAGGCGGCAGCATAGCGCTGCTGATAGCGCGCGATTGCGTCGGGTTCAGGTGTGGCGGGCGTAGAGGCCCGGGCTTCGCCGGACGCGCCCTCCTTCAGGGCGGCCAGGATAGCGGCCTCGTCGCTCTTGGTGATCTCACCCTCGGGCCGGTAGAATTTCAGGCCGTTGCGATCCTCGGGGATGTGGCTGCCCGTGACCATGACTGCATAGGCACCGCGCCGCATCGCCTCGAGGGCGAGGGCCGGGGTTGGCAGCGCGCCGCAATCGATCGCCGTGAAGCCGGCCGCGGTTGCGGCGTCCGCCACGGTTGCGGCGATGCCGAGGCTGCTGTCGCGCAAATCACGCCCGATGACGACCATGCGGCCGCCTTCGCCCTGGGAGACGGATCGGAAGAACGCGCTGGCATAGGCATAGCTCGGGCCGCCGACGAGGTCGGTTACGAGACCGCGCAAGCCGCTCGTCCCAAATTTCAGACTGCTCACGGTACCTCCCTCGTCGCCGCATGGGCGCACGCGCACAGGATCGATGCCTCAAACCGTACGCAGGCTCAATGCTGGAGGTTGGGCAGCGCGCTCGGGACGGTCGAGTTTGGGCTACAGTGGGTTGCGACTGTGTACCGACGCGGCTGACCAGCCTGTCCTACTGGCGGGGGGCCATTCTCGGAGCGCCCATGTGCACCACGCGCCAATCATTACGGCGTCAGGAGGCCGGTAACTGCTGCTCCAGATGCGCGCGAAGGATCGAGTAATATCGGACGACTTCGTCGAGCGTTTCGGCGTTCTCCTTCCTGATCGCCTCTGAACCGAGCGGTTCGCGGTAGGTGGCCGCGTAGTGAGCGGCGTGCGCCTTCAGCTTGACGGCGACGAAGTCGAGATCGGCCGACCACGCGGCTTCCTCGCGAACCTGCTGGAGGCGCTTGGCGAGCGCGAACCAGTTGAGGTCGAGGGCGATGCCGCTGCCCATTTCCTTGAACAGGTCGAACATCGAATCCAGAATGGCGATTGCGGTCTGCGCCGACATAGCCGAACCTTCCGTCAGGATCGTGCGATCACGAGATCCGGGCGCGCGTACCAGTCGTCGAACAAGGACAGCTGACGGAAGCGCCGTCGGTAACCGTGGCTGCTCAGCAGCGCGTCGATCTTCTCCCGGCTGCTCGAAAAATTATGCTCGACGCTGATCAGCGCGATGTCGTGACGAGTGAAATCGAAGCTCTGCAGCACGTCGAACTCGCCACCCTCCACATCAATGCTCATGTAATCGATTCGCCGTGGCGCCCGAGCCTCCGAAAGGAATCGTTCCAGCGAGATGGTCGCCACCGGGTATTGCCGGCGCTCCTGGCGGAACTGGGCGTGAAAGTCTCCGCCGGCAAAATCTTCCATGCCGGAGAGCTCGCCGATGTCAACTTCGTTAAAGAGAACTTCAATCCCGTCAGTTTTGTAGACGCATTTATCGGAGATGTAGCAGCTGCGATTGCGATGCAGCGCTTCATGCCAAGCCCGAGCTGGCTCCGCCAGGGCTCCCTGCCAAGCGTAGGTCTTTTCCAGCAGGAGCGTGTTGCTCAGGCTGACGCCATCGCAGGCACCGAATTCCACAAAATAGCCGTTCCGCTTCTCCTGCAGTTCGTACAGCACCCACAGATCCTGCATCAGCTGCGCGTTGGAGTACGGAGTCATCCGCGTCGCGAAGGACAGGAAGTCGAGATCCGAGCTGAGAATGTGCGGGTGCGCGTCCAGATTATCTCTCAGGTTGATCAGGGCATTGAACACCGTCAGGAGTTCGACATCCATGGTCCTGGGCTCCAGTCTCGGAACGGGATCGCGCGCGAGCGCAAGCGTGTCGGGGTTCAGCCGCGCGTCGCCGCTCGGCCCGGCATGCGCGAGGCTCCCAGGATCCTGTTCGAACCTTCGAACAGGATGCCGTGCTGAAGCGCGGCCGGTCCGTGATCCGGCACGGTCCGCGCAGCCTTGCGGATCGCGGCGAGGAAGCGCTTGCGACTGAACCCGTAGGGCCGCACGCTTCCGACCAGCGCCTCGATCAGCGTGGACGTCGCCTCCGACCGAGCACGGGCCAGATCGCGCTCGCGCAAGGCGTCGTCGCGTTCGGCTTTGAGGAGGGTCAATTCGACCTGCTGCTGTTGGATCCGACGAATGTATTTCGTTTCAATGGCATGAACGGCATTCGTCATCGTGTGACAGCCCCGGCCCGAAGCGGTTGGAGAATTCGAAGCTGAAGGCTCGCGTCGCGGTCGCGCGGAAGCCTGCACTCGGCCCTGGTGGGGCAGCCTGAGGATCGTGCCGGCCGCGAGTTGCGCGGTTGTAGGGCACACGCGCAACCCTGCTTTCTTCAAGCTTGGAGTTTACTGACGATATGCTTGACCAGCAACAGGCCTATGCTGGCGCAGGTCAGACCGAACATGATGATGTAAAGATAATCTACCTGAATGCCCGCGTAGGGATAATAGGCAGATCTTACCCACTCAGCGAGCTGCATGGCCGGGTTGTACTTCATCCAGTAGTAGACTTTGTCTGGCATGTAGCTCGGGAGGAACATGACTCCGCTCGATACATACAGGATGATGCTGAAGAGTGCGTAGCCGATCAGCCAGCCTGGGAAAAAGCCGATGATCGCCACGTTGATTGTTCCAATCCCGATGCCAAGTACGATCGCGGCAAGGTAGCCGCACATAGCCGTGAATGGGTCCGCTGGGATCGGATTGGTCCCTATGACGACCAGGATGGAGCAGACGACCAGCAGCGCGAGGAAGCCAGTCACGATCTCCACGAGGATGCGGGCCAGGATCACGTCGAACAGCTTGACCTGCGGATAATAGGTCAGCGGCCGGTTCATGATCACAGCCTTCATGACCTCGCGCGAAATGTACTGGAAGACCAGAACTGGAACCGCACCCGTTGCGAAGAAAAGGGCCCTGTTGTCGCCGAGAGGCGCCGCCAGCTTCTGGAAAGTGTAGATCGCGATCAGCATGAAGACGTGCACGCAGGGCCAGAGCACGACCACGCCGTAGCCCCAGAGGGAGGCTCCGAAACGGGTGCGCATGTCCCGCAGAATCAACGCATGCAGCACGTGCAGATAGGACTCGATCGGGCTCTTCTGTCCCTGGACCGGCGGGAGGGCGGGCATCGACGTGACCTCTGGTTGCCGGGCCTGCTTCGATGAGAAAAGGGGCTAAAGTGCGTTGGCCGGCGCCCCTCGGTCGGATGAGTGGCGGGTCGCGAGATCATAGTAGTCGCGAATCAGGCTCTCGTAGGTCGCGGCTTGAATAAGCCGGGCGCGGCCGTCATCCGCCGTGATGTCGATGGCAAGCAGGTGGTCGTTGCAGGCGGCGGGATCGGTGACCAGCGCGCAGGGCAGAAGATGGCCGTTCGGCATGCCGCGCAGCCGCTCGGCCGGAGCGCCGAGGTCGAAGGCCGCCACCGGCAAGCCGGTTCGCAGGGCCAGGGTCAGCGCGTACGCGTAGGTCTCGGGCCAGATCGACGGCAGCAGCACTAGGTCGGCCGAGACCTGGGTGACGAGATCGAGGAACTCGTCATCCTCCCAGTGGCGGCCGGTCTTGGCGATCTGGAGGGCCGCACGGGCGACCCGGTCGAGGGTCGGATCGTCGGTGGAGTACCGCCCCGTCTCGGTGACGCCGGCGCGCTCCAGGCCGCCCGTCAGGGCCGGGTCGGAGAAGCCCACGATCGAGAAGTGCAGGGGCAGGTCCCGCTTGCGCGCGTCCGCGGCCAGGGCCTGCAGCAGCAGGCCGCCTTCGGGGAGGCTGATCGCGCCGAGCACGGCGACGCGGCGGACGCGGCCGGGCCGCTGCAGGCTGGTGTCGCGCACCGACCGCTCCGGCTCCAGGTGCGGCCGCACCGT
>NZ_NPKS01000027.1:0-98494 GCF_008329595.1 Methylobacterium sp. P1-11
GCGGGGCGGTCGGATCGGATGACATAGCCTTACCCATAGGCCAACGCCTATGCCTTCGTGAGCTATGCCGCCTGTCCGGTCAAAACGGGGTGCGGTTCAGCATGCCTGCGCAGCATGACCACAGCAACGCCTTCCAAGAGGAGCAGCCCACACCTTTAGTGCGTGTGGTGTGATATCCGTCCTCTTGCCGAACCCGCTACCGTACCGCTGCCGTGGGCTACCGTTCGCTGCCGTGCCCTGCTTCATAGAGGGGACGATGAGTTCGTGGCGACGCCGTTATCCCCGAGCCTCGAACGCAGTCTCGATCATCTCGAACCCTACCTTCTGCGGCCAGTGCGTCATGACCCCGGTGCAGGAGTTACAGCGAGCATCATCTTCCGTCAGAACAGAGTCCTTCTCTGCCGTAGCCGCATAGACGGCGCCGCAGGCGAGGCATTCGAGGCTCTCGCCGTAGTCATAGTCGCTTTGCATGCCCTGCCGTGACACGCTCACGCCTCGGGACCAAGCGAAGCCGGGATCAAATCAACCCACTACGTGACGCTCAGCTCTTGGATTGACGATCCCGTGCGGCCTCCTCAGCCGCAACCGCAGCGATGACGTTCTCCAGCTCGGCCACTTGGCGCAACGCGCTCCTGGCCGGCAGTCCATCGTGCTCAGCCATCGCAAGAATGAGCGTTCGCTGGTGCGCGTTGAGGCGTTCGAGGAGGGCGTCGAGCTTGTCGGACATGGGCGGCCTGTAAAGGCCCGGTACATGCCTCGCAATGCGACGCGTTCTTCAACCGCGATGCCGCTCGTGGCGCCAAAGCGCGACCGCGACACGCCGAGCCTCATAGGTCTGCCGAAGGGTCGTTCCGAGTCCGCCCTGGCCTTCCGGCGAAAAGGCGTAAATCAGCACCCCGTCCGGCCCATAGTTTCGTTGCATCTCCGCTCGCCAGAGGCTGTCGGCGGAAGTGAGGGCTGACTCAGTCAGAGCTAGGCGGGCGACGTCCGGCGCAGGTGCTTGATGAGCGTTCATCTCTCCCAACGTGCTGATCATGCGGAAGGTCCGTATCGACACCACCGGTGGCATTCGCCATCTTGAGCGTATGCCTGGACAGAACGGCCAGACCTACGAGCCTCGAGAAAAATCAGCTTCTCGCAGAGGCGTGGCACAAAGCGTGCGATCTCTCGCTGTCAGTCGCCTCTCCGTGGCACGCTGTGCGCTGACCATATTCACGCTCGCGATCTGCAATGCGGTCGCCGGGCCGGCCAAGGCGCCTGAAGCTGCGCTGCATAAAGATACTACTCGCCTCGATCAAGCCGCACGGATGATCGTCCGCGTGACCCTCATCGGTCGGAATTGCGCGCCGTTTTACGCTGTCGATCAGGCCCAGCTGCAGGAGATCGGAACCACGCTCTTTTCGCAGTCGCTCGACCGCTTCGGCCAGGACCGGCTGTTGAAGGCAATGAACGTCGCCGAGACCGAAGACACGGCGGCGCTCCGCGAGAGCGGTGCCGCATTCTGGTGTCCTCTCCAGCGGGCCTACCTCAACAGCCTGAGAATGCGAGGCCTGATCGGGGGACACCGGTAAGGGTTCGGGCTATCCCAGCCGCTTTGCGCAGCTCACCCGACGCTCGGATCCCGACGGCAACGCCTCAGACGCCACGCAACCCCGCACCGCGCAGCATTCCATAGAACCGGCCCGGGTCGAACAGCGCCTTGGCCTGCTGCAGGCCAATAGGGCTCGGCCGCCCTGGTTGGGCGAGCTGCATGCCGCCGCCCTTCTGCCCCTGCTTCTGCTGGCCTGCCGCCGCGGCTTTCAGGGCATTGCCGATCTGAGCGTACTGGTTGCTCGGCTGCTGGGGCTGGGCAGCAGGGTCTGACGAGAACGCGATCGGATCGGGTGCGAGCGCTGTCGGCTCGGCAGACAGCGAGGCCACGCCAGGCACGGGCGACGCCTGCCCCGGCACGGCCGAGCCCTGGCCGACAATGCCGTTCAAGCCGAAGCCGCCGCGCTGCGCGGTCGAACCCATCGAGCCCCCGCGCGGGGCTGCCAGCGCCGGTAAGGCTCCCCCACCGCCGCCGAAGCTGTTCGCATAAGCCTGCGTGGTCGCCAGTCGGGCGGCGTTCTCTCCCCCAGGGCGGTTGTAGCCCGCGAACTTCCACGCATCCGCCATCAGGCGGTTGGCCTCCTGCGGGCTCTGGGCGTTCTGCAGGGCCTGCGTGAGCTGCGGGTTCTCCTGCAGCAGGAAGTTGGCTTGTGCCGCCACCGGGTCGGCGGCGCCCCGGGTGAATGCCCGCATATTGGCCAGGCGGTCAGCACGCCACGACAGGATGCCTCCGGACGTGCCGGCCTGCCCGCTCTCGCTCGGATCGGACCATGAGCCGGTGATGTTCGAGGGGTTGTACCGGCTCTCGTGCTGGGCGTAGGCCGCGACGGCACCGAGGCCGTTCGGGTTCGTGAGACCGCCCTGCTGCAGCGTCGAGATGAACCGGCTGCGGATGTCGCCCTGATCCGGGGTCGCCGCCTGCGCGCTTGACGGCCCCAGCGCATTCAGAGCCGCCACGCCGATCCCCTGCGCTTCCGGCCGGACGACACCCGTAGGGGCGCCCGTCGGCGGGGTTGGCGGATTGTAGCCGGTGAAGCCGGGCGGAGAGGCCGGCGGAACATCCTGCGGGCCCGGCCCAGGCATCTGAGGCGCTGCCTGCATCTGGGACTGAGCCTGGGCGAGCTGCTGCGCCTGAGCTTGCTGCAGCAGCCAATCCTGGATGGACGGGCTCAGTCCGAGATCGCCGCCCGCGAGAGATGGCAGGCCGCCGTAACCACCATCACTCATCCGAAATGCCCCTCATTTGCGAAATCCGGCCCGCTCACGGCGTTCGAGGGTTTGCGATGCGCCCTAACTGCGTATCGGCCAGACGGCCCCTGCAGACCATTCCTGCGCCTATCGACAGAACGGAGAGGCGGGGCCACATTCTCAGGCATGCGCCGCACGGCTGAGATCCTGACCACCCTCATCCTGTTCGCCGTCGTGATGACGGCACTCGGGTGGGCCCTGAACGTCACGGTGCCCCAGGGCGTCGATTGGATTGCAGACCGCATCGGCGATGCTGCGTTCCTCGGGATCCTCGGAGTGATCTTCATCGCGGCTGTTGCCTTTGCATGGCGCGGTCACCGCCCGAAGGCTGGCAGAGCAGCCGGGAAGTAGGGACGCGCCCGCTCCGACTGAGACAGGAGCGCTGCCTGCGTGCCGCGCCCTGCGGCGTTGCCGAGAGCCGCCGCCCGCTGCTGCATCGCCCCTCTCGCCTCAATGGCGTTCAACAGCATGTTCAGCCGGTCGCCTTGGGTCAGGGTGACGGCGTCCGCGAGCTGCCGGTTTCGAGCGAGGTCCGCGGCCTGCCCGGCTGCGTTCACGCCAGCACGGGCGACGCGCCCAGCCTGCGCCAGCGCCCAACCCTGAGGTCCACCGATGGCCCCAGCCACCGTGCCGCCGATGTCGTTGCCGAGCGTCGTGCGCGGCGCCACCCGATCGGCCGCCTGGGTCCGCTGTGCGGTCTGCGAGCCCTCGACGATCCGGCGGTTGGCCTGATCGAAGGCCGCTTCCCGGTTCACGGCCCCGACGATGCGATCAACCGGCGCCTGACCGTGGACCTTCGCGAGGTTGGCGGTGTTCCACCCGCCCTCCCCCTGCAGTAGGTTCTGCATCGCAGTGAGATCGTTGCGGCGAGTGCCGACGGCTTGGTCGATCGCCCCGCGGGTGCCGACGGCCATCGCGTCCCGCTCGCCCTGGGACATGCCGGCAAGGCGCGCAGCGAGGTCGGCCGGGGGCGTGGCGCTCTGGCCGCCCCGCAGAAGCTGCGATCCCGCCTCGACGGCCTCCATGCGCCGCGCGAGCGCCGCCGACACGTCGTTGGCTGCGCCGTAGCCGGCCACCTGGTCGCGCAAGGCCCGGTTGAGATCGGCCACCGTGGCGCCGAGGCCGCCCTCGCGCTGCGCCACCGATCCGCGCGGCACGCCTAACGACTCCGCGCCGTGCTCCATCATGCCCGACAGGGCGATCTTGGCGTTCTGCAGGTTCTCCGCGCTCGTCTGCGGGATCGCAGCGCCGGTCAGTGGGTGCTCGGTCATCAGCATGTTCCGCGCCTGCATCAGGGCGGCACGCTGCGGCCCCTCGGCAGTCCGGAGGCGGTCGGCGAGGTTCGCCAGCACGTCTGTCGTGTCGATCGGACCAGCGCCCCGCACGGCATCGCCGATGGCCTGGTTGGGGATCTGCCGTGCCGAGGCGAAGGCACTGGTGGCAGTCTGCGGGCTGACGGCCGGGCCGAATGCTCCGTTGATGTCGGTGGCGAGCCGGTCCGTCATGCCGGCGGCACGAGACACGATCGGCGCCGTGACGGCCTCCCGGGTCTCCGGGCGGACGGCGAGGCCCTGCGCCTGCCCCTGGAAGGAGGGCGAGGCGTCCAGCAGCATCGCGTCGGATCCAAGCTCGCCCATGCGGGAGCGGATCTGCGGCACGCCGCCCGAGTTGGCCGCATCCTCTGCCAGGACGCGCGTCGCGGCTGGGCCGAACCCGCTTGAAGGCCCCATGCGGGAGCCGATCATCTCGTAGAAATTCCGGATCCCGGCGCCGAGAGCCGAGCCGGCGGCAGGGGCTGCGCCGCCGAACCCGCCACCGATCGCAGCCCCCTTCCCTATTTCGCGCAAATCCCCACTGCTGCGCACGGCGGCATCAGATCCACCTAGAGCCAGCCCAGACGCTAGAGATGCAGCCGAACGCGCCGCAAAGCCTCCCGTCCCTGCCCCGAATGCAGCGGGAGCCGCCGCGATAAGGGGCGCGGTCCCGGCGATGCCGCCTGCAATCTCGCCGGCGGTATTGGCGTAGGGGTGTGCGGCCTTCACGTCGGCGCCGTACCGCTGCGCCTTCGCCACCTCGGTCCCGTAGTCCGTACCGCCCTGGTAGGACCGCAGGGCCGCGTCGGCGCGATCGATCCCGCCGAGGATGTACGGGCCAGCCACCGGGATCCCGTCGACAAAGCCACGAGCGGCGGCGTTCATGGCGCCGGCCTCGCGCCCCATGTCGGTGCCGATCTGCGAGGCCTTGTAAGCTGCGAATTCAGCCGGATCGAACCCGCTGGCGGCCGGAGCCGCCGGAGCGCCGGCCGCCTGCTTGAACGCCTCGAACTCGGCCGGGTCGAAGGTGATGCCGGACGCCATTACAGGCCCTCCTTACGCATCTGGGCGAAGGCGTCGGCCTTCGACATGCCGCTATTCATCAGCGCCTGAAAGCGAGCCGCGGCACCGCCGCCGGACTGCCCCTGCTGTCCGATCTTCGGCGGCGTCGGCGCTTCCGGCAGGTAGACCGACCGGCCCGGGTCGACCCCGTAGGATGTCGCGAGGTTGCGATAGCGGTCGGCGACGCCCTCGGCGGTCTTGCGGGCGGTGCCGTACAGCTCGGACGCCTGATTGAGGAAGTCGCGCCGCTGGGTGTCCGTTAGGAATTCGCCGTTCAGGGCCTTGTTGTAGGCGTTCGTCACCCGCTCGGGGATGCCGGCCGCGTTCTTGGCCGTCGCATACTCGCCCTCTCGGACCACCGAGCCGGGGTCCAGCATCTTCATGTAGCCGAAGATCAGCGAGATGTCGGAGGCCGGGGAGACCGAGCCCGGGTTCTCCTGCCGCTGCTTCGTGGCTGCGATCAACCGGCCGTAGCCGTCGTGCACGTCCGCGAAGCTGCCGAGCTGCTTGGAGAACTCGCCCCGCAGCTTCGTCTCTGTGTCGTAGCCGTCGGGCTTGGCCGGCGGAACGGTCAGGAGTGGCCGGAGGGAGCCGCGCTCGTAGACGGTCTGCCCCGGGCGGCCCTGGATCAGCGGCGGTCCATCGTTGAACGTCACCTTCCCATTCGGGTCGGCCCAAGCTGCCCGGGTGTCGCTGTCGGGGATGCCGACCTTGCGCCGCGCCTCGATGTCGAGGAGCGGGGTCTGCTCCTTGTCGGTGGCGACGGCCTTCGCGTTCCGCTCCTTCACGGCCGGATCGGCCTCGCCGCCGGGGATGAACTCCAGGCTCTGGCCGTCAGCCGCGAGGCGGTAGCCGGTGGGTGGCCCGGAGCTCGGACCGAGCTTCTGCCAAGTCGACGGATCCTGATCGGGGCGCCCGAGGAACACGTTGCCGCCGACGGTGAACTGCTGCGGGTCCTTGTTGATCTGCGCCAGGAGCGACGGGTTGAGCGTGCCTGCCTCGACGGCAGCCGGAGACAGGCCCTTGCTCCGCAGGAATGCGCGCGTGGCCTGCTGGCCCTGGATTTCCTGCTGCAGCTTGTACTGCTCGAGGAGCGACTTCACCGAACCCGTCTGGCTCTGCTGGTAGCCCTGCAGACCTGCCGCGATGCCGGGGCCGAAGCCGCGGTTCGACATCAGGCCGATGCCGACGTTGAGCAGCAGGTTGCCGACGGCCGGGTTGTTGAGGCCCTGCGCGAACCGCTCGAGGAAGCTCCCACCTGGCGAGGCGCTGCCCGCCGTCGACATCTGGCCACCACCCGCCGTCGGGCCGCCCATGCCAGGCGCCTGCAGCATCTTCGGCGAGCCCGAGACCGGCTGCCCCGTCAGAGGATCGAAGCTGTTCACCGGCTGCAGGTTGCTCGATGCCGGGTTGCCGGTGTCGGCTGCCGTTACGCCAGGCGCTGGGGCGACGTTCGAGCTACCGGACGGCCGACGGGGCGCGGACACAGTGCCTGTCGCCGAAGGAGATGCCAGCAGATCCGCATCCGACGGCCGCGCCGGCGGCACCGGCACGTCGCGCGAACCATAGGGGTCGGCGGAGCCTGTGAAACCGCTGGCACCACCTCCAAACCCTGACCGGTCGAACAGGAGCCGGTCAGTCGGCGAGCCACCGAGGGCAGAGAGCCCCTGCGGGTCGGCCTGCATCCGCTCGAGGGCCTGCGTCTGGTCCTCGGTCATCGCGATCGACGGCCGGCGCTGGTCCACCGGGCCGGTGCCATTCCCGGAAGGGCCGACGTCACCCGCCCCGCGCGTCGGCTGGAACGGGTTGATCCCCATCCTCGGGGCCGGCACGGCGGCCCGCGGATCGAGCCCCTGCGGAGCCATCCGCAACTGTTCGAGGAAGGTCCCCAGATCGAAGCTGCCCAGGTCGCCGAGGAAGGAAGGACCGCTGCTCATCACGCCACCCCCTGCGTAGAGATCAGGACGCCGTAGCGGCCGGCGAGGTCGGTCGCCTTCGCGTCGAGCTGCCCGAGGGCGCTGAATAGGCCGCAGAGGTCCTGCACAGAGCCGCCTGTTTCGAGGTTGCACGCAGCCAGGCCGGCGATGCCCTGAATGCCCCGGAACAGGGTCGCCAGTTCGGTCCGGCAGGCGAGCGTCTGCATCTCATGCTCGGACAGCGCCGACAGGTCGGCAGGGGCATCCTGTGCGGCTTCGGTCGCGTCGAGGTGTTCCATCGGTCTATCCGTCACGCTGCGGCGCGGCGCTTGCCGCGGATCGGGGACTTCGAGGAGCCGGTACGGACAGGCGGAAGCTCCGACGGTATCGCGGCGCGCAGGGCGTGGCCCATAAGGCGGTCGGCCTCGGCCCCGCTGGGGAGCATCGCGGCGAGAGCTCTACCGAGCCCGGCGGGCAGATCCGACGGAGCCCCGGAATGATCCGAAAGGACGAACGCCATCCGCGGCGGCTCGGCCGGGGGCGCTGCGGGCGAGGAGCCGCCCGGCTGGCCGCCCTTCCGCTTGCCCTTGGCCGCGAGCCGGGCTGCCTCGGACGTCGCCTTGCCGTAGTCCACGCCCAGCAGGTCGCCGAGGCCGATCGGGCCGACAGCATCCGGGTTCTTCTCAGCCACCTCGTGAGCCAGAAGCCTGATCTGTACCCGCGGATCGCCCTTGTAGCGGTAGGAGTAGATCGGCTGCCCGTCCTTCAGCTCGCCGACCGGATGGATGTCCTCCTTCAGGCGCTCATCCGAGCCGAGGAGGCCCATAGCCAGCGAGCCACCGAGGGTAGCGCCACCGCCGGTCCCGAGGCCCAGGAGCGAGGTGCCCAGCCCAAGAATGGATTGCAGGGGGCTGGCGCCGCTCGTCCGTGTCTGCTGCGTGCCACGCGAGACGGTCTGACCGCCCATCGACCCGATAGCCGTCGGAAAGGACGCATATTCCGAGAGGGCCTGCCACGGGGTCTGCTGAGTCTCCTGAAACCTCTGCATGTCTGCGTTGATGAGGTTCTGAGCCTGCGACTGCTGCAGGCCGCCGACCTGCAGGAGGTTCGAGGCGGGGGCGTAGCGCAGCGCATCGACACCCGGCAGGGCACCGGCCGCCGCCAGCCCCGCATTCGTCCCCTGCTGCCCCGCACCGATGAAGCCGTTGGCCTTCGTCACCCCCAGGTTGCTGTTGAACTGGTCCCCGCCGAGCACCTGACTCAGGACACCGGCAAGGGCCGACTGCTGCGCCTGCCCAAGGCCGGCACCGGCAAGCCGCTGCTGGTTGTTTGTCCCCTCGACGCTGCCGATCTGGCCGAGGACGTTGGACCCGAGGCCTAGGCGCCCCTGCATCGCCGCATCCATCTGGGAGTTGGCCGACGCCTGATTGGCCCGCTCCTGATTGTACTGCGAGGCGTAGAGCTGGCTCTGGGTGTCGTTCACCGCCTTGTTGGCCGCCCCCGCGAAGCTACCGGAGCCGTACCGCCCGGATGCCGCAAACGCCTCTTTCTGCGCCTGGAGGGCGTTGTGGGAGGAGGTATCTACGAAGTTCTGGAAGATCTTGTTCTGGGTCGGGTCGAGGTAGTCCCCGCGTGCCACCCCAGCGAGGTTCTGCTCCGCGTAGCTCGGCGCCTGCGTCTGGTTGAACAGGCTCTGCAACTGCGGGATCGTCGTGAGATCACGAGCCCCCGACATGAAGCTGTTAGCGGTCTGGTTGATCGGGTTCGAGGCCGAGCCGATCTGATCCGCGAGGGCTGATAGCCGCGCCGTGCTCGCCTCCGGCACGGCCGCCAGCATGTTTAGGCCCTGCTGCGTCGTCGGCGAGATCCCGCCGGACGCCATCAGGTTCTGGAGGTAGCTGACACCCTGCGCACCGGCATTGTCGGACGCAGCTTGGTCAATGGTGCCCTGGATGCCGTTCTGCTGCGCATCGGACAGGCCAGCGACGCGGTTGCCGCCATAGATGCCGTTACCGATGCCGGCGTCGTACAGTGTGCCCGCGTCGGTCAGGGCCTTCATCAATCCAGGCTGAGCCGGGTTCCACGGAGACTGCTCCGTGGTCTGGATCGAGTTCTGCGTTGAGGTCTGTCCGCCACCCATGAGGCCGGATCCTTTCAGGCGGCCCCGGCCGGGTGCTCGTCGCCGTACAGGGCGAGGGCGAGCGGCCCGACGGGCGCAAGCTGGGCGTCGAGGCGCCCGATCAGGGGGAAGATGTCGGCCGACGGTGCGCCGGCCTCAATAGAGGCAATGGTCTCGCCCATGGTCGCGTGAGCCGCCCGCAGACCGGTCAACAGCACGTCCCAGGTCTCAGCCGTGGAGAGCGCGCGGGCCGCAGGGGCATCCTGGCGGGGCTTGAGCGCCCGGACCTCGCCCATCAGGCGGCAGCCTGCAGAACAGCGGCGGGGGCCGCGGGCGGGGTCGGGAGCGCATCGTCCAGCGCTACGATCGCGGCGACGGCCTTGCGCACGAGGGCGCTGGCGGTGGTGCCTTCACGACGCGCGGCACCGTGCAGGGCCGTGTGCAGTTCGCGGTCGGTCCTGACGATTAGAATGGTGTCGAGGTTGAGCGGTCGCACGGGCGCCTCCCTTTCCATTTGGAAAGATTAGACGCCCAGGCTCATTTGTATATACGCCTCAATGAAGATTGTGCGCGCGAAGTTTACTGTGTTTAAGCTTCTAAACTGGCGTTCAATTCTTTTAGGGCGATGTCCCGGCGCGCTTTCTCCGGCGCGAGAACATCACCCAAGCCGACATTGCTTGGCGACAGGATGCCCCTGAGTTCATTAAGCAGGAGATCCCCGCCAGGGGTTGCGCTCAGATCGCCCATCAGCCGCCCGAACGCCTGCCCGATCCGGGTGGCATGGGACAACCGCTCAAGGTCGAGCCCATCTTTGGCCAGATCAATTCTGTTGTTCGCAACATAAGAGCTGAAAGCTTCAATGATCGCTGACTTCACGGCGGCGCGCGCATAGATATCGTCCACCCAAGACGCATCCAGCTTTGTCATAACGGTGCCAGCAGCCATCGAGATCGAGCGGAATAGCGCTTCGGACTTCTGATCGAGCGGACGCATCGGCGTCTTAGCCTTTGTTTCTGCCTCTACTTTCTCGGCCAGAAAAGATTTCTCAAGGCGAAACTCAATCTCTTGAGAAACAGAGCGCCCGCTGGTCTGAGCCGCATCTTTCAAGATTTGGTTCAGCTCGGCAGTTGTGCGGGCGCTGAGCCAATGACGCTTCGCGCCTTCTTCCTTCGCCTCTTTCGGCTCTTTCAGGGCTCGCGCCATAGGTGACACTCCGTCGGTCCGTGAAACTCGGTGCACGTATCGCAACAAAGCGCCCGACGGTCAATTAGTGTGGCAACAGGTTGCCACGTAGGGCTTGCCGATTAGCTGTTGACCTGTCATATGTGTGGCTACCAGTAGCCACGGAGGCCTCATGTCGGCCAATCCTCAGGTTCATAGCCCTGCGCAGGCCCCCGCCGTCAGCTCGCACGCTGCGGTGTTCGATCGGATCCGGAATGGTCTGAACGTGAGGGTCAGCGACCTCGCCCCGGTGATCGGCATCACCGAACAGGGCCTCTATCGCGCGATCCGCGAGAAGCGGGTCGAAGCCATCAGCATCGGACGGGCTGTGTTCGTGCCCGCTCGTGTCGCGGCGCCGCTCGTCGGCATGAGGGCCGACGCCATCGCCGCATGAAAAAGCCGCCGGCCCGAAAATCGGAGACCGGCGGCGGATGCTTTTCAGCGTCTGGACAACGCATAGATAGAGCATCCGACGTTTTGCGCCAACGATTTTCGACCGGCACCATACTGAGAGGTGCCACCATGCAGTCGAAAACCAAAATTCGATCCGTCTGCCGCTCGCGACGCCGGTCTATGCCGACTGCGCCGCCTGACTTGCCGCCCGTCGAAGATCTGCGGCTGCGCGCAGTTCTCGGTCGGGTTCGGAGCCCAGCGCTCGCCTCTGTGATCGCAGGACACTGCTTCGGCCTTGAGGTTGAGACCTGGAGGACGGCGCGATGAGTGCTTCTGATCCGCACAGCTACGGCACGCCTGAGGTCTATCGGCAGTTCATTGTCGAGACTCTGGCGGGCGCTGAGATCCACGCACGCATCGGCCAGAACTATGCCGAGATCGGTGACGATCCCGGCCTCGACTACGCGATCCGCTGCCTAGTTGCGAACACGCGAGCTGCGGTCTCAGTGCTCGCAAACTTGAAGGAGATGAATGCGAAACAGGCGCGCCGACGCGCTGAGACTGCCGCGATCTTAGCAGGGGGAAGTACGGTGGAGGCGCGGCCATGATGCGCTGCGACCCCTTCAGCGCTGAAATGGAACGGCTCGGTCCGCCCGAGTCGGATCCAGAGGAGTTCGCCGCTTCATCGGGTCGGAGCGGCAAGCCTGAGCGCCTACCCTCTGAGCTAAAATGGCCGCCCGCGTTTCAGATGCGGGCCTCCGGCCTTTGGTACGATCCTGAAGGCGATGAGCCGCCAGTGCAGTTGTCTGGTCCGTTCACCGTCCCGGGCCTCGCCCGGGATCCGAGCGGCGCAGGCTGGGCCACCACTATCGAGTGGAACGATCGCGACGGCATCCAACATCGCGCGTTCGTCCCACACGGTGATCTCGTCGGCGACGGCACTGAATGGCTGCGCCCACTGGTTGATGCGGGACTGCCTGTCACCTTCGGCCGCAAGCCGCTCGCTCTGCTGAAGCGCGCTCTCTTCGACCTCGACTGCCCCACCCGCGTTCGGCTCGTGAAGCGCTCCGGCTGGTTCGGGGCCGCCTTCATTCTGCCCAAGGTCACTATCGGCGAGGTAGATGACGAAGAGGTGCTGTTCGACGGACGCGCAGACGCGGCACGTTATGCTCAGGCCGGGACGTTGGAGGAATGGGTCACGGCCGTAGCCGTGCCCGCCGCCGGCAACTCTCGGCTGATCCTCGCTCTCTCAGTCGCCTTCGCTGGTCCGATCGCCGACCTGCTGCAGGACGAGGGCGGAGGCGTGAACCTGCGTGGCGGCTCCTCGACGGGCAAGTCTACAGGCCTAATCATCGCCGGCAGCGTTTGGGGCGGAGGTGGCCGCGCCGGCTTCACCCAAACCTGGAGAGCTACTGGCAATGGCTTGGAGAGCGTCGCCCGCGCCCACTCTGGCACTGTGCTGGTGCTGGACGAGCTAGGCGAACTCGACGCCCGCGAAGCTGGGGCGACCGCTTACCTGCTGGTCAACGGACAGGGAAAAGCGCGGGCGACCAAGGAGGCAGAATTGCGCGCCCGGCACGAGTGGCGGGTGATGCTGCTGTCGGCTGGCGAGATCGGCTTGGCCGATAAGATCGCTGAAACCGGTAAGCGGGCGCGCGCCGGCCAGCTGATCCGCGTCGTCGACGTCCCAGCCGACGCCGGCGCTGGGGCGGGGATGTTCGAGGACACGAAGGGCGCGGAGCCGGCGGCGTTCGCCAAGCGGATCAAGGGCGCCGCACTGAGACACTATGGCGTCGCCGGCCCGCAGTTCGTGTCGGTGCTGGCCGATGACCCTGACAGTACGGCTGAGGCGGCAAGAACGATGATCGCCGAAACCGTGCGCATCTTACTCGCGGACGTATCGGAGCCTGATGGTCAGTCACACCGTGCAGCAGAGCGATTTGCGCTAATCGCCACAGCCGGCGAGATGGCAAGAGTAGCTCTCGGACTGCCTTGGGACGAAGGCGAGGTGGTGCGCTCTGCCAAGGTGTGCTTCGCAGCTTGGCGCGGCACCCGTGGCGGCGATGGACCCGGCGAGTTCCTGGCGGCACGCGAAGCCATCCGCAGCGCAGTCGAGCGGCATGGTGAGGCGCGGTTCCGCAACCTGGACCTGCCCGAGCCGAGCGCCACACCAGTTCGCGACCTGATTGGCTACCGGCTCCGTCGCGATGACGCTCTGGTCTACGCCTTCACCGCCACGGGCTGGTCCGAAATCCTTAGCGGTGCCGCGGACCCTGTCAGCGCTGTCGCCATGCTGTTCGAGCGCGGGTTCCTGGTCTGCGGCAGAGACCGTACGCATCGGCTGTTTCTAAAAGTCGACGGCCGCTCGGTACCAACGTATGCGATCCGCGCCTCCGCCCTGTTCGACGCGGAGATGTCCGATGCCAACTAATCGTACGGCATTCCGGAAGCTCGTTCCGGTGCACACCATACCGAAAACGCGCGTGACTTGCGTGACCCGTGTGACCGCCAATCAAATCAGTGGCTTAGCTGGTCACATGGCTGATGTGGCGTGCGTGACCTGCGTGACCGAAGCACCTGTGAGGGCGGGTAGTCATCCACCGCGTGACCGGTTTGAGCAGGAGTGCGTGACCAGAAAAGACAATAACAGACAAATACTTATCTATCTTGGTCACGCAGTCACGCGGTCACGCACAAAAAGTGGCTGGGAGAAAAAGGAGTTGCTCGGCGGTGCGCCCCAGGCGGTCGGGCTGATCGATTGGCTTCCCTACTACGAGGAGCGAGCAGCAATCCGCGAGTACGATGGCGGCTTTGATCGTTCCGAGGCTGAGCGGCTGGCACTCGAAGACACGGCGGCAGAATACTTTGAAACTTGCCGTTTCAACGGTGAGCAGTACCGGCGCGAAGTTGAGTTGGCTGATTGGATTGGGTGCCGGATCTACGACTGGATGTCAGAAAAAGAGCAGGAGGCGCTGGATGAGGCCTGACATTCTGACACCTGGCGAGGTCGCCGAGGAATGGGGCTGCTCCGAGCAGCACGTCCGCAACATGGTCAATCGCGGCGAGCTTGGGCACTTCCGGCTCGGCGGCAAGCTACTCAGGATCCCTCGTTCAGCCGTGGAGGCAGCAGAATGCGCCGTGATAAGCGCCCCTATGACATCGGACGGCTCAAGACCCCGAGATTTCCCAGAGGCGAATGCACTCTCACCTTCTACCAAGAGGGTAAGCGACACCGGCTCCGGCTCGGCACAGATAATGAGGCTGAGGCAGAGCGTCGTGCGCCAGCGCTTTACGCCGAGGCCCTAAGGCCGACCGGCACCAGCGTCCGTGAGCTGTGGGACGCCTACTGCCGGGACAAGAAGGGCAACCCGTCTGTCGCGATCATGGCGCACCAATGGAAGGCTTTGGCCCCCTGGTTCGGAGACATGAATGCCGAGGACATCCGCATTGCTGACTGCCGCGCCTACACGGCTGCGCGGCGCGAGCGGGGGATCAAAGATGGAACGATCATCACGGAACTGGGCCGCATCCGGACGGTGCTCAACTGGGCCGTGAAGCACAGCCTGATTGAGAAAGCTCCGCACATTGAGCGGCCGCGAGAGGTCAAATCGGCCACTGGCCATTTGACGCTGCAACAGGTTCGGGCGCTCGCCAACGCCTGCACGGCGCCGCACCTGAAGCTGTTCGTCTGGCTGGCCTACGCCACCGCCGGGCGCGCAGGGGCCATCCTCGACCTGACGTGGGATCGTTGCGATTTCGAGCGGAACAAGATTGATCTGGAGAACCCTGAGATCCAGGTGGCGCACAAGGGTCGCGCCGTGGTCCCGATGAACCGGTCGATCAAACTGCGCTTGCTCGCGGCCCGAGAGGGCGCGCGTTCGGAGTACGTGATTGAGTGGGCGAAGCAGAAGGTCGGATCGGTCAAGAAGGGGTTGGCGAGCGCCGCCAAAGCGGCTGGGCTCCCGCACGTTCACCCGCACATGCTCCGTCACTCGGCGGCTGTCCGCCAAGCCGAAGAGGGCGTGTCGATGGAGGAGATTGCCAGCTACCTCGGCCACTCGAATTTGAACGTGACCCGCCGCATCTATGCGCGGTTCAGCCCCGAGGCTTTGAGCAAGGGCGCGAACGCCCTGGAATTCGACGATTTGGAGCCTTCGGAGGTGCGCCGTTCGGCTTGAGCCGACTGGCACGCTTTTGGTCCAACTGGCACTCCGCGACAGAGGTAACTACCCAATGTCGGCATTCTCGAAACTTAAGCCACTGTCCCCGTTGGAGAAAAGTGGTGGGCGCGACAGGGATCGAACCTGTGACCCCTACCATGTCAAGGTAGTGCTCTCCCGCTGAGCTACGCGCCCGGGCCGGAGCCGTGCAGCTCCGGTGGGCGGGGCCTATACCGGCTGCCCGGCGAGGGCGCAAGCGGAACCTGCATGGCGGGAGGGATCGAGCGCATCCGGCGGGAGCGCGCGCCGATCGGATCGCACCGGGATCCGATCGGATCCGCCGTTCTCGATCAAGGGTTTAAGGACGGAAATACCGGGCCGGTCGGATCAATCGGCGCGGATCCGGCACCAGGCAGAAGCCGCCCTGGTGCACGCCGACGGAAAAATGCGCTATGGCCCTGCCGCTCGGCATCCGGCCGCGCCGCCACACAGGGCGGACATAGGGCGCCGGCATGCCGCCGCCTCACGCTTCAGGACATGCGCTACTTCATCGACCACGATCAGGGCGATTCGATCCGCGGCTGGATCGTGCCGGACAATCCCCTCGCCATCAGCCGGGTCGTGGTCGCGGTCGACGGACGGCGCGTGGCCGAGGTCCCGGCCAGCGTCATCGACGAGGCCTTCAAGCGCAACGGCTGGCACGCCACCGGGCAATGCACCTTCGTGGTCACGGAGGCCGAGGTGCCGGGGTTGTCCGAGATCCCGCGGCTCGAACTCTACGACGCCGACACCAACGTGCTGGTCTACCGCCGCATGCCGGCCGAGGGTCAGGTCCGGCTGCGGACCATGCTGATCAACACCGGCATCGAGCCCGAGACGGTGCTCCAGACGGCGCTCTTCCCGTATTTCCAGCACTGCTATTTCGGCATCCACAAGCTGCCGGACGAGATCCTGAGCTGCGTGCTGGCCGGCCCGGCCGCCCCCTCGGCCTTCCTGTCGGGTGCCGTGACGATCCCGCGCTACGAGAACTTCATGACGCCGGACCTGATGGTCACGGCCATCCTGCTCCAGGACCCGCAGATCGAGATGGCGACCCGGATGCGCTGGCTGAAGGCCCGGACGGCGGATGCCGCCGATCCCGCGCGCAGCTGGCGCCTGGGTCCCCTGACCGAGGCCGCCGCCTTCGCGGACGGGTACGACTTTTCCGACGTGAAGAGCCTCAAGCGCTTCTTCCGCATGCTGCCCGAATCCGCCTACCGGCTGCTCTACAACCCGCTGACCCGCCAGCTCGGCACCCGCATGCCGGACGACCGGCTCCATCCGGGCAACTCGATCGCCGCAATCGAGATTCTCGCCCGGGTCGGGATCGTCGGCCACAAGACCCGGTTCACCGCTTTCGCGTCGACGCTGTTCGATCGCCTCGGGATCGGCACGCCGATCCCGGCCCTGCCCCCGGTGCCGGCCGAGACGCTGGCGCTGGCCGAGCGCCTGAAGAGCGTCAAGGCGGTCGAGGACATGATCGTGTTCGATGTGGCCATGTCGGATGCCGTGAAGGCCTCGGTCGACAAGAGCTGGAGTTGATGGTGCGTGCGACCGGGCCGGCGGTGCCCGAATTCCGCCTCCCGACGGCGCAGGTCACGGGGCTCTGGGGCAAGCGGCACCCCCTCGCGGCGCGGGCGGGCTCCGACGGGCTGCGCGTCGCGCTGCCGGATCTCGCTGGCCGCTGGGTCGAGATCATCCTGTCCAACGATCCGACCGAGGCCCGCGACACCCTGCCCGACATCAGCTTCGTCGGCCCCGACGGGCGCCCGGGCACGCTGCTGCCCCAGGAGGCCCGGGGGGGCGGTGCCTTCGCGTGGATCGGCTGCCTGCCCCAGGACGTGGTCGAGCTGCGCGTCGCCGATCCGGCGGGGCGCGTCCCGGTCCGGCTGCGCCGGATCGCCGTGCGCCGCCTCGCCCGGCCGGTCCTGGCCGCCCGCGGCCTCCTGCGCGATCCCGGCCTGACGATGCAGGCCTTCACCTGGCGGATCCTCGGCAAGAAGGTGCGCGCGCGGGGCTTCCTCGGCCGTGCGCTGCGCCACCGGCGCGTGAGCGGCTACGAGGCCTGGCTCGGCACCCACACGCTGCGCCGCGCCGAGCGGGACGGCATCACCGCCGAGATCGCCGCCTGGGCCGATCCGCCCCTGATCTCCGTGCTGATGCCGGTCCACAATCCCGACCCGAAGGTGCTGCGGGCGGCCCTGGCGTCGCTGCGATCGCAGCTCTACCCCCACTGGGAATTGTGCGCCGTCGACGACGCCTCCACGCGCCCCGAGATCCCGCGGATCCTGAGCCGGGCGGCCGAGGCCGACCCGCGCATCCGCGTCCTCACCCGGTCGGAGAACGGCCACATCGCCCGGGCGACCAACGACGCGCTGGGCATGGCCCGGGGCGCGGTCTGCGCCTTCATGGATCACGATGACGCGCTCACCGAGGACGCCCTGTACGAGGTCGCCCGGGCGCTGCGCCGCGATCCGGACCTCGTGCTGATCTACAGCGACGAGGACAAGATCGACGGGCGCGGCCGCCGGTTCGACCCCCACTTCAAGTCCTGCTTCGACCGCGAGCTGCTCTACGCGCAGAACTACATCAACCATCTCACGGTCGTGCGCACCGAGGCCTTGCGCGCCGTCGGCGGCCTGCGTCCGGGTTTCGAGGGCAGCCAGGACCACGACCTGCTGCTGCGGCTGACCGACGGGCTCGACCCCGCCCGCATCCGCCACATCCCCCGGATTCTCTATCACTGGCGCGCCGCGCAGGGCTCCGGCACCTTTTCCGACCGGTCGCTCGCCCGGGCGGAGGCCGCGCGCCTGCAGGCCCTGGAGGAGATCGTGGCGCCGTGGGGCGGCCGGGCGGAGCGCGGTCCCGGCGGCTTCAACCGCCTGATCCGGCCGCTGCCGGCACCGCCGCCGCGGGTCTCCGCGATCATCCCGACCCGGGACCGGGCCGAGATCCTGTCGGTGACCCTCGACGGGCTGCTCGGCGCGACCGATTACCCCGACATCGAGGTGATCATCGTCGACAACGACAGCCGCGAGCCCGAGACCGCCGCGCTGTTCGCCCGCTACCGGGACGATCCGCGGGTGCGCGTCGTGCCGGTGCCGGGGGCGTTCAATTTCTCGGATCTGTCGAATCGCGGCGCCGCCGCCGCCACGGGCGCGGTGCTCCTGTTCCTCAACAACGACATCGAGGTGCTCGAGCCCGGCTGGCTCGCCGAGCTGGTCCGCCACGCGGTGCGGCCGGAGATCGGGGCCGTCGGGGCCAAGCTCCTCTATCCGGACCACACGATCCAGCACGGCGGCATCGTCCTCGGGATCGGGGGCGTGGCCGGCCACAGCCATCTCGGCGCCGCCGACGCGGATCCGGGCTATTTCTGCCGCATGGTCATCGCCCACGAGGTCTCGGCGGTCACGGGCGCGTGCCTGGCCATGCGGGCGGATGTCTTCGCGGAGGTCGGCGGTTTCGACGCGCAGGCCCTGAAGGTCGCCTTCAACGACGTCGATCTGTGCCTGAAGATCCGCCAGGCCGGCTACCGGATCGTCTGGACGCCCTTCGCCAAATTGATTCACCACGAGTCGAAGAGCCGCGGGGCCGAGGACACGCCGGAGAAGCAGAAGCGCTTCGAGGGCGAGGTGCTGACCATGCTCGACCGCTGGGGCCCGGAGCTGCGTGCCGACCCCTATTACAACATCAACCTGTCACGGAATTCGGCGCATTACCGCGTGTGAGCGGTCCTCGCCCCGTGGCGCCGCCGGTGGCCGCGACCACGCGGTGCTATGCATGCGTCAGTGGGTGAACTTGCGTCCGGAGCCGGTTGCGATACCTCTGGACATGCCGCAAGAGGCAGTTCCGGCCAAGGCGTCCCGACGGGCGCGCGGCGAGGGCGACAATCAGAGATGAGTGCGAACACCCCTACGGTCACGGGCCTGGAGCGCGACGCCCAGCAGGCGATGGGAGACCACAAGGTCCATCCCAACGAGATCGCCATCGGCGTGGTGATCGGTCGCGCCTCCGAATACTTCGACTTCTTCGTGTTCGGCATCGCCTGCGTGCTGGTCTTCCCGAAGGTCTTCTTCCCCTTCGTCGACCCGCTGAAGGGCACGCTCTACGCCTTCTCGATCTTCGCCCTCGCCTTCATCGCTCGGCCGGTCGGCACCGTGCTGTTCATGGCGATCGACCGGCGCCACGGCCGCAGCGTCAAGCTGACCACGGCCCTGTTCCTGCTCGGCGGCTCGACCGCGGCGGTAAGCTTCCTGCCGCGCTACGACAGCATCGGCATCTCGGCGGTCTACATCCTGGCCGGCCTGCGGATCCTGCAGGGCCTGGCGCTGGGCGGCGCCTGGGACGGCCTCGCCTCGCTGCTCGCCATGAACGCCCCGCGCGAGCGCCGCGGCTGGTACGCGATGATCCCGCAGCTCGGCGCGCCGCTGGGCTTCATGGTGGCGAGCGCGCTGTTCGCGTTCTTCCTCGTCAACCTCGACGAGGCCGACTTCATCGACTGGGGCTGGCGCTTCCCGTTCTACTGCGCCTTCACCATCAACGTGGTCGCCCTGTTCGCCCGGCTGCGCCTCGTCGCCACCGACGAGTTCGCCCGGATGATGGACCTCGACCGGCTGCGTCCGGTCCCGGCGCTGGAGCTGTTCCGCCACCACGCGGGCGACGTGGTCCGCGGCGCCTTCGTGCCGCTCGCCGCCTTCGCGCTGTTCCACCTCGTGACGATCTTCCCGATCGCGTGGCTGGCGCTGAATGCCACCACCCGCTCGCCGGGCGAGTTCCTGATCGTACAATTCTCGGGTGCTATCGTCTGCGCCGGCGCGGTCGCGGCCTCCGGGCTGATCGCCGACCAGATCGGTCGCCGCAACTGCCTGATCATGAGTTCTTCGCTGATCGGCTTCTTCGCCGTCGGCAGCATCATCGCGCCGCTCCTGTTCGGCGAGAGCGCCATCGGCCAGACCATCTACGTCACGATCGGCTTCATGCTGCTCGGCCTCGCCTACGGCCAGACCGCGGGTGCGGTGAGCGCCCGCCTCGGCAACCGCTACCGCTACACCGGTGCCGCGCTCACCTCCGACTTCGCGTGGCTGCTCGGCGCCGGCTTCGCACCGCTCGTGGCCCTGTTCCTCTCGCAGCGCTACGGCTTGGCGATGATCGGCGTGTACCTCCTGTCGGGCGCGGTCTGCAGCTTGGTGGCCCTGTTCACCGACCGCTCGGAAATGCGTCAGATGTAGCCGGTCCGGCCGGCGGCGAAGGCCGCCGGCCACCCTTTGGCTGACAGGAACGCCGCCTCGCGCGGCACGGCAGAAGCGCCGCGGCAGCGGCATGGGATAACGAGACGCGTGCTGTGACCTCTAAGACCCATCGACCGGACAGGACCGACACCGCGACGCGCCGAGGCGGCCGCGGGCGGCGCCTCCTGCCGCTCCTGACCCTGCCGCTCCTGACCCTGCTCGGCGGCTGCAACTTCGTGGTCCTGCATCCGGCCGGATACGTGGCCGAGCAGCAGCGCAACCTCGTGCTGGCGGCCACAGGGCTGATGCTCCTGATCATCGTCCCGGTGATCGCCTTCACGCTGATCTTCGCGTGGCGCTACCGCGCCACCAACGAGGACGCGGTCTACGATCCCGAATGGCACCACTCGACGCAGCTCGAGGTGCTGATCTGGACGGCGCCGCTGATGATCATCATCGCGCTCGGCGCGCTGACCTGGATCGGGACCCACACCCTCGATCCGTTCAGGCCGCTCAGCAAGATCGACCCGAAGCGCGACGTCCCGGCGGGCACCGTGCCGCTGGAGGTCGAGGCGATCGCCATGGATTGGAAGTGGCTGTTCCTCTACCCGCAATACGGGATCGCCACGGTCAACGAACTGGCGGCGCCGGTGGACCGGCCGATCCGCTTCAAGATCACCGCGACCGACGTGATGAACACGTTCTACGTGCCCACGCTCGCCGGCATGGTCTACGCGATGCCCGGCATGCAGACGCAGCTCCATGCGGTGATCAACCGGGAGGGCGCCTACGAGGGCCGCTCGGCGCATTACAGTGGCGCCGGCTTCTCCAACATGTTCTTCAAGTTCCACGGCCTGACCAACGAGAGCTTCGACCAGTGGATCGCCAAGGCCAAGGCCCAGGGCGGCGAGCTGACCCAGGAGGCCTATCTGAAGCTGGAGGAGCCGAGCGAGGCGGAGCCGGCGCGGTTCTACAAGTCCTACATGAAGGGCCTCTACGACCGGATCATCGGCATGTGCCCCCGGCCCGACCAGATGTGCGTCGGCGAGATGGTGAAGATCGACGCGCAGGGCGGTGCCTCGGGCGCGGAGGCCGCCGAGAACTACAAGCGGCTCCAGTACGATAACCGCCTCGCCGAGCGCGGCGTCGAGGCGCCGGGCGCCACGGCGCCGGCCTCGGAGACCGCCCCGCACGGCCAGACCCAGCCCCAGGGCATGCAGCCGCGGCCCGACATGGGCAACCCGGATGTCCGGGAGCAGAAGGCGCCCGACAGCCAGGGCAAGGGCTCCGGCGAGGGCCAGAGCGAGGGCGGCCAGATCGCCCCGAAGCAGCTGAATCAATGATCAAGCAGCAGAACCAATGATTCCGCGCGTGACGACAGCGGACTCCACACACATGACCGGCGGTCGCCGTCGAACCCACTGAACGGGCCGATCCCATGTTCGCAAACCTGGACCTCCAGCAGCTGCTCTTCGGTCGATTTACGATCGAGCAGATCCCCTACCATGAGCCGATCCTGCAGGGGACCTTCGCCGGCGTGGCCGTCGTCGGCCTCACCGTCCTCGGGGTCATCACCTATTACCGCTTCTGGGGGCCGATGTGGCGTGACTGGATCACGTCGATCGACCACAAGAAGATCGGCATCATGTACTGCATCTTCGCGGGCGTGATGCTGCTGCGCGGCTTCGCCGACGCGATCCTGATGCGCTCGCAGCAGGCGGTGGCGTTCGGCCAGGAGCAGGGCTTCCTGCCGCCGCACCACTACGACCAGATCTTCACCGCCCACGGCATGATCATGATCTTCTTCGTGGCGATGCCGTTCGTCACGGGGCTCATGAACTTCGCGGTGCCGCTGCAGATCGGTGCCCGCGACGTCGCCTTCCCGTTCCTCAACAACTTCAGCTTCTGGATGACGGTCGCCGGCGGCATGCTGGTGATGGTCTCGCTGTTCGTCGGCGAGTTCTCCCGCGCCACCTGGCTCGCCTACCCGCCGCTCTCCGGGGCTGCGATGAGCCCCGGCGTCGGCGTCGACTATTACATCTGGGCCCTGCAGATCGCCGGTATCGGGACGCTGCTCTCAGGGATCAACCTGATCGCCACCATCGTGAAGATGCGGGCGCCCGGCATGACCATGATGAAGCTGCCGATCTTCGTCTGGTCGTCGCTCTGCACCAACATCCTGATCGTGGCCGCCTTCCCGATCCTCACGGCCGTTCTCGCGATGCTGTCGCTCGACCGCTACGTCGGCACGCATTTCTTCACGAACGACCTCGGCGGCAACGCCATGCTGTACTTCAACCTGATCTGGATCTGGGGTCACCCGGAGGTCTATATCCTGATCCTGCCGGCCTTCGGCGTGTTCTCGGAGATCACCTCGACCTTCTGCGGCAAGCGCCTGTTCGGCTACACCTCGATGGTCTACGCGCTGGTGGTCATCACCATCCTCGCCTACCTCGTGTGGCTGCACCACTTCTTCACCATGGGCTCGGGCGCGGACGTGAACTCGTTCTTCGGGATCACGACCATGATCATCTCGATCCCGACGGGTGCGAAGATCTTCAACTGGATGTTCACCATGTACCGCGGCCGGATCCGGTTCGAGGTGCCGATGCTGTGGGTGGTGGCGTTCATCGTCACCTTCGTGATCGGCGGCATGACCGGCGTCCTCCTGGCGGTGCCCCCGGCCGACTTCGTGCTGCACAATTCGCTGTTCCTGATCGCGCACTTCCACAACGTGATCATCGGCGGCGTGCTGTTCGGCATGTTCGCCGGCGTGACCTTCTGGTTCCCCAAGGCCTTCGGGTTCAAGCTCGACGAGTTCTGGGGGAAGATGGCCCTCGTGTTCTGGGTGACCGGGTTCTACGTCGCCTTCATGCCGCTCTACGTGCTCGGCCTGATGGGCGTGACCCGGCGCATGCAGCATTTCGACGACCCGTCGTTGCAGATCTGGTTCGTGATCGCCGCCATCGGCGCGGCGCTCATCGCCTGCGGCATCGCCTCGCAGATCATCATGTTCGTGGTCTCGATCCGGAACCGCGACAAGCTGCGTGACCTCAGCGGCGATCCGTGGGGCGGCCGGACCCTGGAATGGTCCACCTCCTCGCCGCCGCCGGACTACAACTTCGCCTTCACGCCGGTGGTCCATGATTCCGACGCGTGGTGGGACATGAAGAACCGCGGTTTCGACCGTCCGCTCAAGGGCTACCGGCCGATCCACATGCCCAAGAACACCGCGGCCGGCGCGATCCTGGCGGCCCTGAACTTCACCTTCGGCATCGCCATGGTGTGGTACGTCTGGTGGCTGGCGGCGCTCAGCTTCGTGGCGATCTTCGTCGTCGCGATCGCTCACACCTTTAATTACAATCGCGACTACTACATTCCCGCCGACGTCGTTAGTCGGACGGAAGGTCAGCGGACGCGCGAACTGGAGATGGCGTGATCCGATGATGCACGCGGAGACTGCACCCCCCGGCGCCGCGGCGCCGGTCTTCTACCAGACCGACGAGGAGGGCCATCATTCCGAGGGCTCGACCATGCTCGGGTTCTGGCTCTACCTGATGAGCGACTGCCTCATCTTCGCGACCCTGTTCGCGACCTACGGGGTGCTCGGGCGCAGCTACGCGGCCGGCCCCACCCCGAAGGAGCTGTTCGACTTGCCGGGCATCGCGGTGAACACCGCCATGCTGCTATTCTCGTCCATCACCTACGGCTTCGCCATGCTGGAGATGGACCGGGACCGGGTGAAGCAGACGCAGATCTGGCTGGCGGTGACCGGCCTGTTCGGCGCGGCCTTCGTGGCGCTGGAGATCCGGGAGTTCGTCCACCTGTTCCACGAGGGCGCGCCGCCCTGGCGCAGCGCGTTCCTGTCGTCGTTCTACACCCTGGTGTCGACCCACGGTCTGCACGTCTCGATGGGCATCCTGTGGCTCGTCGTGCTGATGGTGCAGGTCGGCAAGCGCGGCCTGATCGTCGAGAACAAGCGCCGGCTGATGTGCCTGTCGATGTTCTGGCACTTCCTCGACCTGATCTGGATCGGCGTCTTCACCGTCGTCTACCTGATGGGAGTGCTCGAATGAGCGCCGACGCACACCGCCTCACCGGCCACGGCCAGGACACGCACGACGCCCACGCCCACAGCGAGGGCGGCCACGGCAGCTTCCAGAGCTACATGACGGGCTTCGTCCTGTCGGTGATCCTGACGGTGATCCCGTTCTGGCTGGTGATGGGCAACGTCCTCGACAACAGCCTCGTCACCTCTCTGGTCATCCTGGCGCTCGGCGGCGTCCAGATGGTCGTGCACGTCATCTACTTCCTGCACATGAGCACGAAGTCGGAGGGCGGCTGGACCTTCATGGCGCTGATCTTCACCATCACGCTGGTGGTGATCATGCTCGCCGGCTCAGTGTGGGTCATGTACCACCTCAACCACAACATGATGCCGATGGATGCCCACGACGTCATGAACAACGCCCGCTGAGCGCGCGTTCGGAGACGGAACCCGCGGGGTCGGGAGGGGGGGCTGATCCGGGCCCGGCCCCCTCCCCGGCCCCGATGTCGTTGCTGCGGCGCGCCGTGTTCGGCGTCGGCGCGGGCCTCGTGTTCGTCGTCCTGCTCGGACTCGGCACGTGGCAGGTGGAGCGGCGGGCCTGGAAGCTCGACCTGATCGACCGGGTCGATTCCCGGGTCCACGCCGCGCCGGTGCCGGCGCCGGGCCCCGCCGACTGGCCGCGCGTCGGCCCCGACGACGCCTACCGGCACGTCCGGCTCTCCGGCACCTTCCTGAACGATCGCGAGACCCTGGTTCAGGCCGTCACCGAGCTGGGCGGCGGCTTCTGGGTGCTGACGCCCCTGCGGCGGCCGGACGGAACCCTCGTGCTAATCAATCGCGGCTTCGTGCCCGGCGACCGCCGGGATCCGGCGACCCGCGAGGCCGGGCAGGTGGCGGGCGCGACGAATGTGACCGGCCTCCTGCGGCTGACCGAACCCAAGGGCGCGTTCCTGCGCGCCAACGATCCGAAGGACAACCGCTGGTATTCCCGCGACGTGGCGGCCATCGCGGCGGCCCGGGGCCTCACCGACGTCGCCCCCTACTTCGTGGACGCGGATGCGACGCCCAATCCCGGCGGCCTGCCGGTGGGCGGCCTCACGGTGATCGCCTTCCCCAACAACCACCTCGTCTACGCGATCACCTGGTACGGGATGGCGCTGATGCTGGCCGGCGCCGGACTCTACCTCCTGTGGCGCGGCCCGAGGGACCGGGCCGCCGAGGCGCGCTGAGGCACCGGCGCTGCGCGGCCTTCCGCGGAAGCTTGACCGATAGGGGAGTAGCCCGCTCCGAGCGGGTCCCTATAATGGCGTGACAAACGCCACAACGAGTCAACGCCATGACCTCCCGCATCCCGAACTTCGCCGGAATCCCGCTCGCCGGCGACTCACTCGCGATCGCGGCCCCGGCGCTCGGCGAGCCCTGGATGACGCCGGAGGGCATCCCGGTGAAGGGCCGCTACGGGCCGGAGGACCGGGAGGGCATCGAGTTCCTCGACACTTATCCGGGGATCGCGCCGTTCCTGCGCGGCCCCTACCCGACCATGTACGTCACCCAGCCCTGGACGATCCGGCAATATGCCGGCTTCTCCACGGCCGAGGATTCGAACGCCTTCTATCGCCGCAACCTCGCGGCCGGGCAGAAGGGCCTGTCGGTGGCCTTCGACCTCGCCACGCACCGCGGCTACGATTCCGACCATCCCCGCGTCTCGGGCGATGTCGGCATGGCGGGCGTGGCGATCGACTCGATCTACGACATGCGGACGCTCTTCTCGGGCATCCCGCTGGACGAGATGACCGTCTCGATGACGATGAACGGCGCGGTCCTGCCGATCCTCGCCCTCTACATCGTCGCCGCCGAGGAGCAGGGCGTGCCGCCGCAGAAGCTCGCCGGCACGATCCAGAACGACATCCTCAAGGAGTTCATGGTCCGCAACACCTACATCTATCCCCCCAAGGGATCGATGCGGATCATCTCCGACATCTTCGCCTACACGTCGAAGAACATGCCGAAGTTCAACTCGATCTCGATCTCCGGCTACCACATGCAGGAGGCAGGCGCCACGAACGACCTCGAGCTCGCCTACACGCTCGCCGACGGCGTCGAGTACATCAAGGCGGGGCTGGCGGCCGGGCTGACCATCGACCAGTTCGCCCCGCGCCTGTCGTTCTTCTGGGCGATCTCGACCAACTTCTTCATGGAGGTCGCCAAGATGCGGGCCGCGCGCCTGATCTGGGCGAAGCTGGTCAAGAGTTTCGATCCGAAGTCGGAGAAGTCGCTGGCGCTGCGCACCCACTCGCAGACGTCGGGCTGGTCGCTCACCGCCCAGGACGTGTTCAACAACGTCACCCGCACCAACATCGAGGCGATGGCGGCGACGCAGGGGGGCACGCAGTCGCTCCACACCAACGCGCTGGACGAGGCGCTGGCGCTGCCCACCGACTTCTCGGCGCGGATCGCCCGCAACACGCAGCTGTTCCTGCAGCAGGAGAGCGGCACCACCCGGATCGTCGATCCCTGGGGCGGCTCCTACTACGTCGAGAAGCTCACCGCCGACATGGTGGCGCGCGCCTGGGAGCATATCCGCGAGGTCGACGGGCTCGGCGGCATGGCCAAGGCGATCGAGGCCGGCATCCCGAAGCTGCGGATCGAGGAGGCCGCCGCCCGCGCCCAGGCGCGGATCGATTCCGGGCGCCAGACCATCGTGGGCGTGAACAAGTTCAAGGCCGACGACGAGATGGCGATCGAGCTGCTGCGGGTCGACAACGGCAACGTCCGCCGGCTCCAGATAGACAAGCTCAAGCGCCTGCGCGCCGAGCGCGACGAGGCCGCCGTGACGGCCCGGCTCGACGCCCTCACGAAGGCCGCCGACGGCGCCGGCAACCTGCTGGAACTCGCCGTCGAGGCGGCCCGCGCCAAGGCGACGGTGGGCGAGATTTCCGAGGCCCTGGAGAAGGCCTGGGGCCGGCACCGCGCCGAGATCCGCTCGATCTCCGGCGTCTACAAGCGCGAGGTGGGGGGCATGTCGCCTGTGGTCGAGGAAGTCCGGGCGCTGGTCGAGGCGTTCGAGGAGAACGACGGCCGCCGGCCGCGCATCCTGGTCGCCAAGATGGGCCAGGACGGGCACGACCGCGGCCAGAAGGTGATCGCCTCGGCCTTCGCCGATCTCGGCTTCGACGTGGATATCGGGCCGCTCTTCGCCACCCCGGCGGAGGCTGCCCGGCAGGCGGTGGAGAACGACGTCCACATCGTCGGCGTCTCGTCCCTGGCGGCCGGCCACCTGACCCTGGTGCCGGAGCTGAAGGCGGCGCTCACCGAGCAGGGCCGCGACGACGTGATGATCGCCATCGGCGGCGTCATCCCGCCGGGCGACTACGCGGCGCTGACGGCGGCCGGCGCGGCGGCGATCTTCCCGCCCGGCACGGTGATCGCCGAGGCGGCGGCCAAGCTGATCCGCGCACTGAACGAGCGGCTGGGCTACGCGGCCCGGCAGGCGGCGGAATAGGGCTCGGCCGCCGGGGCGGCCGGGCTGGCCGCCCCGCCCCGAGCCCACCTGTTCGTGCCGTCATCCTGAGGTGCCGGAGCGGAGGCCTCGAAGGAGGCCTCCAGCCAGCCGGCCGCGCGATCCCTGGAGCCCGCCTGCGAGGCCCGCTGGCGCGGGCACCTCAGGATGAGGCAACGGTATGGGAAGGGCCGGCCCCCCGGGCACGGCCGCTCAGTTCAGCGCCTGCGGGTCGGCCTCCGTGAGGAAGGCCCCGACCTCGTGGAGGAACTGCATGCGGTTCTTCTCCATCATCACCGTGTGGGTGCCCTCGCCCAGCTCGACGAAGCGCTTGTAGGGCGCGTGCGTGAGCTTGGTGAAATACTCCTGCGCCTGGTAGCTCGGCAGATCCGCGTCCCACTCGGCGTGGATGATCAGCACCGGCACGCGGATCTCGCCCGGGTCGTAGAGGGGCTTGCCCGCCGCCCAGTAGGCGTCCTTGTCGGCGACCGTGCCGTTCGGTGCGCGCAGGACCGGTGGCGATCGCTTGGCTCCTGCTGTGTCGGTGGCGAAGGTCGCGTCGGCCCATTGGTCGAACCAGCCTGCCGGGATCAGGTCGGCCTTCTTGTCCTCGGGCACCCCGGTCAGCCAGCGCGCCCGGGCGCTGTCGCGGCTGACGGTGCGGTAGGCCCCCACCTTGCCGCCGCCGCCGATCAGGCCCGGCGTGCGCGCGAGCCATTGCGGCGCGTAGAGGACGAGGCGGTTGACCGCGTCGTTGTGGGTGCTGGTGTAGAGCCCCATGGTGGAGGTCCCCCAGGACCAGCCCATCAGGTCGATCTTCTCGACGTTGCGCCGCTTCCGGATGAAGTCGACCACCTGCCCCACCACCTTGGCGGCGTCGGGCGTGCGCATGAGCGGCGGGTTGTCGTCCGGCGGCGCGTCCATGGCGGCCGGGCGCCCGGACAGGCCGTAGCCCGGCAGGTCCACGCAGTAGACGTCGAAGCCGAGGCCCGCGAGGTAGTCCATGGCCGACATCCCGCCGAGCGGCAGGTCGAAGGCCGTGGAGGACGGGTAGGTCGAGCCGTGCACGTAGAGCAGGATCCGGTCGCCCGGGAACCGGTCGGTCCCGGCCGGGCGCTTGTTGCGCACGTAGATGTCGACGCCGGGCTCGCTCCAGGGCAGGCGGAACTCCTCTGTCGTCAGCCGGGCGGATGAGGCGGCGACGGCCGGTGCCGCTGCGGCCGCGACCGCCGCACCGGCGGCGAGCGCCCCGACCAGGTCGCGCCGGGCCAAGCCCCGGCCCTGCCGTGCCGCGTTCGGATCTGTCCGCATCGGTCTGTCCGCCATGATTTCCTCCGGGCCGCCTTGTCTGGCGGCTCGCGCGATACAACCGGCGGGTGTCGGCCGGCGCAACGCCTCGAGCCGACCGCCGGCGGACAGGCGGCGGATTCCGTCGCCCGATCCGGCGAAACCGCGTGAAAAAAGCCCGCCCCTGTCGCCGGGGCTGGTGACGCCGCGCCTCCGCACGGGCATGGAGGCGCAAGATTCCGGGAGACGCCCGCTCATGACGACTCCGACCACCGTCGCCACCACGCCCTTCCCCGACCAGAAGCCAGGCACCTCCGGCCTGCGCAAGAAGGTGCCGGTGTTCCGGCAGCCGAACTACGTCGAGAACTTCATCCAGGCGATCTTCGACACCCTGCCCGACAAGGACGGCGCGACCCTCGTGCTGGGCGGCGACGGCCGGTTCCTCAACCGCGAGGTGGTCCAGAAGACCCTGCGCCTCGCGGCCGGCAACGGCTTCGGCCGGGTCCTGGTCGGGCAAGGCGGCCTGCTCTCGACGCCCGCCGCCTCCTGCGTGATCCGGAAGGCCAGGGCGCTCGGCGGCATCGTCCTGTCGGCGAGCCACAATCCGGGCGGGCCGGAGGGCGATTTCGGCATCAAGTTCAATGCCGCCAACGGCGGCCCGGCGCCCGAATCCCTCACCGACGCCATCTTCGCGCGCGCCAAGGCGCTGACGGAATATCGCCTCGTCGAAGCCCCGGACCTCGACCTCGACACGCTCGGCGACACTCGCCTCGGCGCCATGACGGTCACGGTGATCGACCCGGTGGCCGACTATGCCGCGCTGATGCGCACGCTGATCGATTTCGACGCGGTGTCGCGCCTGTTCGCCTCCGGCTTCCGCATGCGCTTCGACGCCATGAGCGCGGTGACCGGACCTTACGCGACGGCGATCTTGGAAGGGATGCTGGGCGCGCCCGCCGGCACGGTGGTCAACGCGGTCCCGAAAGAGGATTTCGGCGGCCATCACCCGGACCCGAACCCGGTCCATTGCCACGACCTGTTCGACCTGATGCAGGGGCCGGACGCGCCGGATTTCGGCGCCGCCTCGGACGGCGACGGCGACCGCAACATGATCGTGGCCCCGGGCCTGTTCGTGACGCCGAGCGACAGCCTCGCGCTGCTCGCCGCCCATGCCCACCGGGCGCCAGGCTACGCGGGCGGCCTGTCGGGCGTTGCCCGCTCCATGCCCACGAGCCGCGCCGCCGACCGGGTCGCGGCCGCCCTCGGCATCAAGGCCTACGAGACGCCCACCGGCTGGAAGTTCTTCGGCAACCTGCTGGATGCTGGCCTCATCACCCTGTGCGGCGAGGAGAGCGCCGGCACCGGCTCGAACCACGTCCGCGAGAAGGACGGGCTCTGGGCGGTGCTGCTCTGGCTCAACATCCTGGCCGCCACCGGCGAGCGCGCCGACGCGCTGGTGCGGGCGCATTGGCGGACCTACGGCCGCGACTACTACGCCCGGCACGACTATGAGGAAGTGGATTCGGACGGCGCCAACGGCCTGATGGACGCGCTGCGCGAGAAGCTCGCCGGGCTGCCGGGGACGCGGATCGGCGATCTCACGGTGTCGACCGCCGACGAGTTCGCCTACCGTGACCCGGTGGACGGCTCGCTGACCGAGCGCCAGGGCATCCGGATCGGCTTCGCCGAGGATGCGCGGGCGGTGTTCCGCCTCTCGGGAACTGGCACCGCCGGGGCGACGCTGCGGGTCTACCTGGAGCGCTACGAGAACGCGCCGGACCGCCTCGATCTGTCGGTGGCCGAGGTGCTGGGGCCGGTGGCGGCGGCGGCCCGCGCGATCGCCGAGATCGAGCCCCGCACCGGCCGGGCCGAGCCGAGCGTAGTGACCTGAGGGGAGCCGGGAGACCGGGCTTTCACCGTGGGCCGGGGGGAACACGCCGGCTTTGCGAGCGCAGCGAAGCAATCCAGCGGCGCCACGCTCTGCGGCGGCGCGCCACCCTGGGTCGCTTCGCTGCGCTCGCGATGACTGGGGGCCGGGTCGATGAGTCAGGCCTGCCGGCGCTCAGCCATGTCGGCCGCGAGATCCTTCACCATGTGCACGGTGATGTCGTCGTCCCGCGTCCGGCCCGGGCCGGCATAGGGCTCCTCCCGCTCCACCCTGTAGCCGAGCGCGCCGTAGAGGCGCAGGTTCGCGACGTACTTCTTGTTGGTGTAGAGGCGCAGCCGCGCGAGCCCGGCTTCCGCCGCGATGGCGTCCGCCCGCTGCATCAGCCTGACGCCGAAGCCCCGGCCCTGGAAAGCCGGGTCCACCGCCACGTTCACGACCAGCAGGTGGTCGGCCTCCGCCTTGGTCTCGATCAGCCCGGCGAGCTCCGGGCCGGCCAGCAGCAGGTCGAAGCGGTTCTCCAGCACCGCCTGCGCGTAATCCGCCCGCATCGGGATCGGCAGGCGGCCGATCACCGGGATCCACTTGGTGTAGGCAGCCTCGACCAGCGCCCGGATCACCTCCACGTCCGCGGGCGCACCGCGCCGGACCGCGACTGACTCGTCCATCTGACCTCTCACGGTTGACCGCGGCGGCCCCGTCCCCTAAAGACCCGCCCGTCGATGGGGCTCCGCACGGGGCCCCGTCGCGTTTTCACGCGCACCCGTGGGCGGGATCCTCCCGCCCTGTCGTCCCGGACCTGACGTCCGGGAAAAGGAGGGCGCGTTCCTCATTCTCGGTCTCGAGAGGACGCGAAAGATATGTCGAAGCGGATTCAGGCGAAGCACAAGCTCGACCGCCGCATGGGCCAGAACATCTGGGGCCGCCCGAAGAGCCCCGTCAACCGCCGCGAGTACGGCCCCGGCCAGCACGGCCAGCGCCGCAAGGGCAAGATGAGCGATTTCGGCACGCAGCTGCGCGCCAAGCAGAAGCTCAAGGGCTACTACGGCAACATCACCGAGAAGCAGTTCCGCCGCTACTACGCCGAGGCGATCCGCCTGCGCGGCGATTCCGGCGAGAACCTCGTCGGCCTGCTCGAGCGCCGCCTCGACGCCGTGGTCTACCGGGCGAAGTTCGTCGCGACCCCGTTCGCCGCGCGCCAGTTCGTCAACCACGGGCACGTCAAGGTCAACGGCGTCCGCGTCAACATCCCGAGCTACCAGGTGAAGGCCGGTGACCTGATCGAGGTCAAGGAATCGTCCCGCCAGCTCGAGATCGTCATCGTGGCGACCCAGCTCCCCGAGCGTGACGTGCCGGACTACATCGAGGCCGACCACGCCAAGATGACCGCCCGCGTCACCCGCATCCCCAGCCTGTCCGAGGTTCCTTACCCGGTGCAGATGGAGCCGAACCTCGTCATCGAGTTCTACTCCCGCTGATCCTGTCGCCCCGGCGACCGATGGAGGGGCTGCCCATGCGGGCGGCCCCTTCGCGTTTCCGGAGCCTCAAGCCGAGCGGGCACTCCGGCCTCCGGCATGACGTGCCGGGCCTCAGCAGCCGTGGCAGATCGAGCCCATCGTGTGGCGCATCTTGCTGTCCCAGGCCTTCGAGCGGGCCTCGGCGGCCTTTTGAGCCTTGATCATCTCGGCCTGGTTCACGGGCTGCGGCATTCCGGTGGCTGCGGCGGCGCCCGGCGGCTTGGTCTGGCCCGTGGGGGGCACCCGGCGGCCGCCCACGATGGGGCCGGTCGGGCCGGCGGCGGGGCCGGGACCCGCACCCGGAGCCGGGCCCTGGGCCAGCGCCGGCGCGGCCCCGAGCAGGAGACCGAGAAGCAGCGCGGGACGAAGACTTGCCATGGACCTGATCTCCCCGGCGGAGGATCCTGTGCCGGCCCCGCCTTATCGAGCGTCGATCCTATCCGATCGCGCGGTTAAAAGCATGCCGTCGCCAGGCCCCCGATGAGTGCCGGACCACCGCCTTCGAACCGCCGGGATGCCGTCGCCGCCGCGCTGGCCCGGCTCGCCACGCGCCTGCCGGATTTCGAGGCGGAGGCCATTCTCGACCGGGCTCTGGCGAGCCCGGGCCTGCGCCGGGCCGCCCCGGAGACCGCGGCACGTCTCGCCCTCGTCACGTATGCGCGCCACGTCTTCACCGATTACGACGACCTTCTGGCCGACGGATACGACCGGGACAGCGCCCGGCACTTCGTCCTCGACGACCTCAACGCCGCGCTGGCCGCCTGGGGCGCCGCGCCGATCCCCGAGGACGAGGCCGGCGAGCCCGACGCCGATCCGCGCTGAGGTGGTCGCGCGGGGCCCCGCCATGCTGTAGGAGACCCGCCCGAGGCCGCCCGAGGCGGCCTGTTCCGGTGCGGCTTATGAAGCTGGGCAGCAGACCATGAAGATCAGCGCGCGCAACGTTCTCAAGGGCACGGTCCTTTCGGTGGGGAAGGGGGCGACCACCTCCCACGTCAAGATCGAGATCAGCCCCGGCCAGGTGGTCACCGCCTCGATCACCAACGAGGCCGTCGAATCCCTCAAGCTCGTCGCCGGCGGTCCCGCCTATGCGGTGATCAAGGCCTCCGACGTGATGGTGGCGGTCGACTGAGGGCGACCGGGGTCGCGCACCTGCCGGGCGGGGCGGGCCGGCGATGGCCATTCCAGCCGCGCCCTCGACCCGAGGTGCGGATCGGAGAGACGGCCGAGCGCTGCGTCGTTTTCCGAAGGCCCGAGGCCGTCGTTCGGGCCGCTGCGCTCGACGAGGCTCCGCCTTCGCGCCGTGACCGCCGGCGGATAGGATGCGGTTCGGATCGGAGGAGTTCCACCCGTGCAGAAGACCGTGCTCGGCATTGAGACCACCTGCGACGAGACCGCCGCCGCGGTGGTGTCGGTCGACGAGGAGGGCGTCGGCCAGATCCGCGCCAACGAGGTGCTGAGCCAGATCGCCGAGCACGCGGCCTATGGCGGCGTCGTGCCGGAGATCGCCGCCCGCGCCCACGTCGAGGTGCTCGACCGGCTGATCGCCCGCGCCCTCGACCGGGCCGGAACCGGCTTCCAGGATCTCGACGGCATCGCGGTTGCGGCCGGCCCGGGGCTGATCGGCGGCGTGCTGGTCGGACTCGTCACCGCCAAGACCCTGGCGCTCGTGACCCGCAAACCCCTGCTCGCCGTCAACCATCTGGAGGCCCACGCCCTCACGGCCCGGCTCACCGACGGCATCGCCTTCCCCTACCTGCTGCTGCTGGTCTCGGGCGGCCACACCCAGCTCATCGCCGTGCGCGGCGTCGGCGATTATGTGCGCCTCGGCTCCACCGTGGACGACGCCATCGGCGAGGCCTTCGACAAGGCCGCCAAGCTCCTCGGACTCGGCTATCCCGGCGGCCCCGCGGTCGAGCGCATGGCCGAGGCCGGCGATCCCGAGCGCTTCGCCCTGCCCCGGCCGATGCTCGGCCGCCGCGAGGCCGATTTCTCTCTCTCGGGCCTCAAGACCGCCCTGCGGATCGAGGCCGAGCGGATCGCCCCGCTGGCCGAGCGCGACGTCGCCGATCTCTGCGCGAGCTTCCAGGCCGCGGTGGTCGACGTGGTGGTGGACCGCGCCCGGGTCGCCCTGCGGGCCTTCTCGGACGTGGCCGGACGGCCCACCGCCCTGGTCGCGGCGGGGGGCGTGGCGGCCAACGGCGCCATCCGGCGGGCGCTGGCCTCCCTGGCCGGCGAGGCGGGCCTGAGCTTCGTGGCGCCGCCCCTGCCGCTCTGCGGCGACAATGGCGCGATGATCGCCTGGGCCGGGCTGGAGCGCCTGCGTCTCGGGCTGGTGGACGACCTCACCGCCCCGGCGCGGCCCCGGTGGCCGCTGGCGGCCGCTCCGGCCCGGCCGGCGGTCCCGGCCGGATGAGCGCGGCGGAGCGGCGCGCGCACTGGCGGGACTTGGTGGAGCGCCGGCTGCCCGAGGCCGCCCGTCCGGGCTGGCCGGTGCGGCTCGACCATTGCTTCGCCCGCATCCTCCTGGACCAGGCCTGCGGCGGGCCGTGGCGCGACCATGTCCGCCCGCCCGCCTACGCCACCATGCCCCCCGAGCAACTGGAGCTGGCGATCACGCTCGGCGAGGCCGTGCTCGCCGGCGAGGCCGATCTCGCGCTCCTGAACCGGCGCTCGCTGGCGTGGCGCGGCAAGATCCCGCCCGCGCCGGTGCCCGACGCCCTCCGGGACGGCGACCTGATCCTGCGCCGCTGGCGCCCGGATGACACGGCGCCCTTCGCGGCGCTCAACGCCGACCCGAGGGTGATGGCCCACTTCCCCCGGCCCCGGACCGAAGCGGAGAGCGCCGCCGAGGCCGGCCTTTTCGACCGGCGCTTCGTGGCGGACGGGTTCGGCCCCTGGGCCCTGGAGCACGCTGGCCGCTTCATCGGCTTCGCGGGCGCGATGCGGATCCTGCGCCCCCTGCCCTTCCCGGGCGGCGACCGGCCCGGAACGACGGTCGAGCTGGCTTGGCGCCTGGCGCGGGGATCCTGGGACCGGGGCTTCGCCACGCGCGCCGGGCGGCTGGCGCTGGCCGATCTCGCCGGGCGCTGCGGCATCCGCGCCGTCGTGGCCTTCACGGCGGCCGGCAATGCCCGGTCCCGGGCCGTGATGGAGCGCCTCGGCATGGCGCCGTCCGGAACGTTTCCGCATCCGGCCGTGCCGGAGGGGCCGCTGCGCGCGCACGTGCTCTACCGACTGGACTGCGCGGACAGGGAGGACGCGGCATGAGCGCGCAGAGCCCGATCAACGTCGTCGGCGGTGGCGCCTGGGGAACGGCGCTGGCCAACGCCGCCGCCGGGGCCGGCCACCCCGTCACCCTCTGGCTGCGCGACAAGGAGGCCGCCGCCGCCCTCCAGGCGGACCGCGAGAACCCGCGCTACCTGCCCGGCGTGCCGCTCCATCCGGGCATCGCGGCGACGGCCGATCCGCAACAGCTCGCCGGCGCCCGGGCGACCCTGCTGGTCGTGCCGGCCCAGACCGTGCGCGGCGTGCTGGCGAATCTGCACGGCCCCCTGGCCACGGCCGGTCCGGTGATCGTCTGCGCCAAGGGGATCGAGCGCGGCAGCGACAGCTTCATGAGCGCGGTCGCGGCGGAGGCCTTGCCGCCGGGCACGCCCGTGGCGGTCCTGTCGGGCCCGAGCTTCGCGGCCGACGTCGCCCGGGGCCTGCCCACCGCCGTGACCCTGGCGGCGGCCGATCCCGGTCTCGCCGCGTCGTTGAGCGGGTTGCTGTCCGGTCCGAGCTTTCGGCTCTATCACACCGACGACGTGCGCGGCGTCGAGATCGGCGGTGCCGGCAAGAACGTCCTGGCCATTGCGTGCGGGATCGTGGCCGGGCGCGGGCTCGGCGAGAGCGCCCGGGCGGCGCTGATCGCCCGCGCCTTCGCCGAGCTGATGCGCTTCGCCCGCACCTTCGGGGGACGACCCGAGACGCTGATGGGCCTCTCCGGCCTCGGCGACCTCGTGCTGACCGCCTCCTCGCCGCAATCGCGCAACTTCGCCTTCGGCCAGCGCCTCGGCGCCGGGGCGAGCCCGGCCGAGGCCGCGGGCGGCAAGCTCGCCGAGGGGGCGTTCACCGCCACGGCGCTGGCGGGCCTCGCCGCCGCCAAGGGCGTCGAGATGCCGGTGGCGGAGGCCGTCGCCGCCATCGTGGCGGGCAAGGCCAGCGTCGACGACGTGATCGCGGGGCTGCTGGCCCGACCGCTGCGCGGGGAGTCCGACTAGGTCGCGCGGCCCGGGCCGGAAACCGCCTCACGCCACCGAGGCCGCCCGCTCAGGCTGGGCGCCGTGGGTGTGGGCGGAAAAGCGCCCGATCGGCGCGGGGCGGCCCAGCAGGTAGCCCTGGGCGGAGGTGCAGTTCTCCGCCGCCAGGAAGGCCAGCTCATCGGCCGTCTCCACGCCCTCCGCCACCACGGCGAGCCCGAGGCCGCGCCCCAGCCCCAGGACGGAGCGCACGATCGCGGCCCCCTGCGGGTTGTTGTGGACCGCCCTGATGAACGAGCCGTCGATCTTGATTCGGTCGAACGGGAAGGAGCGCAGGTTCGACAGCGAGGAATAGCCGGTGCCGAAATCGTCCATGGCGATCCGCACGCCCAGGGCCTTGAGCTGGCGCAGGGTGAGGAGCGCCCGGGCCGGATCCCGGATCAGCGCCGTCTCGGTGATCTCGATCTCGAGGCGCTCGGCCTTCAGGCCGGATTCGAACAGGGTCCCGTGGACGAACTGCACGAAATGCGGGTTGTGGAGCTGCACCGCGGAGACGTTGACGGCGATCGCCAGCGGGTTCGACCAGCGAACCGCCGCCCGGCAGGCCTCCCGCAGGACCCAGGCGCCGATCTCCAGGATGGCCCCGGTCTCCTCCGCGATCGGCACGAACAGGGCCGGGGAGATGCTGCCGCGGTCGGGGTGGCGCCAGCGCAGCAGCGCCTCGAAGCCCGTCACCGCGCCGGTCCCGATCTGGGTCTGCGGCTGGTAGACGAGTTCCAGCTCGCTCCGCGCCACCGCGTGGCGCAGGTCGCGCTCCAGCTGCCGCCGGTCGCGGATCTGCGCGCCCATGCTGGCGTCGTAGCGCCGGCAGATGCCGCGCCCCTCGTTCTTGGCCCGGTACAGGGCAGCGTCCGCGTGGCTCAGGAGCGCGTGCTGGTCCGCGGCGTCGTCGGGATAGACCGCGATGCCGATGCTGGTGGCGATCACCGGGCCGGAGGCGGCCGGAACCGCGGCCAGGGTGGCCAGGATCCGCTCGGCCAGCCGCTCGGCGGATCCGTCCACCTGCGGCGTCAGGATCGCGAATTCGTCGCCGCCGAGCCGGGCCATCAGCTGCTTGGGGTCGAGGAGGCCGCCGACCCGGAGCGCGAGGTCGCGCAGCATCGCGTCGCCGGCCGCGTGCCCGAACAGGTCGTTGACCTCCTTGAAGCGGTCGAGGTCGAGGCACAGCACGGCAAGCCGGCTGCCCTGGGCGTCTGCGGCGCGGATCTCCCGCTCGAGCCGCGCATGGAAGCTCGTGCGGTTGGCCAGTCCCGTGAGCGCATCGTGGTGGGCGAGGTAATGGATCTCGCTCTCAGCCCGGCGACGGGCGCGCAGGTCACGCACCGCCACGGCGTGGTGCGGCAGGCGCCCGTACTCGGCTACGGGGCGCATGATCACCTCCACCGGGATGGGGCCGCCCTCCGCCGGTACGAGTTCCGCCTCGAGCGGCTGGTCGACCGTTCCGGCCCCGGCGGCGACGCCGGGCAGGTACGCGGCCAGCTTCGTGCCCACGAGGTCGGACGTCCCGGTGCCGGCGAGCCGGGCGAAGGCCTCGTTGGCGCTGACGATCTCGCCACCGCGGCAGACGACGAGGCCCTCCACCGCCGCATTGGCGAGGCTGCGCAGCCGCTCGCGCTCGAACTCGGCGCGCCTGCGCTCCCGCAGATCGAGCGCCAGCGCTGCCCCGGCGAGCAGCAGGATCAGGACACTCGCCGCCGCCACCGAAGCCGCCATCCACGCGGTGCTGATGGCGCTCGGGTGGATCGCCACAATGGGATCGGGCCGGATGGTCACGGCGGCCATCCCGGTGAAGTGATGGCCGCAGATCGCCAGGATCAGCAGCGCGCCGCCGCCGAAGCGGCCCCGCACCGTGGTGGCCGACAGCCCCACCGCCAGGGCGGCGGCGCCGAATGCCGCCCCGAGGCCGACCGAGATCACGACCGGGAGCGGATTCCACACGAGGTGCCCCGGCACCTGATAGGCGGCCATGCCGGTATAGTGCATCGCCGCGATGCCGCCGCCCACCACCGCACCGCCGAGCGCCGCCTGGACCGCCCGGCCGGTCGTGGCCAGGGCGAAGCCGAGCCCGGTGATCGCCACGGCATCGGCGTAGGAGAGGATGGTCAGCCCGACGCCGTAGCCCGACGGCAGCCCCGGCTCGAAGGCGAGCATCGCCAGGAAATGCGTCGCCCAGATCCCCGATCCGCCGGCGGCGGCGGCCACCGCGAGCCAGGTGTAGCGGCTGCGGTCGCCCGCCCTTTCGGCATGGATGAGCAGTTCCATCGCCGTCGCGCTTGCCAGCGCACAGACAAGCGCCGCCAGGGCTACAAGCCAAAAGTTATGTTCTCCGGCGAAGCAGCCGACCAGGGACAGCATGTATGCAACCGGAGATAATTACTGGGCGTTCCTCTCCGAGGTGTGGCATTCAGAATTTAATATTCAGCCAACATCATTCCTCGATAAACCAGATGTTACTGATTTTTTAACGGTGACTCAGGGCTTGCCCGGATGCGGGTGGGCCGCAGCGTCGACCTGTCCCGCGGGGGCGAAGCTGGGCTATGGCGGGGCCTGCCGCCCGGCCGGGCGGTCCTCGGGGATCTCAGCGATGGCGTACTGGCTGTTCAAATCCGAGCCCGCGACCTGGTCGTGGGCGCAGCAGGTCGCGGCCGGAGACGCCGGCACGTACTGGAACGGCGTGCGCAACCACCTCGCCAAGAAGCAGCTGATGGCGATGCAGGTCGGCGAGCAGGGCTTCTTCTACCACTCGAACGAGGGCAAGGCGGTGGTCGGCATCGTCGCGGTGATCCGCCCCTACTATCCCGACCACACCGACGAGACCGGCCGCTTCGGCATGGTCGACGTGAAGGCCGTGCAGGCGCTGCCGCGCCCGGTAACGCTCGAGGCGATCAAGGCCGACCCGGCGCTCGCCGACATGGTTCTGGTCAACAATTCCCGCCTGTCGGTTCAGCCGGTGACCGAGGCCGAATGGGCCAGGATCCGTGCGCTCGGCGGTCTCGCCTGAGCGCGGCCGCCCGGACGGGCGGCTCACGCCGCGCGGTTGAGGGGGCTGCGCAGGGGGCCCACGAATTCCGGCTCGACCTCTACGGGCGGCAGCGTGTCCATGACCCGGGCGGCCGGCAGCGTCACCACCACCTCGGTACCCTCGCGGGGCTTGGAGGAGAGCTGGAACTGCCCGCCATGCAGCTCCACCAGGCCCTTCACGATCGGCAGGCCGAGGCCTGAGCCCTGTTCGGCGGTCTTGATCGCGAGCGAGCCGCGCCCGAACGAGGACAGGACCGTGCCGAGTTCGTCCTCGGGGATGCCCGGGCCGCTGTCCTTCACCGACACGTATTGTCCGCCCGAAGCGGTCCAGCCGACCTTCAGCCAGATCTCGCCGCCCGGCGGCGTGAACTTCACCGCGTTCGACAGGAGGTTCAGCACGATCTGGCGGAGTGCCCGCTCGTCCGCCCAGAGCCGCGGCAGCGAGCCGTCGACGAGGTCGTGGAAGGTCTGGTTCTTCGCCTTGGCCCGCAGGCCCATCATGTGGCGGCACTCCTCCACCACGTGGGCGAGCTGAACCGGCTCCTCGTTGAGCTCGTAGCGCCCCGCCTCGATCCGCGACAGGTCGAGGATCTCGTTGATCAGGTTGAGGAGGTGCATCCCGCTGTCGTGGATGTCGTGCGAGTACTCGCGGTAGGACGGCGCCGTGTGGGTGCCGAACACCTCGTTCTTCATCACCTCCGAGAAACCCAGGATGGCGTTGAGCGGCGTGCGCAGCTCGTGGCTCATCGTGGCGAGAAAGCGCGACTTGGCGAGGTTGGCCTCCTCGGCCCGGCGGCGGGCCTCGTCCGAATTGGCCTTGGCCTGCTCCAGTTCGCCGAACACCGCGTCCTTCTCGGCGCGGGAGCGCAGGGCGCCCACCGTCGAGGTGTAGAGGCGGCGGGACAGGCCGAGGAAGAAGATCTGCGCGCCGCCGGCCATCACCACCAGCATCAGCAGGTCCATCCCGCGGGAGAAGGCGGCCAGCGACGCGGTGGCGAGGGCCAACGGCACCAGGGCGGCGATGGCGGCCAGCGGCACCGTCGCGGCCAGCATGGTGGTGACGGCGGAGGCGATGACGAGGCCGAACAGCGCGAAGGTCCAGCCTCCGGTGGTGCCGAGCCCGATCATCGCGGCCCACGACAGGCTCTGCAGCACCTCGCCGATCAGGAAGCGGCGGCGCCAGCGGGCGAGCGGGATCGTGGCCGGGTCGGCGCGGAGGAAGCGCCGGCTCAACGTCGTGTTGAGGGTGATCATCAGGAAGACGCCGAGCGCCCAGGCCGCCGCAACCGGCGGCGCGATCCAGAAGGTCGCCGCCGCGGCCAGCGCCGCCGCGAACCCCGCCAGCGGGATCCCCGCGCCGGCCCGGTACTGGGCATAGTGGCGCAACAACTCGTAGTCGAAAGCCCGCTCCAGGCCGGTCTGCGAGGTCAGCTTCTCGCGGGCCGAGCGGATTTCCCGGGCGACCCCGAGGCGGCGCGCCGCCTCCTCCGTCGAGGGGCCGCGACCGCGCTGGACCATCTCGACGGTGAGATCGGACATGCGCGTCTTGAAACTCGGCTCGAATGCGCGGACGGGCGGCGGTGGCTGGGTAGCACTCCGTGAGGATGAGGCGGATGTGTTAAGAAGCGGCTGCCGATATCGCTTCAATCTTAAGCATCGGGGGCTGTATCGAGGCTGTTCCGACGCCGGATCGGCGTGCGGTGCCGCACATCGTGTTCGGGCCCGCGCTCGCTATTCTGGGTTGCGGGCTCGCTTGCCCGAGCGAAGCCGCACGTCGCGATCCGGGGTGCCCGGATGCACGCGTCGACAGAGGGTCGCCGACCATGCCGAATCTCACCGTCAACGGCGTCACGCACGCGATCGACGCCGATCCCGACATGCCTCTGCTCTGGGTGCTGCGCGACCGGCTCGACGCCACCGGCACCAAGTACGGCTGCGGCATCGCGCAATGCGGCGCCTGCACGGTCCATCTCGACGGCCAGCCGGTCCGCGCCTGCCAGACCCGGCTCGGCGATGTCGGCGCCGCCCAGGTGACGACGATCGAGGGCGTGTCGGGCCGGGTGGCCGAGGCCGTCCAGGCGGCGTGGCGCAAGCTCGACGTGGTCCAGTGCGGCTACTGCCAGTCCGGTCAGATCATGTCGGCGATCGGCCTGCTGTCCGGCAACGCCAAGCCCACCGACGCCGATATCGACGGCGCCATGGACGGCAATATCTGCCGCTGCGGCACCTACCAGCGCATCCGCGCGGCGGTTCACGAAGCCGCGCGCAGCCTCGCCTGATCCGTCCCGGCGCCCACCTTCCCTCGCCCTGCCCCGCGGTCCCGACCGGAGCCTCGCCGCCATGCTGAACGCCCGTCGACCGAATCCCCTCCCCGCCCGTCCCAGCCGCCGCGGCCTGCTCGCCGGCGCCGGCGCCCTCGTGGTCGCGTTCCGGCTCGACCCGAAATCCGCCCGCGCGGCGCCCGGCCCGAACCTCGCCGACGTGAAGGCGCAGCCCAACGCCTTCGTGCGGATCGGCGCGGACGACACCGTGACGGTGGTGATCAAGCACCTCGACATGGGCCAGGGGAACACGACGGGGCTCGCCACGATCCTGGCCGACGAGCTCGGCGCCGACTGGGCGAAGGTCCGCACCGAGTTCGCCCCCGCCGACGCGACGCTCTACAACAACACCCTGATGGGCCCGATCCAGGGCACCGGCGGCTCGACCGCGGTGGCCAATTCCTGGTTCCAGCTGCGCAAGGCGGGCGCGGCCGCCCGCGAGATGCTGATGGCCGAGGCCGCCTTCCGCTGGAAGGTGCCGGTCTCCGAGATCACGGTCGCCGACAATCTCGTGCGCCACGCCCCGTCCGGCCGGCAGGCCCGGTTCGGGGAGCTCGCGGCCTCGGCGGCCTCGCTGCCGGTGCCCTCCGAGCCGCGGCTCAAGGATCCGAGCGAGTGGCGGCTGATCGGCCAGACGATCCCGCGCCTCGATTCGGTCGCCAAGACCAACGGCACGGCGGTCTACTCCCTCGACATCCGCCGCCCGAACCAGGTCACGGCCCTCGTGGCCCGCGCGCCGCGCTTCGGCGCCACCGTGAAGGGCTTCGACGCCGCCGCCGCCCGCAAGGTCGCGGGCGTGCTCGACGTGGTGCAGGTGCCGACCGGCGTGGCGGTGATCGCCCGCGACACGTGGTCGGCCATGAAGGGCCGCGAGGCCCTCACCGTCGCCTGGGACGACAGCACCGCCGAGACCCGCTCGTCCGACGCGATCCTGGCCGAGTACCGGGAGCGGGCCAAGGGCCCCGGCCTCACCGCGTCCGAGCGCGGCGACCCGCAGGCGGCGCTGAAGGGCGCCGCCAAGGTCGTCGAGGCCGAGTTCACCTTCCCCTACCTCGCCCACGCCGCGATGGAGCCCCTGAACGCGACGATCGAGCGGGCGGCCGACGGCGGCTACGACGTCTATGCGGGCTTCCAGTTCCAGACCGTGGAGCAGGCGACCATGGCGGCGATCCTCGGGGTAACGCCCGACAGGGTCCGTCTGCACAGCAACTGGGCCGGCGGCTCCTTCGGCCGCCGGGCAACCCCCACCGCCGACTACCTCGCGGAGGCGGCCGCCGTCTTCAAGGCGTCCGGCGAGAAGGCCCCCCTGCACCTCGTCTGGACCCGCGAGGACGACATGGCCGGCGGCTATTATCGCCCGACCGTGCTGCACAAGGTCCGGGCCGGCATCGACGGCAAGGGCGCGGTGGTCGGCTGGGACCACGTGATGGTCGGCAAGTCGATCATGATCGGCTCGCCCTTCGAGGCGATGATCGTCAAGAACGGGATCGATTCCACCACCGTGGAGGGCGCCTCCGACACGCCCTACGCGCTGCCGGCCTATCGGTTCGGCGTCCATAACGGGCGCGAGGGCGTGCCGGTGCTGTGGTGGCGCTCGGTCGGCCACACCCACACGGCGCACGTGATGGAGGTGATGATCGACGAGCTGGCCCATGCCGCCAATGTCGACCCGGTGGCCTACCGGCTCTCCCTCCTGACCCAGGCGCCGCGGCTCGCCGGCGTCCTGAAGCTCGCCGCCGACAAGGCCGGCTGGAGCGCCAAGCCGCAGGATCCGGGTCGCGGCCTCGGCGTGGCGGTCCACGAATCCTTCGGCTCCTACGTCGCCATGGTGGCCGACGTCACCGCGCAGGCTTCCGCTGTCCGGGTGAACCGGATCGTGGCGGCGGTGGATGTCGGCGTGCCGGTCAACCCGGACGTGATCCGCGCGCAGGTCGAGGGCGCGGTGGGCTTCGCTCTGTCGGCGGTGCTCCGGAACCGCATCACCCTCAAGGACGGGCAGGTGCAGGAGCACAATTTCGACGCCTACGAGCCGACCCGGATGAGCGAGATGCCGAAGGTGGAGGTGCATATCGTGCCGAGCCAGGTGGCGCCCACCGGGATCGGCGAGCCGGGCGTGCCGGTGCTGGGCCCGGCGATTGCCAACGCGGTTTTCGCCGCCACCGGCCGGCGCCTGCGCTCGCTGCCCCTCGACCTGTCTGGCGTGAAGGGCGCGTGAGGAAACGCACGTTCCGGTCGCCCGCATCGGCGTAGGAAAGTGGGGCCTTCCCCCCAAGGCAAGAGACCCGACTGACGACGGCGCGGCGCGACACCGCGCCGTTTCTTTTTTTGGCGCCGATGCGCCATCTCCGGGCCATGCTGGCCTTCGACGATACCGCCGCGCGCCTGCGCGCCTGCCGCCTCTGCCGGGACACCCCGCTCTACGGCCCGCCCCTGCCCCAGGAGCCCCGGCCGATCGTGCAGGGCTCGGCCACGGCCCGCCTCTGCATCGCCAGCCAGGCGCCGGGAACGCGCGCGCACCGCACGGGCCAGCCCTTCACCGATCCCTCGGGCGTGCGGCTGCGGTCCTGGCTCGGCCTCGACGAAGCGCGGTTCTACGATGCCGCCCGGGTCGCCATCGTGCCGATGGGGTCGTGCTTTCCCGGGCTCGACGCCAAGGGCGGCGACCGGCCGCCCCGCCGGGAATGCGCCGAGCGCTGGCGGGCGGAGCTGTTCGCCGGCCTGCCCAACCTCGAACTGATCCTGGTGATCGGCCAGTACGCGCAAGGTTGGCATCTGGGAAAGATGGAGGGGGGCCTCACCGGCACGGTGCGGCGCTGGCGGGAGATCCTGTCCGAGCCGCGCCGCCCCCTTGTCCTGCCCCTGCCCCACCCGTCCTGGCGCAACAACGGCTGGCTCAAGCGCGAGCCCTGGTTCGAGGCGGAGCTGCTGCCGGTGCTGCGCGCCGAGGTGGCGCGGGTGATGGCGGGGTGAGGGGGCCGTGGCGGCATTGACCTCGCACTCGTTCCGCGGGATCGCTGCCGCGACTCCGAAGGACAGCCGATGACCGAGAGCACCGACCCCCGGGACCGCCTGATCGTGGCCCTCGACCTGCCGAGCGTGCAGGCGGCCGAGGCGCTGATCGACCGGATCGGCGACGCCGCGACCTTCTACAAGATCGGCTACCAGCTGGGTTACGCGGGCGGCCTCGCCCTGGCCGAGCGGCTGGCGGGCCGCGGCCTCAAGGTCTTCCTCGACCTGAAGCTCCACGACATCGGCAACACCGTCGAGGAGGGCGTGCGCTCGGCCTCGGGCTCCGGCGCCACATTCCTCACCGTCCATGCCTACCCGCAGACCATGCGGGCGGCGGTCCGCGGCCGGGCTGCGGGGCTCAGGATCCTCGCCGTGACGGTGCTGACCTCCTACGACGATGCCGACGCCGCGGAGGCCGGCTACGGCCTGCCGGTGGCGGAACTCGTCGCCAAGCGCGCCGCCCAGGCGGCCGAGATCGGCATCGACGGCCTCGTCTGCTCGGCCGCCGAGGCGGGTTCGGTCCGGCGCATCGTCGGTCCGGACCGGCTGATCGTCACCCCGGGCATCCGCCCGGCGGGCGCCGAGGCCGGTGACCAGAAGCGGGTCATGTCACCGGGCGATGCGCGCCGGGCCGGGATCGACCACGTGGTGGTCGGGCGCCCGATCACGGGCGCCGCCGACCCCCGCGCGGTGGCGCAGGCGATCGTGGCGGATCTCGCCTGATACCGCGCCTGATCCGGACCGGGATTGCCTTCGCGCGGATCGGATCCACTTGCGCACCGCAAGGCAAATCGCCCCGCAGGACAGGAGACGCAGCATGACGAAGGGCTACTGGATCGCACGGGTCGATGTCCGCGACGCGGAGGCCTACAAGGACTACGTGGCGGCCAACGGCGCCGCCTTCGCCAGGTTCGGCGGCCGCTTCCTCGTGCGCGGCGGCGCCCACGAGGCGGTGATGGGCCCGGCCCGCTCCCGCAACGTGGTGATCGAGTTCCCGAGCTACGCCGACGCCCTCGCCTGCTGGAAGTCCGATCTCTACCAGGACGCGAAGGCCAAGCAGCGCGGCGGCGTCGAGGCCGAGATCCTGGTCATCGAGGGCTATGACGGCCCGCAGCCCAGCGCCTCCGAGCCGGCGCCGGACGCGGGGCCGGCCTCCGAGTAGACCGCGTCGAAGGAGCACCGAGCTTGATCGGGACCCAGCTCCGTCGGGACCGGCGGCGTGGTTCTGGATTCCGGGCCGTGCTCCGCAGTCCCGGAATGACGAACGTGGCCGCTCCCCGGAGCGGGATTGGGGGCGCGGGTCGTCCGAGGCGACAGCGCTCCTGCCGTCGACGGCCCCGGACTGCTACCGGTTGCGCTACGACAGAGATCTCCGCGGGGCGAGGCTCCGCAGCAGGAACGCCGACATCGCCGCGACCGGTGGCACCGGCTGAAGGCTGGAACAGCCCACCAGCAGCGGGTGGGTGTAGCGGGCGATGGCGACGTGGATGCAGGCGGCCGCCTCGGCCGGATCGGCGGCCTCGAACTCGCCCCGCGCCACGCCGTCGCGGATGATCCGCTCGAACCCGGCGGTGATCCGGGCCACGTGATGGCGGCAGACGTCCCAGCTCTCCGCCATGGCCGCCTCGATCATCTCGTGCAGGCGGGGAAATGTCTCGCAGCGCCGGGTGCAGTCACGATGCAGGGTCTCGATCGCCGCGACGAGGCGCGCGGTGGCGTCGAGGCCCGGCCGGTCGGCAATGCCGACGATCACCGCTTCGCTCTCGCCGATCAGCCGCTCCAGCACCGCCTCGTTGATCGCCTTCTTCGACTCGAAGAAGCGGTACACGTTGGCCGGGCTCATCTTCAGAGTCCGGGCGATGTCGGCCACGGTCGTCTTCTGGTAGCCGATCTCCCGGAAATACGCATCCGCCGTCGCGAGGATGCGGCTTCGCGTGTCGGGCGCGCACTCCTCCGCGATCGAGGGGGTCGTATCTTCCAGGGACATGCGTCCTCACTAGGCCATGCGGCCGCGGCGCGTCAAAGACGCGAGCCCGGATCCGGTTTCCCTGCGGCCGGTGCGCGCGCCCGGAACCGGCTTCGGCGGCACCCATTGCCCCGGCATCCGGCCGCCATGGCGGTGCCAGCGAGAGATCCGCGATGCGCTTCACCGACACCCGTGTCCTGGTCACCGGCGCCGATTCCGGCATCGGACAGGCGACCGCGGAGCTGCTCGCCCGCGAAGGCGCCGACGTGGCGATCACCTATCACAGCGACGCGGACGGCATCCGCGAGACTGCCGCGCGGATCGAGGCCGCGGGGCGCCGGGCCGTGGCGCTCCAGCTCGATGTCGGCGATCCGGCGGCGGTGACGGCGGCCTTCGACCGCATCGGCAGCGAGTTCGGCACCCTCGACATCCTCGTGGCCAATGCCGGACAGGCCATGAGTGGCATGCCGGTCGCGGAGATGGACGACGCGGTGCTGGAGCGGATCCTGCGGGTGAACCTGATGGGTCCGCTCTTCTGCGCCCGCCCCTTCATCAAGATGCGCCGGGCGCAGGGCGGAAACGGCAAGATCGTGTTCGTCTCCTCGGTCGCCCAGCACCTTCCCACTCCGGAGAGCGCGCCCTACGGCATGTCGAAGGCGGGGCTCGGCTCCCTCTGCCGCTCCCTGTCGCGGGAACTCGCCGGGGACCGGATCAACGTCAACAATGTCGCACCGGGCCTGATCGAGACGCCGATGACCGCGGACCGGTTCGAAAAGCCGGAGGTTCTCGACCAATCCCTGGAGCGGATCCCATGGCATCGGGCGGGCCAGCCGGAGGAGATCGCCCGGGCGATCTGCTATCTGGCGTCGGACGATGCGGCCTATGTCACCGGCCATACCCTGGTGGTCGATGGCGGCCTGACGATGCAGTGGGGCGGTGCCTGAACGACGACAAGCGGCGCCGGGGTTGCGCCCGGCGCCGCTTCAAAGATTCAGCGATGGCGGGCCTGAGGGCACCGCCGTCGGGGCCTCAGGATCCGAACTGGGAGCCCAGCCGCTCGAGGTACTCGGCCAGATCGACGCCCCCGACGCGCTTGCCGTAATCGAAACGCATGCCCTGGCGAATGTCGACGCTTGCATCCCGCGTGGTCAGGGTGAAAGGGCGCACGCAGACCCAGGCCCCGTCGCGGCGGTGCTCGAAGTAGCCGAGGATCTCGTGCTTGGCCATAACCTTTCCTCCAGAACCGTGTTCAGGAACATAACGGTCAGGCAGGCCGCTGGTTCGCGCGGCGCGACTGTTTTTCGCGTGCGACGGCGCACGGATCGAGTGTTCGTGAACCGGGAGGGTCGCGGACGGTGCCGGCAGTTCTCGCCTGAGCTTGGCTATTACAGCGGGATGTTCGGTCCCGACCGGCAGCCTGCCGGCGGGTTCAGTGCCAGCGATCGAGGATCTCGGCGGTCGACATCGTCTCGACCTGGTGGCCGTAGCGCATCCGGTACATCAGCAGGAGGGCGTCGTGCGCCTCGTCGCAGGAGCTGCACAGGGCGTCGGTAGCCAGCACGATCCGATAGCCGAGATCGACCCCGCCGAGCACGGCGGCCAGCACGCAGACATCGGTCTCGGCGCCGGTGACGATCAGCGTATCGACGTCCCGCGCCCGCAGGCGTGCGTCGAGATCGGTCTCGAGCCAGGGCGAGTAGACGGTCTTGTCGACGACCTCCGCGGCCGGAGCCAGCCGGGCGAGATCCGGGACGAGGTCGATCATCTCCGGGGCGAGGCGCTCCCGCGTCATCGTGGCCCAGCGCTGCGAGTAGCTCGACCAGGTGCCGCGGCCCTCCCCCGGCCGAGCGGCCGGGATGAAGCGGGTGAAGATGGTCCGCTCCGGGTGCGCCGCCGCGAGGCGGCACACCTGCGGCAGGACCCGGTTCATCCACGGGGTCTGCCAGTCTGTGGGCTCGGCGAACATGCGCTGCATGTCCACGCAGAGATGGACGCATCCCTTACCCAGGCTTCCACCGGGGGACGGCGCCTCCGGCCGGTGGCCCTCCGTCGGTCGACCACTTTCAGTGTTCATGTTCGCGCAATCAGGCCGGGGCGGCGTTGTTCCTGGGGGTGAAGGCGGCCGTCCCCGCCCCGCTTCCGGAGTGGGGACGGCGAGACCTCAGCGGTCGGCCTTCGCGCCGGACAGGGTCAGGGAAAGGTAGCGCTCGGTGGTCGGGCGGATCAGCTTGCGCACCGCCTCCGCCATGGCCTGCTCCTCCTTCAGCGACTGCTCGAAAGCGGTCCGATGGCCCTGCTGGCCGACGACGTCGCCGATTGTGAGCAGCGATTCGTAGGCGGCGATCTCGAAATTCTCGAAGGCGTGGTTGGCGTAGGTGTTCTTCAGGATCTCGTCCTGGGCCGGAGTATGGCCGAGCGCCATCATGTTGCCGACGAAGCCCAGGAACCCCTCCTTGAGGGCCGAGGGGCTGTCGCCCAGGCTCTGGAGCGCCTCCTCCAGGCGCTGGCGCTGGCCATGCGTCTCCTCGATGTGGCGGCGCAGGGCCTGCTCCATCTCGGGATAGCGTTCCAGGCGCTCGACCTGCCGCTCCATGATCTGCAGCGCCTGCATCTCCACAGCATGGGTGTTCTTCAGGGCCGTGACATAGATCTCGCGGGCGTCGATGGTCATGGGGTTCACCTCGTAGCGGTTGCGAGCCCGGGGGCTCATTCAACCCGTAAACTCGGGCGCCGCACGGCCAAGTTCCGGTCGGAAGGTCGCAGGGGCGGAGCCGCCCGGCCCGGCAGGGCGGCTCAGGCGAGCCCTCCTCCCGGAGCGCCTGCCGCACGGTCGCGCGGGCTTGACGATGCGGCAGGCGCTCGACGCGGATCCCGGCTTTGTCGGTCGATGTCCGCCGGGAGGCTTGGCCCCGGTCCGGGTCCGCGCAGGGGCAGGCGTCGGTGCAGGAATTCGGGCTCTGGCTGAAGCAGCGCGGCGCGGGGGGGAGCGCCGCTCCCGATCGGGACCCCCGGGGTCCTTCGCGGGGTTCTGGTCCGATGAGGCGCGCCCGGCATCCGGCCGGGGCGCTGTCACGGGCCCGGAGGCGCAGATGGATCAGGATCGCGAGATGTCGAAGGAGCCGCCGATCTCGGACGGGCCGAGCTACCGCCCGCGCGACGAGACCATCGCGCAGACGGGAGGCGGCCTGCCGAACGATACCGGCCAGCCGGTGGAGATCGACGACGCGGAGGCCGCGCGCATCGAGCAGAAGATCCGCGACCTCTAGCGCCCGTCCCGGTCAGTGCAGGGCCTCGCTGCGCTGGCGTGCCGCGAGGCGCCTGCCGATCTCGACCAGCAGCGTCTCGCTCAGCGCCACCAGGGCGGTGTCGCCGAGGCGCGAGACCGTGTCGTGCAGCGAGAGGCACAGATCGGCGGTCCGGCTGAGGGCGTCGTCGATCGTCGCTCCGTCGCGCTCCGCGAAGGCCGTGCCGGCCGACTTGCTGTCGGAGATCTCGACGATCACCCCGCGGCCGGTGGTCGGCCGGCCGTCCTGGTCCAGGTAGAAATGCCCGCGGGTGAACAGCCACCGCAGCCGGCCCTCCGGCGAGCAGACGCGGTATTCCGCCGTGTAGGAGCCGCCGGTCCGGACGCAGTCCAGGATGACCTGCGCGATATGCGGCTGATCGTCCGGATGGACGGCCCTCAGGATCTCGGCGAGGCTGACGCCGGCCCGCGACCGGGCCGGGCTGATGTTGAACAGCAGGGCGCTCACCGGATCGGCCCGCGCCTCGTCCCGGAGGACGTCCCACATCCAGAAGCCGACGCCGCCGGAGGCTTCCAGCGCCGCGACGCCCGCCGCCTCGGACACATCGTCGTCCGCGTGGGCCATCCGAGGCATCCCCGAGCGCATCGCCACCACGGCCGCCGCAGCGCGCCGTTGATGATCGTACATACTCCGTTTCCCGGTGAGATCTGCAATCGATACGATAGTGTCTACAAGTATACGCGCGCGGTGTCCCGTCCCCGCTGCCGCTTCGGCGTCCCCTCCGAGCCCACGCCGTCGCTCAGGCCCGGCCTTTCCAGGGCACCAGCGCGCGCTCCAGACACCGCATCCCGAGCTCGAACAGGCCCGCGAACAGGCCGATCAGCAGGATGCCCATCAGCACCACGTCGGTGCGCAGGAAGTTGGAGGCGTTGAGGACGAGCTGGCCGAGCCCGGCCTGGGCCGCCACCATCTCGGCGGCCACCAGCGTGGTCCAGCCCACGCCCATGCCGATCCGCAGGCCGATCAGGATCTCCGGCAGCGCCGCCGGGAAGACCACGTGGCGCAGGAGCTGCCAGCGGCTCGCCCCCAGGGCCCGCGCCGCGTTGATCTGGTCGATCGAGGCGGAGCGCACCCCCGCGCGCGCGGCGAGCGCCACCGGGGCGAGGCAGGCGAGGAAGATCAGCAGCACCTTCGACAGCTCGCCGATCCCGAACCAGATGATCATCAGCGGCAGGTAGGCGAGCGGCGGCAGCGGCCGGTAGAACTCGATCGGCGGGTCGAGGATGCCCCGGGCGATCCGGCTCGTGCCCATGGCGAGCCCGATCGGGATCCCGACGAGGGCGGCGAGCCCGAAGGCGCCGAGGACGCGCAGGAGGCTGTCGCGGATGTGGATGCCGAGCGGGGCGCCGTCGACCGCCCCGCGCCAGGCCTGCGCGAAGGCCGACAGGACCGCCTCCGGCGGCGGCAGGAACAGCGGCTTCACCCAGCCGGCGCGGGTGGCGATCACCCACAGACCGAGGGCCGAAAGGACGGTGGCGGTGCTGATCGCCGGCACCAGGATCAAGCCGCCGCGGCGCCTAGGGCGGGCCGGGGGAAGGGCTGCGAGGTCCGAGGCCGCGTGCGGCGCAGCGCGGGGCGGCCGGTTCGACCCGGTCATCGGGCCGCCTCGGGGAGCGCGGCTGCGCCGTGGCGGATGCGATCGAGCACGCGCTCCCGCACGGCGATGAAGGCGGGGTCCGACTTCACCGCCCGCGCGTCGCGGCCCTCGATGAACGCCCGGGAGAAGGGCAGGTCCAGCGTCTCGACGATGCGGCCGGGCCGCGGGCTCATGATCACCAGCCGCGTCGCGAGGAACACCGCCTCCTCGACGTCGTGGGTGATGAAGAAGGCCATCTTGCCGGTCCGGTGCCAGATCCGGAGGATCAGCTCCTGGATCTGCTCGCGGGTGAAGGCGTCCAGCGCACCCAGCGGCTCGTCCATCAGCAGGGCGCGTGGGTCTCCGGCCAGCGCCCGGGCGAGGCCGACCCGCTGCTGCATGCCGCCCGAGAGTTCGTAGATCTTGCGGTCGGCGCAGTCGGGCAGGCCGACGAGGTCGAGCATGGCGCTGGCGATGCGGCGGCGCTCCGGCCGGGGAACGCCCCGCATCTTCGGACCGAAGGCCACGTTCTCGGCCACGTCCAGCCAGGGCATCAGGGCGTGGCGCTGGAACACCACGCCCCGCTCGGCCCCCGGTCCCCGGACCGGCACCCCGTCGAGGAGGACGCGGCCTTCGGTGGGCGCCAGGAACCCCGCGATCGCCGAGAGCAGGGTGGTCTTGCCGCAGCCCGAGGCGCCGAGCGCCACCACGAACGCCCCGGGACCGATGGTCAGGTCGATCCCCGACAGCGCGGCGACCGCGTCGGCGCCCGCCCCGTAGCGGACGCTCAGGTTGCGGATCTCGATCATGGGCCCTCCGGTCCGGGGACAGGCTATTTCCGGGCCGCGTCCACGTAGTCCGTCGTGACGAACCGGGCGTAATCCGGCGCGAGCGCCTGCACGCGCCCCTGCGCCTTCAGGAATGCGGCGGTCTCGGTCAGGGCCTTGGCGGCGCCGCCGCCGAGCCAGGCCGGGGAAGCCTGGGCTTCCAGGGTCGGGAACCGGTAGGCCGCGAGACTCGCCGGCACCTCCGCGGGCGCCGAGCCGGTGATCCGGGCCACCGCGGCCACCTCCGGCGCGTCGGTGGCCCAGGGCTTGGCGGCGTAGGCCGCGTCCTGGGCGGCGATCAGCCGGACGAGCGTCACCAGGAAGTCCCGGTTCTGCGCCGCCCAGGCCCGGTCGACCACGAGGCCGTCGAAGGTCGCCTTGCCCCGGCGGGCGAGGTCGCCGGCCGAGACCACCACCGTGCCGGACTTCTTCACCCGCGCGAGCACCGGATCCCAGATGAAGGTCGCGTCGATGTCGCCGCGCTCCCAGGCGGCGGCGATCTCGGGCGGGCGCATGTTGAGGATCCGGACATCGGCTTGGCCCAGCCCGGCCTCCGCCAGGGCGGCGATCAGCTGGTAATGCGCGGTCGACACGAACGGCACCGCGATCGTCTTGCCGCGCAGGTCGGCCACGCGCGTCACGCCGCTGCCGGCGCGGGCCACGAGCTGCTCGGCATCGGCGATCTCGTCGAGGATCCAGAACAGCTGGATGTCGAGCCCCTGCGAGGCGGCGGCCGCGATCGGGCTCGATCCCGCTTCGCCGATCTGGACGCTGCCCGAGGCCATGGCGCGGATCACGTCGCCTCCGCCGCCGAACTTGCGCCACTGCACCGAGTAGCCGGTCGCCTTCTCGACGGCGCCCGATTCCATCAGCGCCCGGAACGGCACCACCATGTCCTGGTGGGCGAAGGTCACAGCCCTGTCGGCGGCCCGGGCGGTGCCGGGCCCGTGCGCGCCGAGAACCAGGGCGGCCAGGGCCGCCAGCGCGACGGCGCGGCGGTGCGGACCGGCTGATGTCATGAGATGTCCCCCTCTCCGGCCGGTTCGACGCGGATGCGACTCGGCCGGCCAGGTTCAGGGTCGGCCAAGCGTGGCTGCGAAGGCAAGGGCTCGGGCCGTGATCGCGCCGCGCGACACCCCTTGGCCCGCGGCCCGGGCGCCGTCCGAGTCACGCCCGGGACATTCGCCGCGCGGCCTGGGGCGGTGACGGGATCCGGGTCGGAGACCGCCGCCCGCGGATTCAGGCGGGGTGGCGGCGTTGGGAGTTTCATCGTCCCAAGGCACGAAATCCCGGGTCCTGTTCTCTGGTACGCCGGGAGCGGAGGTGCCTGTCCTCGTCGGACCGGAGCCACGAAGCGGAGCCGCGAATCCAGCTGCGTCGATCCGCCAGGACAGGGCACGGCCTGCGGCCCCGGATCCCGGCCGCGCCGGCGCCGCGCGGGACTGGATCTTTGCCCCTGGCCTTCGCGGGCGCGGGAGAAGAAAATTTCGGCGTGCAAAACCCGGGTTCCGGTTCCTGGGGCGGTCCCGCACGCGGCACCGGCCTCTCCGGCCGCGCAACTGGAGAGCGGGCGCAGCGATCGGCGGTGTCGTCCGCTTAGATCCCGGTTCGATGATCCCGCCCCGGGGCGCGTCCCCTCACGGAGGCGGTCCTGCCCAGGGGCAATGACGGCCGGATTTCGGCCAGCTGTCGGAGACGAAGCCCTTCCCGCCCGGCGGGACTGACTGATCATCGCGACGGTCGGGTTCAGGGGCTGGGCCGCACGGTCGTCCCGGCCGGAACCGCGCTGTCACCGGCCTCGCCGATGCCGTCGGCGCCGATCCGGGGTCCGACCCCTCAGCGCACCAGCCGTTCGACGATCGCCCGCACCTGCGCCCGATCCGCCGGCTGCGGGTCGACCGAGCGGTGGATCGTCAAGCCTTCGATCATCGCGTCGAGGGCCTTGGCCGTCTCCGGCGCGAAGTGCCGCTCCAGGGCGGCCCGGCTCTTGGCCATCCAATCCTGCATGACCCGGCGCAGCGGCGGGTTTCGAGCCGCGAAGGCGTAGAGTTCGTAGCTCAGCAGCATCGTGCGCGGGCTCGCCCAGGCGTCGCTCACGACGAGGTCGACCACCGCCTCGCAGGCCTCGTCGAAGGTCGCGGCCGCGGCGAGGCGGTCGGCGAACCGCGCCGAGACCGTGTCGGCCAGCCCGGTGAACGCCTCCGTCAGCAGCGCGTCCAGGCTGTCGAAATGGTAGGTCATGGAGCCGAGCGGCACGTCGGCCGCCGCCGCGACCCGGCGGTGGGTCGTGCCGGCGACGCCGTGCTCGGCGATGACGTCGAGCGTCGCCTGGATGATGCGCGCCCGGCGATCCGGGTCGAAACGGCGCTGGGCGGCGGGCAAGGGAATCTCCTCGAATCCGGGATCACGGCAGCCGAGCCGTGACGCCCGCGGCCTTGATATGTACATATGTACGCATAGCTAGGTCGCGCGGTGCCGGTCCTGGCGGCCTGCGCGGGATCGCCGTCCCGGCGCGGGCCGACGAGGCCGGAGGGGAACCCTCGCCATGAAGACAGGGATCATGAAGACCCAGAAGCAGAAGATGCTGGCCGGCGAATTGTACTGCGCCGACGACCCGGAACTGGCCGCCGACAACCGGCGCATCTCGGAATGGATGGACCGCTATAACGCCACGCATACGCGGAGCCAGCCCGAGCGTCAGGCTCTGCTGGCGGAGGTCTTCGCCCGCGTCGGCGACGGCTGCAACATCCGACCGCCCTTCCACTGCGACTACGGCTACAACATCAGCCTGGGACGCGGCGTGTTCCTGAACTTCGGGTGCTCGATCCTCGACGTGGTGCCGGTCACCATCGGCGACATGACCCAGATCGGCACGGCCGTGCAGATCCTGACGCCCGACCATCCGCGCGACCCGGCTCGGCGCCGGCAGATGCTGGAATTCGGCCGTCCGGTGGTGATCGGCGCCAATGTCTGGATCGGCAGCGGCGCCATCATCCTTCCCGGGGTGACGATCGGCGACGACGCGATCATCGGGGCGGGCAGCGTGGTGACGCGCGACGTCCCGCCCGGCGCGACCGTCGTCGGGAACCCGGCCCGGCCGCGAGGCGGGAAGCGCGCGGCGGGGTAATGCGGGACTGCATTCCGGCCGCTCCGCGCCTGTCCCGTGCGGATCGGGCCGGGGCTCGCCGCATCATGCCGGATCGCCCGTCCGGGCGGGGTCAGTCGTAGATGCTGAGAGCCTCGATGCTGACGGCTTGGCCGCGGCCGGCCCTTAAGGCTCGCGGCTGCGCTGAACGGGCCCGCGGCATCGGCGCGACGGCTTCGCATGGCGGGCGGGACAAGGGCCCGCATCGCGGTGCCGGGACTGCCGTGTCGGCACGGTCCGCCGGTTCGGCGCGGTCCGGCCCATCGCCCGCCACGACGGAGCGGCCTCTCTCGGGCGTGCGCCGGATGCGGGATCAATCCTTTCGGATCAGGGCCTCCGGGGTCGCCGCTTCGCCGAAGCCGAAATCGGCCAGGCGGTAAGAGAGCTGTGCGAAACCGCCGTAGCGGCCGGTCTCGAACTTCATCGGGCTGGGCGGCGAGAACGGGAAGGCCGTCGTATGCGCCTTGTCGGCCTGAAGCTGCCAGTAGCGGCCGCCGACACCGACGCTGACGGATGGCGTGAGATCATACGCGATGATCCCCTCCAGGAAGTAGCCGTCGCCGAGACCCCCTTCCGGTCCCGGTTTGATGTCGGGCCGCAGCCAATGCCTGTCGACGCCGCTCAAGCTCACGACCGGGAGATAGGCGCCCTCCAGGCTCAGCCGGACCCGGTCGAACCGCGCCTCGCCGATCACGCCGACGCGCAGCGCGTTCCACTGCATGTTCTCGCCGAGCGTCTTCATGCTGGTCGGGTACGGTCGGGCGCAGGGCGCCCCACCCGCCACCTGACGGCAGCCGAACCCGTTATACAGCTCGGAGGCGTACTGGTAGCCGAGGAAGCCCCCGAGCTTGAACCCATCCCGACGCAGCACGTCGTAGCCGACATCGATCGCGCCGTTGCTGATGTCGCCGTCCTTGATCGGCGACAGCGTCTTGGAATAGCGGCGCAGGGCGGGCGGGAAGTCCTCGTCGGCGAGGCGTCCGCCCGTGACGCCGCCCGTTCCCAGGAATCCCTTGGCGAACAGGCCGGTCGGGTTGTGCTCGAGCCGGGCGAAGCTCTCGCCGGCATGGGCCTGGCTGTTGTTGTAGGTCAGGCGGGAATTGAGCTGCCCGGGCGCATCGGGATCGCCGAGCTTCTCGCGCGCGCGCCCGGAACAGAAGACGTAGCGCAGGCCGCCCTCGAAATCCCAGGTGGCCGGGCCGGCCGATGCCACCGGCGGCAGGCTGGGCAGACCGGCTCCGAACCGATAGTTGAGGCCGACGCGGGTCAGGAAGCCGTCCGTCGCGATCCGCGTGCCAGCGTGATAGCCGGTCAGCAGCGGATAGGACGGGGCCGGGAGAACCGCCCGGGACCCGAGATCGTAGTAGAGACCCTCGACCTCGGCGGAGAGGTGCTCGCTGAAGGCATGCTCGATGCCGGCGCCGGCCACGTAGCCGAGGCGCGCCTCTCCGCGACGGCCGTCGAACAGCGGGAAGCCGGCCAGCGACAGATTGTTGTCGGTCCGGACGTTGCCCGCAGCCAGCCCGCCCGTGGCGTAGACGAGGGTGCGGTCGACGGCGAAGCCGACCCTGCCGCGGATCGTGGCGAGGTGGTCCAGCCTCTGGCCGGAATGGGCGACGCTGCGGCGATAGAAGCCGCCGCTTGCGGCCGGAACGGTGCCCGCCTGGCGATCGTAGCCCCACAGCCGGGTGACCTGGTAATCCGCGGCTGCGCCGGCGACGAACCCGGAATCCAATTGCCAGTCGTAGCCGACCTCGCCGCCGCCGATGAAGCTGCCGTCCGAGGCCCGCTTCGCGGGAATGACCGGGCAGTACCGGGCGCCGGGCTGTCCGCCCGGACCCGTGCAGACGAACTGCGTGGCGCGATCCAGGGCGCCGTACCCCGCGAACAGGCCGGCATGTGCGCCGGTCCAGGAAAAGACCGGCGGCACGACCGGGGGCGCCGGAAGGGGCCTACGCGGAAGGTCCGCCGCCATCGCCGTCTGCGATAGGAGAATGAGAATCAGTCCAGAGCCCGAGATTCGATGCATAGACCCCCAGTCGCACGAAATATCAATATCAATAGTCATCTTCTCCAACGTTTCGACGATTCTCGGAGGATGATTTGATGTTGTTCTACGATCCAGCGCGACTCATTCCGGTGCATCGATTGGGATAACGCATCACAATCTGATTCTGGAATCGCGATTCTTGGTGGCTTAATTTTGTATTGCGGTGATAGATAATACAGATATCAGATTTCATCTTCTGATAAAGAAAAACACGATTGGCATGAGCGTTCGTCAAGCCAATGGAAACACAAATCCTGCCGGGACGATTGCTTTGAAAACCCGTTGTGCGCCGATCGGAATGTCGTGGATTTCATGGCCGGTGATGCATTCTTGCATCATCTGCGCCCGGCGCGTCTGTCTCCGGCCTCGTCCACAGAAAGCCCGGTCCGGCGACACCGCTTGCCCGGCGGCGCGAACGACGCGACGCGCGATCCGGGAACCATCCGGGCAGCCCGTGCCTTCCTGGGCGGGCTTCGGGTGGACCTGATCCGGCCGCGAGCCCGTGGGAAGCGCCTGCCCTTCTCCCCGGGCAGCGAAGAGAGGAAACCTCCTGTGCGTTCAACGATCATCACCGCCGCCCTGCTGGCGATCCTCGGCGGCGCTGTCGCGATGCCGGCTTCCGCCGCGCCGATCGGCCCCGGCACCGGCGTGTCGGCGCCCGCCGACATGGTTTCGACCGTCCAGATGGACCCGATGGAGCGCCACATGATGCGGCGTCGCATGGAACGCCGGATGATGCGCCATCGGATGGAGCGGCACATGATGCATCGGGAGATGCGCCACCGGATGATGCGCCGCGAGATGATGCGCCGCATGTGAGGGTGATCCGTATCGGGACTGGCGAAGGCCGGACCCGATGCGTGCCACGCGGGTGTCGGAGCGGCCATGGCCCCGGTTTGGATCTCGGATATCCGCGGTGCGCGCTGCCACGCCCGAGGCGATCGAACCATCCGCGCCTCAATGCGTTTCAAGCCACCGAATGGGAGGATTGGTACAATGAAGGCGATTCTGGCAGCGGCCGCGGTGAGCCTCGGGATCCTGAGCGTGGTCGGCCCGGTCTCCGCGCAGCCGCGCCCCGATTACGATGATTACGGCGGACGCGGGTACCGTGATCGTGGCGACTACGAGTACCGCGACCGCGGCTACCGCGATCGGGACGACTATCGAGGGCGCGCCAATTACGGGTTCGACGAGCGGGAGTACCTGCGTTGCAACCCGGATGTCCGCCGCGCCGTGGCCAACGGCCAGATGGAATCGGGCGCCGCCCACTACAAAGTGTTCGGGCGCCGCGAGGGGCGGCGGCTGAGCTGCTGACCGGATCGGCCGGTTCCCGGCCGGGCGCGCCTATCGCGCGCGCGCGCGGTCGCGCAGCAGGTTGATGATGAGGGCCGTCCAGCCGGTCTGGTGCGCGGCGCCGAGCCCCCGGCCGGTATCGCCGTCGAAGAACTCGTGGAACAGCAGCGGCTCCTCGGCGCCCGGCGCCGGGGCGATCGGCGGTCGGGTTCCGAATGTCGGCCGGCGGCCGGTCTCGTCCTTAGCGAACAGGGCGATCAGACGGTCCTCGAGGGCATCCGCGATGGCGCTGAGTGTCAGCATCGTGCCCGAGCCCGTCGGGTACTCCACCCGGAAGTCGTCGCCGTAATAGGTGTGGAAGCGCCGCAGCGCCTCGACGATGAGGTAGTTCATTGGCATCCACACCGGGCCGCGCCAGTTCGAGTTGCCGCCGAACATGTTCGAGGTGGAATCAGCCGGGTCGTACCGGACCGTGAAGCAGGCGCCGAGCTCGTTGAGCACGTAGGGCGCGCCGCGGTGCACCTTCGACAGGGAGCGCACGCCGTAGGGCGAGAGGAACTCAGCCTCGTCGAGCATGCGGCGCAGCAGCGCCTTCATCCGGTGGCCGCGCAGCAGCGACAGCAGCTTGCGGTCCTTCACGCCGCCCTCGGTCCAGCGGGAGACCAGCCGGGCGAGGTGTGGCCGGTTCTCCAGCACCCAGTTCAGGCGCCGGGCGAAGTCCGGCAGCCGCTGGAGCACGGAGGGCTCGATCACCTCGACGGCGAAGAGCGGGACCAGACCGACCATGGAGCGGACCCGCAGCGGCAGCATCCCGCCGCCGGGGATGTCGACCTCGTCGTAGTAGAATTCGTCGATCTCGTCCCAGAGGCCGAAGCCCTGCCCGTCCCCGCCTGACCCGCCCATGTCGGTCATGGCCTCGGCGATGAGCAGGAAGTGCTCGAAGAACTTGGAGGCGGTGCTCTCGTAGACGTCGTTGTGGAGGGCGAGCTCCAGGGCGATGCGCATCATGTTGAGCGCGTACATCGCCATCCAGGCGGTGCCGTCGGCCTGGTGCACCACCCCGAAGCCCGGCGGCGGGCGCGAGCGGTCGAACACGCCGACATTGTCGAGCCCCAGGAAGCCTCCCTGGAAGACGTTGCGCCCCTGCGCGTCCTTGCGGTTCACCCACCAGGAAAAGTTGATCAGGAGCTTGTGGAACACCCCTTCCAGGAAGGCGAGGTCGCCGCGGCCGCCCCGCCGGTCCCGGTCGATCTCGAACACCCGGTAGGTGGCCCAGGCATGGACCGGCGGGTTGGCGTCGCCGAACTCCCACTCGTAGGCCGGGAGCTGGCCGTTCGGGTGCATGTACCATTCGCGGGTGAGCAGCAGGAGCTGCTTCTTGGCGAAGTCCGGGTCCAGCAGGGCCAGCGGCAGGCAGTGGAAGGCGAGGTCCCAGGCGGCGAACCAGGGATATTCCCAGGTGTCGGGCATCGACAGCACGTCGGCCGCCGCGAAGTGGCGCCACTGGCCGTTGCGGCCGCCCGCGCGCGCCCGTGGGGGCGCTGGCTGGAGCGGGTCGCCCTCCAGCCAGCGCCGCACGTCATAGCGGTAGAGCTGCTTCGACCAGATCAGGCCGGCGGCGGCCTGGCGGAAGATGGCGCGGGAATCCGGGCTCGCGATGCCGTCCTGCAATTCCTCGTAGAACGCGTCCGCCTCGGCCACCCGGCGCCGCACCAGGGATCCGTCGTCGACGGCCCGGGCACGCAGGCCCGCCGACAGCCGCAGGCGGATCCGGGCGGTCTCCCCGGGCCCCAGCCGCAGTGCGTAGTGCAGGCCGAGCTTGGTGCCCGCGTCCCGGCGCACCGAAGCGGGATCGCCGTCGACGATCGCCGCGTGGAGCCCGTCCTTGAACGGCCCGGCGGCGTCCGGCTGCCGGCCGTGCAGCCGCAGGTTGGTGTCGTTCTCGCAGAACAGCAGGTCCGGCGCCCCGTCGAAGGCGAACCGGTACGGCCCGAGCCGTTCGTGGGTGCAGACCACGCCCCCGTCGGGCGCACGGGCGATCCGCGGACGCGCCTGCCCGGCCTGGCCGGCCTCCCAGGACCACGTGTTGCGGAACCAGAGCTGCGGGACGAGGTGGAGGTCGGCGGCCTCGGGCCCCCGGTTCAGCGCGGTGATTACCGCGTGGACGTCGTCGGCGTCGGCCTTGGCGTACTCCACCGTAACGTCGAAGAACCGGTCCCCGTCGAAGAGGCCCGTCTCCTCGATCTCGTACTCGGGCTGCTCCCGCCCGCGCCGCATGTTCTCGTCGACGAGGTCCGCGTAGGGAAAGGCCGCCTGCGGATAGCGGTACAGCATCTTCAGGTAGGCGTGGCTCGGGACCGCGTCGAGGTAGTGGTAGACCTCCTTCACGTCCTCGCCGTGGTTGCCCTCCTGGTTGGTCAGGCCGAACAGCCGCTCCTTGAGGATGCGGTCGCGCCCGTTCCAGAGGGCGAGGGCCAGGCAGAGGCCGCCGCGCTCGTCGCAGATCCCCGCGAGCCCGTCCTCGCCCCACCGATAGGCGCGCGAGCGGGCGTCCTCGTGCGTCAGGGCGGCCCAGGCGTTGCCGCAGGGGCTGTAATCCTCCCGCACGGTCCCCCATTGCCGCTCGCTGAGATAGGGGCCCCAGAGCGACCACGCCCGGTCGCCCCGGCCCTGCTCGGCGATCCGGCGGCGCTCGGCCCAGTCCACCGACGCGTCCCGGAATTCGTCACGCTCCTCGTTCCCGCGCGGCCCCATCAGCCGCGTCCCGGAAGCGGGCTCGGTCGGCTGGGGCTGGGGGCGCGGCGGGGACAGGAGGCGGCCATCGGTCACGGCGGGTTGCTGCGGATGCGCCGGCCCGATGCATCATTGACGCCATCCCGGCCTGGCGGGTCCTCGCGGAGCCGCCGGCCGAGCGGCGCGCTCACGCCGGTGAACATCCGGGGCCGTCCCGGAAACCTTGACCCTGGTGAAGGTGAGCGACAGGATCACGCCTCGTGATCTGCGACGCGACGCGCGGCGATCCGCTTTTGTCTGCCCGAATGCAGCGATCGTCGGCGATCTGACCGGCCACATCTTGGGGGAAAGATGACGCAATTACTGATGGCCGGCTTGGCCGGGCTGCTGTTCATGACCGCGGCGCAAGGTCAGGCGGGCGGCGCGCCGGTGAAGATCGGTGTCGCCGCGCCCATGACCGGGCCGAACGCGGCCTTCGGCGCCCAGATCCGGAACGGCGTGAGCCAGGCGGTCGAGGACCTCAACAAGGCCGGCACGCTGAAGGGCACGACGCTGACCGTCACGGTCGGCGACGACGCTTCCGACCCCAAGCAGGGCGTCTCGGTGGCCAACAAGTTCGCCAGCGACGGCGTGAAGATGGTCGTCGGCGACTACAATTCCGGCGTCACGATCCCGGCCTCCGACGTCTACCTCGACGCCGGCATCATCCAGGTCACGCCGGCCTCCACGAGCGTGAAGTTCACCGAGCGCGGGATGTGGAACACGTTCCGCACCTGCAGCCGCGACGACCAGCAGGGCGCGGTGGCGGGCAGCTACCTGGCCGCGCACTTCCCGGGCAAGAAGATCGCCTTCGTCCACGACAAGACGCCCTACGGCAAGGGGCTGGCCGACGAGACCCTGAAGGCGTTCAGGGCCAAAGGCGGCAAGGACGTGCTGTACGAGGGCATCAACCCGGGCGAGAAGGACTACGCGGCCCTCGTCTCCAAGATGAAGTCCGCCAACGTCGACGTCGTCTATTTCGGCGGCGTGCACACCGAGGCCGGGCTGATCATCCGGCAGATGCGCGACCAGGGTCTGACTGCCCGCATGATGAGCGGCGACGCCATCCCCGACAAGGAGTTCGTCCAGATCGCCGGCCCAGGCGCGGCGGGGACCCTGATGACCTTCGCGCCGGATGCCCGCAAGAACCCGAACGCCAGGGGCGTGGTGGCGGCGTTCAACGCCCGGGGCATCGATCCCGAGGCCTACACGCTCTACGCCTACGCGGCGGTGCAGGTCCTGGCGAAGGCGATGGCCGAGACGGGCTCCAGCGACGGCAAGAAGCTCGCGGATTGGCTGCACCAGGGCAAGCCGGTGGACACGGTGGTCGGGCCGATCGCCTACGACAGGAAGGGCGACCTGACCCGGCCCGACTACGTCATCTACGAGTGGACCAAGGGGCCGGACGGCCGGATCGACTACGCCGGGCACGAGGTAACCCCGTAGGCCGGCGGGGCCCGAAGGCCGCCGCCTCACCTAATTGGATGAGGGCGGCCCTCTGAACGTGACCGCCGCGAAGGCTTTATGCTCCCCGGACCGCGCCGCGGTCCGGGAGAGGGGGCCTTCATGTTCGACTTCAGCCAGCTCCGGTGCTTCGCCGCCGTGGCGGAGGAGCTGCATTTCGGGCGTGCGGCCGCCCGGCTGAACATGACGCAGCCGCCGCTGTCGCGGCAGATCCAGGTTCTGGAGCGCGTCCTCGACGTGCAGCTCCTGGAGCGTACCAGCCGCACCGTCCGGCTGACCGCCGCCGGCCGCAGCTTCCTGCCCGAGGCCCAGCGCATCCTGCGGCTCGCCGAAACCGCGACCCACGTCACCCGGCAGGTGGCGGCGGGGCGGGCGGGCGTCCTCAAGTTCGGCTTCACGGCGGCCTCGGCCTACGACTTCCTGCCGCGCCTCGTCACCGCGTTCCGGCGGGCGCTGCCGGACGTGACGCTCGCGCTGCGCGAGATGGTCAGCAAGGACCAGATCGAGGAACTCCTCGCCGGCCGGATCGACGCCGCGCTGGTGCGCCCGCCGGTGACGCATCCGGACCTGATCGCCGTCCGGGCGCTCGCCGAGCCCCTGGTGGTGGCCCTGCCGGCCGGGAACCCCCTGGCCCTGCGCGACGGGCTCACCCCCGTCGATCTCGGGCGCGAGCCGCTCATCGGCTACGCGCCCAACGAGGCGCGCTACTTCCACGACCTCGTCCTCGGCCTCATCGCGGAGGCCGAGATCCAGCCGCCGATGGTCCAGCAGCTCACGCAGATCCACTCGATCCTGGCCCTGGTCCGGGCGGCGCTCGGCATCGCCCTGGTGCCGGCCGCCGCCGAGCGCCTGCGCTTCGAGGGCGTGGTGTTCCGCCCCCTCGCCCTGCCGGCGCCGCGACCGGTGGAACTGCTCCTCGCGTGGCGGCGCAACGCGGACGATCCGCTCATCGCCCAGCTGGTCTCGATCGTGACGGGGATGCCGCCCGCGTGAGCCTGCGCGGCCGATCGATGCGCGATCCGCATCGATCGATCCAGTGTTTGGCTTTGACCTCGCGGCGGATGGCTGCGCGTGATGGGGCGGACGGCGCGCAGACGCCGCGACGCCCCCCAGGGAGGATCGTGATGGACAGCCTCACCAACCGCTTCAAGGCGGCCCTCGCCGAGGGGCGCCAGCAGATCGGCCTGTGGTGCAGCCTCGCGAGTCCCATCTCCACCGAGGTGGTCGCCGGGGCCGGGTTCGACTGGCTGCTCCTCGACATGGAGCACTCGGCCAACGACCTCCGGGACATCTACGCCCAGCTCCAAGCGATGATGGAGGGCGACACGCACCCGATGGTGCGGGTGCCGAGCGACGACCCGATCACGATCAAGCGCATCCTCGACGCCGGCGCGCAGTCGCTGATGATCCCCAACATCGACGATGCCGCGCAGGCCGCCCGGGTGGTCGCGGCGACGCGCTACGCGCCCCGCGGCATCCGCGGCTTCTCGCAGGCGCCCCGCGCCGCCCGGTTCGGCCGGATCAAGGACTACCACACCCGCTGCGAGGCCGAGATCTTCGTGGCGGTGCAGGTCGAGTCCCGGCGCGCCCTCGACAATCTGGACGCGATCGCCGCCGTGGAGGGCGTGGACGGCGTCTTCATCGGGCCCGGCGACCTCTCCACCAGCCTCGGCTACGTCGGCCAGCAGGGCCACCCGGAGGTGGTGTCCACCATCGAGGCGGCGGTCGCCCAGATCGTCCGGGCCGGCAAGCAGGCCGGCATCCTCACGCCGAGCGAGGAGCTCGCCCGCCGCTACATCGCGGCCGGCACCCGCTTCACCGCGGTGGGCTCCGAAATGGGGCTGCTCGCCCGCAGCTCCGAGGCGCTCGCCGCCCGCTTCCGCGCCTGAGTTCCGCAACCGGGATCGCACCCATGAACATCGGATTCATCGGCCTCGGCATCATGGGCGCGCCCATGGCGGGTCACCTGATCGCGGCGGGCCACAGCCTGTTCCTCAAGAGCCGGCGCAGCGTCCCGGACGCGCTGCTGGCGGCGGGTGGGACGGCCTGCGCCACCGCCGCCGAGGTCGCGAAGCGGTCCGACACGATCATCCTGATGCTGCCCGACACCCCGGACGTCGAGCAGGTCCTGTTCGGTCCCGGGGGCGTCGCCGAGGGGCTGTCGCCCGGCAAGACCGTGATCGACATGAGCTCGATCGCGCCGCTCGCCACCAAGGATTTCGCCGTCCGGGTCGCCGCGCGGGGCGGCGCCTATCTCGACGCGCCGGTCTCGGGCGGCGAGGTCGGGGCCAAGAACGCCGCGCTCTCGATCATGGTCGGCGGCGAGGCCGAGACCTTCGCGCGCGCCGAGCCCCTGTTCGCCGCGATGGGCAAGACGGTCACGCATGTCGGCCCGGTCGGGTCCGGTCAGGTGGCCAAGGTCGCCAACCAGATCATCGTCGCCCTGACCATCGAGGCGGTGGCCGAGGGGCTGCTCTTCGCCTCGAAGGCCGGCGCCGACCCCGCCAAGGTGCGGCAGGCGATCACCGGCGGCCTCGCCACCTCGCGGATCCTGGAGCTGCACGGCGCGCGGATGATCGAGCGGACCTTCGACCCCGGCTTCCGCATCGGCCTGCACCAGAAGGACCTGAACCTCGCCCTGGACAACGCCCGGACGCTGGGCCTCAGCCTGCCCGCCACGGCGCTGGCGCAGCAGCTGTTCTCGGCCTGCGTGGCCCAGGGCGGCGCGGGCTGGGACCACTCCGCCATGGTGAAGGCTCTGGAGGCCCTGGCGAACCACGCGGTCGGCGACGCCGCCTGAGCCCGACAGAAGCCCGGACGGGCGCGTCACGGAAGGAGCACCCGATGCAGGCTGAGATCGAAGCCCCGACCCGCGCGCACCCGGCCGCCGCGGGAGTCGGAGCGGTCGGAGACGTGCCGCGCACGATCCGCCTGAGCGACAGCGACAACGTCGCGATCGTGGTCAACGCCTTCGGGCTGCCGGCCGGCACGGTGTTCCCGGACGGGCTGGAGCTCGTCGAGTTCGTGCCGCAGGGCCACAAGGTCGCCCTCACCGGCATCCCGGAGGGCGGCGAGGTCCGCCGCTACGGCGAGGTGGTGGGCATCGCCACGCAGGCGATCCCGCGGGGCGCCTGGGTGGAGGAATCCCGCGTCGCGACGCCGGTCGCCCCCGCCCTCGACGCCCTGGAGATGGCGACCCGCGTGCCGGCCCCCCTGCCCCCGCTCGAGGGCTACACCTTCGAGGGCTACCGCAACCCGGACGGGTCGGTCGGCACCAAGAACATCCTGGCGATCTCGATCAGCGTGCAGTGCGTCGCCGGCACCCTCGACGTGGCGATCCGGCGGATCAAGCAGGAACTGCTGCCGCGCTACCCCAACGTCGACGACGTGGTCGGCCTGACCCACGCCTACGGCTGCGGCGTCGCCATCAACGCCCCCGAGGCGGTGGTGCCGATCCGGACGCTCCAGAGCCTCGCGCAGAACCCGAATTTCGGCGGCGAAGTCATGGTCGTCGGCCTCGGCTGCGAGAAGCTCGTCTCGGAGCGGCTCCTGCCCGACAACGGCGCCGCCGGCGACGGGGTGGTGCGGCTGCAGGACGAGCGCCACCGCGGCTTCTCGGCCATGATCGACAGCATCCTGGCGATGGCGGAGGCCCGCCTGGCGGTGCTGAACCGTCGAACCCGCGAGACCTGCCCGGCCTCCGAGCTGGTGGTCGGCCTGCAATGCGGCGGCAGCGACGCCTTCTCGGGCGTCACCGCCAACCCGGCCCTCGGCTTCGCGGCCGACCTGCTGGTCCGCTGCGGCGCCACCGTGATGTTCTCGGAGGTGACGGAGGTGCGCGACGCGATCCACCTCCTCACCCCCCGGGCCAGGAGCCCGGAGGTCGCCGAGGCGCTGGTCCGCGAGATGGCGTGGTACGACGCCTATCTCGCCAAGGGCGAGGCCGACCGCCGCGCCAACCCCTCGCCCGGCAACAAGAAGGGCGGGCTCAACAACATCGTCGAGAAGGCGCTGGGCTCGGTCGCCAAGTCCGGCACGAGCGCGATCTCGGGGGTCCTGGCGCCAGGCGAGCGCGTCCGCGAGAAGGGCCTGATCTTCGCTGCGACGCCGGCGAGCGACTTCGTCTGCGGCACGCTGCAGCTCGCCTCGGGCATCACCCTGCAGGTGTTCTCTACCGGCCGCGGCACGCCCTACGGTCTCGCCCAGGCGCCGGTGATCAAGGTCGCCACCCGCACGGAGCTGGCCGAGCGCTGGTCCGACCTGATCGACCTCGATGCCGGCCGCATCGCCACCGGCGCGGCCACGATCGAGGAGGTCGGCTGGGAGCTGTTCCACCTGATCCTCGACGTGGCGAGCGGGCGCAAGCGCCCCTGGTCGGACCAGTGGGGGCTGTTCAACGACCTGACCCTGTTCAACCCCGCGCCGATCACCTGAGACCGGCGGACGGCCGGACAGACGGGCGGGGCATGCGTCCCGCCGCGTCGTCAGCGTGGCCGGACTCTGCTAGGCAGCCGGCACTGCCATGACGCTGCCGATTCCCTCCCTCCGGACCCTGCTCTTCCGCCTGCACTGGGCGCTGGGCCTCACCGCCGGTCTCGTCCTCGCCCTGATGGGCCTGACCGGGGCGCTGATGAGCTACGAGGAGGCGGTCACCGCCTTCGCCAACCGCGACCGGCTGGAGGTCACGCCCGGCGCGCGGACGGCGCTGTCGCCCGCGACCCTGGCGGCGCGGATCGACGCGCAGGCGGGCGGCCGCGTCGCCAACGTGCTGACCCTGTCGGACGACCCGCGTGCGAGCGTCCATGTCCGCTTCGCCCGCGATCCCGAGACCCGCGCGCGGCCGCCCGCCGCCTACGCCGACCCCTACGACGGCACGCTGCTCGGCCCAGTGCGGCTGGAGGAGGCCTTCACCACGGTGCGGGACCTGCACCGCTGGCTGCTGCTCCCCGGCGGGTCCAAGGGCTGGGGCCGCACGATCACGGGCGCCTGCACCCTGGCGCTGTTGGCCTTTCTGGCGACCGGCCTCTACCTGCGCTGGCCCCGGATCCATCGCTGGCGGATCTGGCTGAAGCCGGCCCTGTCGCGGCCCGGCCGGCCGCGCTGGTGGTCGCTGCACGCCGTGATCGGGACGTGGCTCCTGCCGGTCTACCTGGTCGTCGCGCTCAGCGGCCTGACGTGGTCCTACCCGTGGTTCAAGGACGGCGCCGCGCGGCTGCTCGTGGGCGCGCCGGAGGCGGCGAAGCCCGCATCCCCGGGGGGCGGGAAGGCGGCCGGGCGGCGGGCCGAGGGCGCCGGCGACGCCGCGGCCGGCGGTGCGGCCGTCGACCGTGCCTGGGCGGATTTCCGCGCGCGGACCGGCGACGCGGCCGGCACGGCGGTCCTGACCCTGCCGGGCGCCGACACGAAGGCGATCCGCATCCGCTGGCTGCCGAAGGGCGTCGACGCGCCGAGCGCCCGCAACGAGGCCCGCTACGATCCCGCCACGGGCGCCCTGCTGGCCTCCGAGCGCGCCGCCGACGCGCCCCTGGGCCGGCGTCTCCTGGACAACATCCTGGAGGTGCATCGCGGCCGCTTCTTCGGCGACCTCGTCGCGCTGCTGTTCTGCCTCGCGGCTTTGGCCATGCCGGGTTTCGCGGCGACCGGCCTGACGCTCTACGTCCTGCGCCGCCGCGCCGGGGCCCGCCGGAGGGCCGTCGAAGCGGCCGCGCCAGCGGGCGCCGTCCGCACGGCCAGCCCCTGACGGTGGCGTCCGGCAGGGCCTTCATTCGCGGAAGCCCGCCCCGTCGACGCGCGTCGGGCGACGTGTCGTCCGGACTGCGATGACGCGCGGCAACGGGTCCGCCGCTCGGGCGATGCGGCCCGCCCGTCAGAGCCGGGCGGTGATCGTCGCCAGCACTGTGAACGGCGCGCCGGGGGTGTTGTTGGTCGCGTTGGTCGGCGCCTCGATGTAGCGCACGTTCGTCAGGTTGCGCATGTTCACCGACAGGCGCCAGTGGGCGTCGAAATCGTAGTACACGAGCGCGTCGAGCCGGTTGTAGGCACCTACGGTGAAGCTGTTGTCGAGGTCGCCGTAGCGTCGGCCGACATGGGTGACGCCGAAGCCGAGCCCGAGCCCGCGGAGCGGGCCCTGCTGGACATCGTAGGTCGTCCACAGGCTGCCGCTGAACACCGGCACGCCGGTGAGCCGGTTGCCGACCGCGAAGGTCGTGTCCTTGGTGATCCGGGCGTCGATCAGGCCGACGCTGCCGATGATGTTCCAGCCGGGCAGGATCTCACCGGCCAGATCGGCCTCGACACCCCGCGACCGCTGCTGGCCGGTGATGACCGAGAAGGTGGGATTGCGCGGGTCGGTGGCCGCGACGTTGTCCCGGACGATCTGGAAGGCGGCCGCGCTCAGGGTCAGGCCGGGCGTGAGATCGACCCGGGTGCCGGCTTCGACCTGCTCGCCCGTGCTGGGCGGGGGGCTCGCCACGTTCAGCACGCTGGCGGTCTGCGGCAGGAACGACGTGGCGTAGCTCGCGTAGAAGGTCAGCGGCTCGAACGGCCGGTAGATCAGCCCGACCCGGGGCGAGGCGCCGAACAGGTTCTGCTCGGGCGGCTGGATCCGCGAGGCCGGCTGGCGATTGAAATAGTACTGGCTGCCGAGATCGAACCGTGCCCCGACGACGAGCTGCAAGCCCGGCGCCAGCACGATCTGGTCCTGGGCGTAGAACCCGAACACCTCCAGCTTCTGCTTCAGGTCGGCCTGGAACTGGAGCGGCTGGAAGGCCGCGCCGAACATCGGGTTCAGGAAGCTGACCGGAGCGAGGTTGCCCTGCTGGGAGAAGGCATGGCGGAAGCCGTTCGAGTACTCGATCCCGAGAAGCGCCGTATGGGCGAAGCCGAAGGTGTCGAACTTCATCACGGCCTCGGTCTGGCTGTCGACCGCGGCGAAGCGCGAGTTGACCGTGGCCTCCCGCCGGGTCAGCAGCGTGCCGGCATTGTTGACCGATAGGGCACGGGCCGCGAACACGTCGAACGTGCCCCATTGCCCGGCGATGACCTGCCGGAGCGTCAGGTTCTCGTTGACGTCGTGCTCGGCCCGCAGGGTGATCGTGTTGAATGCGCCGAAATAGCGCGAGGACGGCTCGCCGTAGAACCGGCTGATGTTGTCGAGGGGGACGCGGCCGCGGAAGGCCACCAGCCCCTCGTCGTACTGGGTGTGCTGGTTGGTGAATTCCGAGTTCACGTAGACCCGGGTGTCGGCACTCGGCGTCCAGCTGAAGGCCGGCGCCACGAAGACGCGCCGGTTGGTGTCGCCACCGTAATTGCGGAAGGTCGGATCCTCCTGGGCGGCGAAGCTGAGACGCGCGGCGAGGCCCTCGACGGCGGGCAGCGCGCTCGACACGGAACCCTGGAAGCGCCGGAAGCCGAAGCTCCCGCCCTGGACGCTCGCGTCGGCCGTGGGCTCGAATGTCGGCCGGCGGGTGACGATGTTGATGACGCCGCCGGGATCGCCCCGGCCGAACAGCACGGAGGCCGGCCCCTTGATCACTTCGACGCGCTCGGCATCCACGAGGTCGCGCGTCACCGGGTAGAAGTTGATGGCCGGATCGACCAGCACGCCGTCGACGGCGAAGACCTGGGTGGAGAAGCCGCGGATCAGGTAGTTCTGCGACCGTCCCTGCACCGTGCTGCCGAGGACCACGTTGCTGACGTTGGTCACGGCATCGGTCAGCCGCAGGTCCTGCTGGTCGGTGATCACCGAACGGGGCACGACGTTGATCGATTGCGGCGAGTCGCGCACCGGCGTGTCGGTGCGCGTGGCGGTCGCCGAGCGCGTTGCCCGGTAGCCGACGACGGGACCGTCGGCCCGCTCGCTGACAGGGCCCGTGCCCGTAACACTGAGTTCGGAGAGAATGACCTCGTCCGCCGCCGGCGCAGATTGCGCGCGGATCTCCGTCGGCGCGAGAAGAAGGAGCGATGCTGCGAGTCCGGTGCTGCAGAATTTCAGGCGCGTTCGGCAGTATTTGATGTGATCGAAGGTGTCGATCTGGGCAACGAGCATGATTTAAAATCGTTCTTAAGAGCGGCGTATCCGCGCGGTGCGTTGTTTCTAGAGTGCAAACACCGCCAGCTCTCAATGCCGATCGGAAAAGAAGCGGGTAGCGCGCGCGTCCTCTGCCAGGATGTGGCGCGGAAAACACGCTTTGAGGGGCAATACTTTGAAATCATTCAAAGTTGCCAACTTTAGCGTGTGATTTGCCGAGGTTATGCAACCGGACGCATCTGGGACTGGGGCGGAAGTGGCCCGACTCACGGCTCGGGCTCCGCGCTGGCGCGCAGCATTGCCCCGAACGGCCAGCCGGCCCGCGTGAGGGGGATCGCGGACCGGCCGGCCCACCGCGCGCCGGAACCGGCGCGCGATCGCGGATGGCGGGCGTGCGGGCTCGTCGCCGGTGCGGCCCGGAGAAGCGCCGCGGCGCCGGGATCAGCGGGCCGCGGGCCGATCCGGGGGCGCCGAGGACGGCAGGCGGCCGTCGAGCCCGGCGTCGAGGAGCGCGTGGAGCTGGGCGATCGCCGCGGCGACGTCGTAATCGGGTAGCGCGGCGCGGCCCACGACGATCCCCTTCATCAGCGGCGCCAGCAGCGCGTAGAGCCCTGCCGGGTCGCAGTCGGGCGCGGTGGCGAGTTCGGACAGGGTCGTCACGAACCAGTCGCGGCTCTCGGCCTCGGTTCGCGCCGTCATGGCGGCAATATCCGGGTTGCGGGTCGATTCCGACCAGATCTCCACCCGCAGGGTCGCGGCCTCGCGGGTGATCGACGCGAAGTATCGGGCAATGATGCCCAGCAACGTCCCGCGCGGGTTGCCGCTGCCGTCCATCTCGGCGACCAGGAGCGTTCCGCGCTCGCGCTCGCGCTCCACCAGTCCGAGGACCAGGGCCTCCTTGGATTCGAAGTAGCGGTAGAAGTTGCCCGGACTCATCGCGGCCTCGCGGGCGAGGTCCTGCATGGTGGTGCGATGGAAGCCGTTGCGCGCGAAACAGGCCTCGGCGGCGTCGAGGATATGCGCGCGCCGGGCGGACGGGCCGCCGCGGGCCTCCGCGGACCTGTCCGCCGCGCCGGTCACTGTCCGGTCTGCGCGGTGACGGCGACCGGCGCGACGCGGCTCTGGTCCTTGCCCAGGCTGGCGATGGCGCAGGATTGCGGTCCCTGATGCAGGTCGGCGCAGATCCGGGCCTGCCAGCCGTCCGGTCCGGCCCCGGTCCAGCCGATCAGCGCCAGCCAGGCGAGGGCCAGAACGGCGCCGAAGGTCAGGTTGGCGGGGGTGCAGACGGCCCGGACGAGGGCGAGGACGCCCGAACCGCGGGCGCCGAAGCGCTCCGTATCGAGATCGGACCAGCGGCCTTCAAGGGTGAGAGCCATCGCGCGCTCCTGTGTGCCCCAGCGTTGTAATGAACGTTCATTCTCATGTCAATGAACGTTCATTCTCATCTTGGCCGGGGGGCCACGGCGACGGACGGCCGGTCGAGTTCGGCCTCAGGAGCGGGTGTGTGCCGAGCAGGCCGACGGCGACCGCGCGGGGCGTCGCCGTTGTTGTGCGCGGGGGTCAGGCAGATGGGATGGCGTTCTCGGGCCCCCTCGGGCCCTTCCTCCCGAGCGGGCAGCCGCCTCGGAGGCGATGCCCAGGGACTGCCCGGCCGGCAGGCGGCCTCCGAGACCTGCGCGGCGCTCGGCCTCTCGGGATGAGGCGGGATGAGGCGGGATGAGCGGACCGGGTTGGGCTCGGCCCGCGTCCTGCTTCAGCCGAGCGTGGCCGGCTTGAGGGCGCCGGTCCGGTCGTGGAAGTCCGGGCCGTTGGTGGTCCGGGCCACGTGGCCGGCGCGGATCAGGTAGTCGCCGAAATGCTCGCCTGGCTGCCGGCCCTTGGCGTAGTCCGCGAAGAGCGGGTCGAGGGTGTCGCGGATCTCGGACGCCGCCACGTCCTCCTTGTAGAGCTTGCTCAGCCGCGAGCCGTCATGAGCCGCGCCGAGATAGAGGTGGTAGCGCTCGGGGCCGCGGCCGACGAGGCCGATCTCCGAGATGAACGGCCGGGCGCAGCCGTTCGGGCAGCCGGTGGAGCGGATCGTGATCTCCTCCTCGGCGAGCCCGTGGGACGCGAGGCTCTCCTCCAGCTCAGTCATCAGGTCCGGCAGGTAGCGCTCGCTCTCGGCCAGGGCGAGGCCGCAGGTCGGCAGGGCGACGCAGGCGAGCGAGCTGCGCCGCAGCGCGCTCGCGCCGCGGGTCAGGCCGTACTCGTCGACAAACGCGTCGATCTCGGCGCGCTTCTCGGCCGGAACGTTGGCGATGATGACGTTCTGGTTGCCGGTGAGACGGAAATCGCCCTGATGCACCTCGGCGATGCGCCGCAGGCCCGACAGGAACTGCGGGCCGCCCTCGATGTCCTTGATCCGACCCGCGGGCACGTAGAGCGTCAGGTGGTGGCGGCCGTCGTCGCCCTCGACCCAGCCGTAGCGGTCGCCGTTGCCGGTGAAGGTGAAGGGCTTGGGCGCGCCGAGCGGCTTGCCGACCCGCTTCTCGACCTCGGCCCGGAAGGCGTCGAGCCCGTAGCGCTCGATCGTGTACTTGAGCCGCGCGTTCTTGCGGTTCTTGCGGTTGCCCCAGTCGCGCTGGACCGTCATCACCGCCTCGGCGACCTTGATGGCGTCCGCGGGCTCCACGAAGCCCATCACGTCGGCGGTGCGCGGGAAGGTGTCGGGCTCGCCGTGGGTCATGCCCATGCCGCCGCCCACCGTGACGTTCCAGCCGGTGACCTGGTTCTTCTTGTCGAGGATCGCGATGAAGCCGAGGTCGTGGGCGAAGACGTCGACCTCGTTGGAGGGCGGCACCGCCACGACGGTCTTGAACTTCCGCGGCAGGTAGGTCCGGCCGTAGACCGGCTCGACCTCGGCCGCGTCCTCGCCGCCGACCACGCGCTCGCCGTCGAGCCAGATCTCGCGCCACGCGCTGGTCTTGGGCAGCAGCGAGTCGGAGATCTCCTTGGCGAGCTGGTAGGCGGCCTTGTGGGCGCCGACCTGGGCCGGGTTCGTCGCCGCCATGACGTTGCGGTTGACGTCGCCGCAGGCCGCGATCGTGTCGAGGAGCGCGCCGTCGATGGCGGCCATCGTGCGCTTCAGGTTCGACTTGATCACGCCGTGGTACTGGAAGGTCTGGCGCGTTGTCGCGCGCAGCGCCCCGCCCGCGTAGGTCCGGGCGATGTCGTCGAGGATCAGCCACTGCTTCGGGGTGATGACGCCGCCGGCGATGCGCAGGCGGATCATGAAGCTGTAGGCCTTGTCGAGCTTCTTCTTGGTCCGCTCGGGGCGCAGGTCGCGGTCGTCCTGCAGGTACATCCCGTGGAACTTCACGAGCTGCCCGTCATCCTCCGAGATCGCCCCGGTGGCGTGCTTGAGGAGGCCGTCCGCGAGGGTCCCGCGCAGGTAGCCGCTGGCGATCTTGATGTGCTCGTTCGCCGCGAGTTTTTCCGCTCGCGCGGCCTCGGCGTCCGTGATGGGGCGCGCGGTCGGCGGGGTCTCGTAGACGCGCTTGGCTGGCGTGGCGGCCGTGCCGGGGGCCGGGGTCTCAGCGGCGTCGCGGGGGCTGTGGTCGTCCATGGGGTGAATCCGTCTGTCTGAACGCGTCTCCCATCCCTCGCGTCGGGGGTGGGTGCCGCGCGGAACGCGTGCCGGTGCACGGACTTGGCGGGATCCGCGACGGTCCCCCCTCTCCCGTGCGGGAGAGGGGGGACCGCGCCCTGTCCTGCTCCGCTGCAATCTCGATCCTGCGGCCTCGTGAGGCCGATCCGTTAGTAAACGTCCTGCTGGTAGCGGTGGCTGCGCTCCAGCGACGCGACCTGCGCCTCGGCGTCGGCGGCGCTGAGACCCTTGGCGGTCTCGTAGGCCTTCACCACCGCCGCGCGCACGTCCTTGGCCATGTTCTTGGCATCGCCGCAGACGTAGAAGTGGGCACCCCCGTCCAGCCAGGAGACCAGCTCCTGCGCGTGCTGGGTGATCCGGTCCTGCACGTAGACCTTCTCCGGCTGGTCCCGCGAGAAGGCCACGTCGATCTTCGTGAGCGACCCGTCCTCCAGAGCGTCCTGCCACTCGAGCTGGTACAGGAAGTCGTGGGTGAAGTGCCGGTCGCCGAAGAACAGCCACGAGCGCCCGGGGGCCTCGATCGCCCGGTGCTCCTGCACGAAGGCGCGGAACGGCGCGACGCCGGTGCCCGGCCCGACCATGATGATGTCGGTGGCCGGATCCTGCGGCAGGCGGAAATGGCGGTTCGGCTTCAGCCGCACCCGCAGCTTGGCGCCGTCGCGGATCCGGTCCGCGACGTGGACCGAGGCGACCCCTGAGCGGGCGCGGCCGTGGGTCTCGTAGCGCACCGCCGCGATGGCGAGGTGGACCTCGTCGCCCACCTCCTTGCGGGAAGACGCGATCGAGTAGGCCCGCGGCGGCAGCGGCCGGGTGATGGTGCCGATATGCTCGGCCGTCAGCTTGGCCGGGTAGGTCTCCAGCAGGTCGATCAGGTGCCGGCCCTCGATCCAGGCCTTGGCCTCGCCGCTGTCGATCAGCGTCTGCGCGTCCGTGTGGCCGGTGGCCTTCACGAACCGCTCGATCGTGGCGGCCGACAGCGTGGTGATGTCCCGCTCGGCGAGCAAAGCCGTGCGCAGGGCCTCGTCGCCCGAGAGCCCGGCGGCGTTGAGGATCTCGTCCACCAGCTGCGGGTCGTTCTCCGGGAAGATTTCCAGCGAATCGCCCGGCTCGTAGGCCGGCGCGCCGTCCTCGAAGGCCAGCGCGAGGTGGATCGTCTCCTTGTCGGAGCGCGAGGAGTTGAGGTTCACGTGCTCGACGACCTCGACCACCATGGGCTCGCGGCTCGGCTCAGACTCGTCGTCCTCGCCGGCGCCGGCGCGGGCGAAGTCCACCGCCACGACGTTGTCGGGCTGCTCCGCCGGGGCTAGGGCCTTCAGCGCGCCCTTGATCCAGTCGGCGGCGGGCTTCTCGAAGTCGAGGTCGAGGTCGGCCCGCTCGGCGGCGCGCTTGCCGCCCAGCGCCTCGAAGCGCGCGTCGAGCGCCTTCCCGATGGCGCAGAACTCCGCGTAGGACGTGTCGCCGAGCGACAGGACCGCGAACTCGACGCCGTCGAGGCGCGGGGCACCCTCCCCCATCAGCTCGCCGTAGGCCCGCACGGCCCGGGCCGGCGGCTCGCCCTCGCCCCAGGTGGCCGCGATGGCGATGAGCTTGCCGGCCTTGGGCAGGGTCGTGAGGTCGAGGTCGGCGAAATCGACGACCTTCGGCTTGAAGCCTTGCTTGCGCGCCAGCTTCGCGACGTTGCCGGCGAGCGCCTCCGAGTTCCCCGATTCGCTGGCGTAGATCACCGTCAGCGGCGCGGCGGCCTTGGGCGGGGCGGCCGGGACGGCGGCTTGCTGGCCGCCCGCGGCGTCCAGGCCCGCCAGGAAGCCGGCCAGCCAAGCGCGCTGCGTAGGGCTTGCGGCGCCGAGCACCGCATCGAGGCTGGCGCGCTCGCCATCCCCGAACGGGGCGGTGCGCGGGAGGAGATTCTGGCGGGACATTACGGGACCATGTCGTGGCCTGCAGGGCCGGTGTCAATCGAGAAACGTTCTTTTTGTAGAACGGGCGGAGATTAGAACGTCACATTCGCTGCGCTGCGAAAAAAGAGAACATCATTCTCCAACTACGGAGAGCACGGGAGTCGTCCCCGGCAGGTGCCGTCCGTTCTTCGGAGGCGCCGGCAGCGGCAGGGCCGTGGTGGATTTCACCTTCTCCATGGCGAAGCGAGAGGTAACGTTCTTGAGCGGCAGCACCGCGATGAGGTGCTTGTAGAAGCTGTCATAGGCCTGCATGTCGGCAACGACGACCCGCAGCATGTAGTCCACGTCGCCGGCCATCCGGTAGAACTCGAGCACCTCCGGCATAGCCGAGACGGTTGCGGCGAAGCGCTGCAGCCACTCCTGGGAATGGTCGGCCGTCTCGATGGAGACGAACACGGTCAGCCCGAGGCCGAGCTTCACCGGATCGAGCACCGCCACCCGGCGGTCGATGACCCCGTCGGCCTCCAGCTTCTGGATGCGCTTCCAGCACGGGGTCTGCGACAGGCCCACGCGCTCGCCGATCGCCGCGATGGAGAGCGTGGCGTCCGTCTGCAGCAGGGCGAGAATCTTCAGATCGATCGCGTCCAAAGCTGTCTCCGTGCACTTCCGCCGCGCGAGAGGCGCGGGCGCATATACGAGGCCACCAGTACCGGTGAGAAGAATCTTTTACCTTGAGCCCAGGCTGCCGGCGCGGGTCGCTGTGCGCAACCGCACACCGAACCCCAGGGCCGGGCCCGGCAAGCGCGCCGAACCGCCTTGACTTCGTTCGGTATAGCGAACATTTCGACCGTTCGACAACAGGCACGGCGCGGGCCGTGGCCTTTCCACCACGCGAATCCCGGGACATGGCACGATGACCCGTCCGGACCGACAGACGGCCGAATCCCTGGCGGAACGGCTGTCCGGGCTCGACCTTGCAGGCCGTCTCAACCTGATTGCCGCCGAGGTCCCCGGCCGCCTCGTCTTCACGACGAGCCTCGGGGTCGAGGATCAGGCACTGACCCACGCGCTGGCCATGGCTAAGCTCGCCAAGGGGCTCGCCAAGGGCCGCATCGAGATCGTCACCCTCGATACGGGCCGCCTCTTCGCCGAGACCTACGACGCGTGGACCGAGACCGAATCGGCCTACGGCATCCGGATCACCGCCTATGCACCCGAGCGCGCGGCCGCGGAGGCTTTCGTGCGGGACGAGGGCATCAACGGCTTCCGGCGCTCGGTCGCCGCCCGGCAGGCCTGCTGTGGCTTCCGCAAGGTCGAGCCGCTAGGCCGCGCGCTTGACGGTGCAAGCGGCTGGCTCACCGGGCTGCGGGCCGGCCAGTCGGCCAACCGAGCCGAGACGCCGCTCGCCGAGTTCGATGCCGGCCGCGGCCTGATCAAGCTGAACCCGCTGGCAGACTGGTCGCGGGCCCAGGTCGACAGCTTCGTGCGCGACAATTTCGTGCCCTACAACGTCCTGCACGATCGCGGCTTCCCGTCGGTCGGCTGCGCCCCCTGCACCCGGGCCGTGAGGCTCGGCGAGCCTGAGCGGGCCGGCCGCTGGTGGTGGGAGCAGGAAGAGAAGAAGGAGTGCGGCCTGCACGTCGGACGCCCGCTCGCGTCGGTGCAACCGGGCCAGGAGCCCGCCGCCTTCGAGACCACCTCGAATCAGACAGCCCGCCAGCCGGAGTTTGCCCGATGAGCGCCGCCCTCGCCGCTGCCGTGCAGCCGAGCGCCCCTGCCCCGACCGACCGCCTCAGCCACCTCAAGCGGCTGGAGGCCGAGAGCATCCACATCTTCCGGGAGACGGTCGCCGAGACCGAGAACCCGGTGATGCTCTACTCGATCGGCAAGGATTCCTCGGTGCTGCTGCACCTCGCCCTCAAGGCCTTCGCGCCTGGGCGGCTGCCGTTCCCGCTGCTGCACGTCGACACGACGTGGAAGTTCCGCGAGATGATCGCCTTCCGCGACGCCCGCGCGAAGGAACTCGGCCTCGACCTGCTGATCCACACCAACCCGGACGGGCTCGCGCGTGGCGTCGGGCCGGTGAGCCACGGCTCTGAGGTCCACACCGACGTGATGAAGACGCAGGCCCTGCGGCAGGCGCTGGACAAGCACAAGTTCGATGCCGCCTTCGGGGGCGCCCGCCGCGATGAGGAGGCGAGCCGCGCCAAGGAGCGGATCATCTCCCTGCGCACTGCGCAGCACCGCTGGGACCCGAAGCGCCAGCGCGCCGAGCCCTGGCACCTCTACAATCTCAAGAAGAAGCGCGGCGAGTCCCTGCGGGTCTTCCCATTGTCGAACTGGACCGAACTCGATATCTGGCTCTACATCGAACAGGAAAACATTCCGATCGTGCCGCTCTACTTCGCCAAGGAGCGGCCGGTGGTCGAGCGGGACGGCCAGCTCATCATGGTCGACGACGCGCGGCTGCCGCTCGCGCCCGGCGAGACCCCGCAGCAGCGCCTCGTCCGCTTCCGCACGCTCGGCTGCTACCCGCTCACCGGCGCGGTGGAGAGCGACGCCGCGACGCTGCCCGAGATCATCGGCGAGACGCTCGCCGCCCGCACCTCCGAGCGGCAGGGCCGGGTGATCGACAAGGACGGGGCCGGCGCCATGGAGCGCAAGAAGCAGGAGGGCTATTTCTGATGACGCTCCACCAGGCTCCCACGGCCTTCACCGACCGGGCCTCCGGCTACGCGGCGTTCCTGACCGCCCATCGCAACAAGGCGGTGCTGCGCTTCATCGCCTGCGGCTCGGTGGATGACGGCAAGTCGACCCTGATCGGGCGGCTCCTGCACGACACCAAGCAGATCTTCGACGACCAGATCTCGGCGCTCCAGCGCGACTCGCGCAAGCACGGGACGCAGGGGCAGGAGATGGACCTCGCGCTGCTGGTGGACGGACTCCAGGCCGAGCGCGAGCAGGGCATCACCATCGACGTCGCCTACCGGTTCTTCTCCACCGACAAGCGCTCCTTCATCGTGGCCGATACCCCCGGCCACGAGCAGTACACCCGCAACATGGCCACGGGCGCCTCGACGGCCGACGTCGCGGTGATCCTGGTCGATGCCCGCCAGGGCCTGACCCGCCAGACAAGGCGCCACGCGCTGCTGGTCTCGAATCTCGGGATCCGCCGGGTGGTGCTGGCGGTGAACAAGATGGATCTCGCCGGCTGGTCGCAGGGCACCTTCGACGGGATCGTGGCGGGCTTCTCCGATTTCGCCCGGGGGCTAAATTTTTCCGAGGTGAAGGCGATTCCGCTCTCGGCCAAGAACGGCGACAACGTCGTGGAGCCGGGCATCGCGGCGCCCTGGTACACGGGCGCGCCCCTGCTCACCTACCTGGAGACCGTGCCGGTCCATACGGAGGCGCTCAACGCGCCGTTCCGCATGGCTGTGCAATGGGTCAACCGGCCCAATTCCGAGTTCCGCGGCTACAGCGGCCGGATCGCCAGCGGCCGAGTGCGGCCGGGTGATTCGGTGACGGTCCAGCCGTCCGGCCGGACCTCCACGGTGGCGCGGATCTACACCGCCGACGGCGACCTGCCCGAGGCCGGTGAGGACGAGTCGGTGACCCTGGTGCTCGCCGACCAGATCGACGCCTCCCGCGGACAGGTGATCGTCGCCACCGACGCCCCGATGCGGGTCACCGAGATCCTCGACGTCCGCCTGTTCTGGGCGGCCGAGACCGATCTGAGCCCGGGTGCCAGCCTGTTCGCCAAGATCGGCACCGCTACGGTCACCGCGACCGTGGAGCGGATCGTCTCGCGCATCGATCCTGAGACCGGCAAGCCCGGGCCGGCCGAGCGCCTGTCGGCGAACGACATCGCCGACGTGTCCCTGCGCCTCGATCGCCCCGTGGCGATCGACGCCTACGCGGAGAACCGCGAGACCGGCAGCCTGATCCTGATAGACCGCGAGACCACCGATACGGCGGCCCTCGGGCTGGTGCTGGCTCCAAAGGCGGAGGCTCCGAAGGCTGCGCCCGGTGCGAAGCCTGCGGAAGGGGGCGGCGTTCTCGCCCGCCTCGGCCGCCTGTTCGGGCGCTGAGGCCGAGAGCCGCGCGGCGAGCTCCCTCTCCCCTGCGGGGGAGGGCTGGGGTGAGGGACGAGACGGTTCAGAATCGAGCGTGCCAGCGAAGTGCGGTCCGGGTGCGCCTTCTCCGGAGGCCGCATGCCCCTCACCCTGTCCCTATCCCGCAGGGGAGAGGGGGCCCGCACTCAATTCGGATGGCGTCTCTGCGCTCGTGATGATGCGGCGGGCAGCGTCGGCGCAGAACCCGATCAGACCAGCTTGAAGCGCAGCGCTCCGAGCCCTTCCAGTTCCGAAACCACCTCGTCGCCGGGCTTCAGCCAAGCGCGATCCTTGCGCGGGATCTTCTCCCCGAAGATCACCCCCTGCGGGGTGCCGGTATAGAAGATGTCTCCCGGCTTGATCGTCATGACCTTCGACGCGAAGCTGACCAGCTGCCGGCAATTGAAGATCATATCGTTGGTGCTCCAGTCCTGGCGCACCTGGCCGTTCACCAGCGTCTTGAGCTTCAGGTCGTTCGGGTCCTTCACCCGGTCGGCGGTGACGAGGTAGGGGCCGAGCGGGGCGAACCCGTCGGAGGTCTTCCCGATCATGAACTGCGAGGTCAGCGTCTGGAGATCCCGGGCGCTGAAATCGTTGCCCGTGCAGTAGCCAGCGAGATAATCGAGAGCGTCCGCCTCGGAGACGTTCCGGCATTCCCGGCCGAACACCAGAACCAGCTCAGTCTCGTAGTCGAATTCCCGCGCCGTCTCGGTCGGCAGCGTGATCGTGCCGCCGTGATAGTTCAGGGCGTTGTTGTACTTGTTGAACAGCGGCGGGTCCTTCGGGATTGGCGTGCCGGTCTCCTCCGCGTGGTGGCGGTAGTTGAAGCCCATCATGATGATCTTCTCGGGCCGCGTGACCACGGGCCCGTAGGCGATGCCGGATTCCGACAGCATGAACCGCCCATCAGGTGCCGCCTCGACCGCGTCGACCAGCGCGCGCAGCATCGGGCCGCGCCCGTTCTGCAGCAGGTCGTCCATGTCGGCCGGGACGGGTATCCCGAGTGTCCGGCCGGCGGCGGCGACGTCGAGCACGCCGCCCGTCATCTTCACGCCCAGCGTATAGGCATTGCCGCGGCGCATGTTGATGAGGACCATGTCCCGAGGCATGCCGAAGGGCGTCGGTGCGTCCGGCTTGCCGGGCCCGGGTGCTGCCGTCCGCTCCTCGGCCGCCCGGACGGGCGTTGCCGCCGCGGCGAGCCCCACGGCCGTGGCGGTCAAGAATTCGCGTCGGTTGCCCATGCTACCTCTCCTCCGGTCTGCCCGTCTGGCGGGGCCTGATCCGAAAGAGAGCCTGCACGGGCGACGGCAGCGTCGCCAGGGCCTGAAGCGGGCGGCGGGTGACGGGTCAGGCCGCCTGTGAGGTGGCGCCGAGCCCCCAGGCCTGCGCCAGCAGCGCGTAGGATTCGTGCCGCGCTGCCTGGTCGGGGATGGCCGAGACGATCATCACCTCGTCGGCCTGCGTGCGCGCTACCATGTCGGCGATTCGGGCTCGGAGGGTCTCGGGGCCGCCCACGTGAAGGCGGTCGCGGCCGCGCTCGATCTGCATCCGCTCGCCATCGGAATACGGGTAGGCGAGCGCCTCGGAGAGGCTCGGCAGCGGCCGGTACTCGCCGCGCTCCCGCCGCAGCGTCGCCAGCCGCGCGCTGGACGCCAGCCGCTCGGCCTCAGCATCCGTGGGGGCGCAGATCGCCGCCACCGCCAGGATCGCGTGGGGCTTCGCACTGAGCCGCGTCGGCCTGAACCGGTTGCGGTAGTCCAGCATCGGGGCCTCGGCCGGCATCCCGGAGAAGTGCTGCGCGAAGCCGAAGCCACAGCCGATCTCGCCGGCGAGGCGGGCGCTGTAATCGGAGGAGCCGAGCAGGAAGATCGGCGGCAGCGGCACCCCCGCGGGACTCGCCTCGATCCGCCCGAACGGATGCCCCTCCGGGAAGCCCCCGTCCCAGAACAGCAGCTCCTGCAGCCGGTCCAGGAAGTCGTCGCCGCTCTCCCCCGGCGCCTCCCGACGGCGCAGAGCCCGGGCGGTGAGGCCGTCTGTGCCGGGCGCGCGCCCGAGACCCAAGTCGATCCGGCCCGGGAACAAGGCCTCCAGCACCCGGAAGCGCTCGGCCACCATCAGGGGCGGGTGGTTCGGCAGCATGATGCCGCCCGAGCCGACCCGCAGGGTCCGAGTCGCGGCGGCAATCTGGCCGATCATGATCTCGGGGGCGGGGCTCGCCACGTTGGGCAGGGCGTGGTGCTCGGCGAGCCAGTAGCGCCGGTAGCCGAGGCCGTCGACGTGGCGGGCGAGCGCCAGGGTGTCGTGCAGCGCCTGGGCCGGGGTCGAGGCGGCGCTGACGAAGGAGAGGTCGAGGACAGAGAGCGGGGTCATACCGGGACAGATGGGGGTGACGCCCGGCCGGTGCGAGAGCGGCCGGTCAGCACTGCCGCTCTTGTGCCTCGTCCGCCGTGTCGCCGAGACAGAAGCCTTCGGCATCACGGCCGCCGTAGAAGATGTTCGGGTTCCGCACGGATCTATGCTCCACGCGGTATGCGATGACTGCTGACCTCTCGAAGGCCACGGTCCACGAGCCCTCAAGCAGATCATCGTGTGGTTGGCCCGCATGGGGTGCGTCGCCGATGCAATCGCATCGGTCCTAGATCCGCTGTGTAAGACGCCGCGCGGTCGCGACGTCTTGGCTCCGATGCAGAATCGCCCGAACGATGTCGGCTAAGTCAGCCCGTGCTTGCGCGCGAAACTGCGCGCGAAACACGACCGGACGTCTACGCATGGCCGGCTTCGTGCTCGGCAGCGGCGAACAACCTGTCGAGTTCCTCCTGGACCTCCTTGCTGCTCAAGTCCGGCCGCGGATCGTCCAACGATTGCCGGATGCGGGCGCGGATGTCATCGAGCCGCTCGGTATCCTCGTGGCGCTGGCGCTGCGGGGTGTGCACGGCCTCGTCGAGCCTCGCGTCCACCGAGGCGTACTCGCCGGACTCGCTCGCGCGCGCGGTGCGGAGCGTGTCCGGCGCCAGGGCGATGCTGATCGTCTCGTCTGAGGACATGGTCATCTGTCCCGTTCGACGCGCTGAAGGATAGCAGAGAGCGCGGTCCCGCCCCCATCCCGGCGTCTCGCGCTTGCCGGCTCAGCGTCCCGGGCCTAGGGTCCGCCGCGCCGCAAAAAGGGGCGGCGCACGGGCATCCTTCGCCCACGAAATCTGGAGCACCGCACGCCATGGCCTTCCTCGCCGACGTCCTCTCGCGGGTGAAGCCGTCCGCGACCATCGTGATGACCCAGAAGGCTCGGGACCTGAAGGCCTCCGGCGTCGACGTCATCAGCCTGTCCGTGGGTGAGCCCGACTTCGACACGCCCGAGCACATCAAGCAGGCGGCGATCGACGCGATCCACCGGAACGAGACCCGCTACCCGCCGGTCTCCGGCATCGTGCCCCTGCGCGAGGCCATCGTGCGCAAGTTCAAGCGCGAGAACGGGCTCGACTTCAAGGTCTCGCAGACGATCGTGGGCACCGGCGGCAAGCAGGTGCTGTACAACGCGTTCCTCGCCACCCTGAACCCCGGCGACGAGGTGGTGATCCCCCGCCCCTACTGGGTGTCCTACCCGGAGATGGTCGGCCTGTGCGGCGGTACGCCGGTCTTCGCCGACACCGACATGGCGCACGGCTTCAAGCTCCAGCCCGAGGAGCTCGACCGGGTCCTGACCCCGAAGACTAAGTGGATCGTCCTCAACTCGCCCTCGAATCCGTCCGGAGCCGCCTATTCCCGCGACGAGATGAAGGCGCTCACCGACGTGCTGCTCCGCTACCCGGACGTGCACATCCTCACCGACGACATCTACGAGCACCTGACCTACGGCGATTTCGCGTTCGTCACCCCGGCCCAGGTCGAGCCCCGGCTGATCGAGCGGACGCTGACCATGAACGGCGTCTCGAAGGGCTACGCCATGACCGGCTGGCGCATCGGCTACGCGGCCGGACCGGAGAAGCTCATCAAGGCGATGGATTTCGTCCAGGGCCAGCAGACCTCCGGTGCCAGCACGATCGCGCAATGGGCCGCGGTGGCCGCCCTCGACGGGCCGCAGGATCACCTCGCCACGTTCCGGGCGGCCTTCCAGGGGCGGCGCGATCTCGTCGTGTCGATGCTCAATCAGACCAACGGCCTGACCTGCCCGACGCCCGAGGGCGCGTTCTACGTCTACCCGTCCTGCGCGGCGCTGATCGGCAAGAAGACCGAGGCCGGCAAGACCATCGAGACCGACGAGGACTTCGTCATGGAGCTGCTTCAGACCGAGGGCGTGGCCGCGGTCCACGGTTCGGCCTTCGGGCTCGGCCCGAACCTGCGCATCTCCTACGCGACCTCGAACGCGGTGCTGGAGGAGGCCTGCCGGCGCATCCAGCGCTTCTGCGGCTCGCTGCGGTAGCGGCCCGATCGTTCCCCGGAGGCGTCCCGTGCCCACCATCGCGGTGATCGCCCCGGGCGCCATGGGCAGCGCCATCGGAGCCCGGCTCGCCGGCCACGGCGCGCGCGTGCTGACCTCCCTGGACGGGCGCGGGGCCGCGAGCCGCGCCCGGGCCGAGGCCGCCGGCATGGCGCATGCCGGGGACGGCGACCTCGCCGCCGCCGACCTCGTGCTCTCGATCGTGCCCCCCGCCGACGCGGAGGCGCTCGCCCGCCGCCTCGCGCCCGCCCTCGCGGCTGCCCCGCGCAAGCCGGTCTACATCGACGCCAACGCCGTCAGCCCGGAGACGGTCGGGCGCGTCGCCGGGATCGTCGCGGCCACCGGCACGCCGTTCCTCGACGGCGCGATCCTGGGCCTGCCGCCCAAGCCCGGCAGCCGGGGGCCGGGCGTCTACATCTCGGGTCCGGACACGACCCCGGCCCTGATCCTGCGCGACCTCGGCCTCGACCTGCGAGTCTGCCCCGGCGCGGTCGGCGCTGCCTCCAGCCTCAAGATGAGCTATGCCGGCCTCAACAAGGGCCTGACGGCGCTCGCCGCGCTCATGATCCTCGCCGCCGAGCGCGCCGGCGCCGGCGAGGCGCTCCTCGCCGAGCTCGCCGAGAACGAACCGGCGCTCCTCGCCCGGTTCGCCAAAGGCCTGCCCGACATGGTGCCGAAGGCCTATCGCTGGGCGCCCGAGATGGAGGAGATCGCCGGGTTCCTCGGGCCCGACGCGGCCGGGCGGCAGATCTTCGCCGGCTCTGCCGAGCTCTACCGTCGCCTCGCCGCCGAGGACGGCGCGGCCGAGATCGCCGCGCTGATACGCTTCGCCGCGGCCGCGGCGGAGCGCTGATCGCCGCGGCGTCCGCCGAAACGGCTCCGCCTCTGTTGCCGGCTCGGCTGTCACCCTCTACACGGGCTGTCCCCAGCGGCCGATGCGCCTGAAGGTTTCGCGAGCCCGCTCGGGCCTGCATGGCGGCGGGGTCGGCAGTGACGGGGCGGCCCGGACCAGTTCTCTGGGCCGTTCCTGTGAGGCTCAGTGGGCCGAGTTGCTGCAGGAGTGTCGGGAACGCGGGGAACAGGAACCGCGGGTCCGGCGCATGGCCCACACAAGTCCCGATCGAGCGCGCAATCCGGCCTGAACAGGGCACGGCCTGCCCCGTTTCGGGACAGTTTCTGCTGCGGCTGTTGCGGCTTCGTTCACGCTCCTGCGCGATGATGTGTCGGGGCCGGGGATCCGGTTCCGCGTAACCGCGTTCTCTCGGGCCTGACGACCATGCGAGCCCTGCTCACCAGCGGCATCAAGGCGATCCTTGGCATCGCCGCGCTCTCCACCGCCGCCCACTGGACTTTGCGCGTGCAGCGCGAATCCGCGGTGCCCGTCGCGACGGCGAGCTTGGCCGAGCCGGCCGCGACCGGTTCCATCGAGCCGCGCCGCGTCGAGCGTGCCGCCGCGCTGGCTCCCACTTCCGCGCCGGCCTCCGTCTCGGCGCCGGTTCCGGTAGCCGCGCGCGTCCCTGCGGGGCTCGACCAGTCGCATCTGGCCGCCCTGATCGCCGGCGCGACGCCGTCCAAGCCGAAGCTCGCCAAGACCGCGACCAAGACCGCATCCGCCGAGAAGACGCCCTCTGCCGAGAAGGCCGCGGTGAGGCGCTGAGGTCAGCGCCTCACCGGATGACGGTGCCGGCTGCATGGTTCCCCTGCGCGGCGGCGGATACCGGCGCGGCGCAGGGCGTGGCAGGAAGCCGGCCTCTACCGAGATTGGTCAGGCATGAGCACGCAGGTCGCGACCTCCGTCCCCGATGACAGCGCTTCCGCGCGCGCTGCTCCGGAGGCCGACCTCGCCGGCCGCCGGCGTATCATCGGTATCGCCCTGATGTGCGGGGCGGTCGCCTTCTTCGCGAGCCTTGATGCCTGCGGCAAGACCCTGGCGCGGGCCGGCGTCGACCCGCTGGTCACCACCTTCATGCGCTACGCGGCGAGCGTCGCCATGATCTCGCTGTTCATCAACCCGGTGCGCACCCCAGGCGTCGTGAAGAGCCGGCGCCTGCCGCTGCAGATCGCGCGCTCCCTGTTACTCTTTGCCTCCACGGCGCTGAACTTCCTGGCCCTGCGGTATCTGCAACTCGCCGAGACGATCTCGATCCAGTTCGCTGCACCGCTCACCGTGGCGCTGCTCGCCGGGCCGCTGCTCGGCGAATGGTCCTCCCGGGCGCGGCTGGCTGCGATCGGCGTCGGCTTTCTGGGGGTGCTGGTGATCGTGCGGCCGGGCGTCGGCGGGATGCATCCCGCCGCTTTGCTCTGCGTGGCCAACGTTGTGGTCTACGCCTTCTACGCGATCATCACGCGCAAGCTCGCCGCCTACGACTCAACCGCCACGACCATGTTCTACACGGGCCTCGCGGGCCTCGCGCTGATGGCCCCGCTCCTGCCCTGGATCTGGACGAACCCGGCGAGCCTGGCCCACTGGGCCCTGCTGTTCGGGGTGGCGCTCTTCGGAACGCTGGGCCACTGGCTGCTGGTGATGGCCCATGCCCGGGCCCCGGCGAACGTGCTGGCGCCGTTCATCTACACGCAGCTGCTCTGGTCGGTGACGCTGGGCTTCCTGCTGTTCGGCGACGTCCCGAGCCGCTGGACCGTGGCGGGCGCCATGATCGTCGTCGGCTCTGGCCTCTATCTCCTGGCGCAGGAGACGATTCGCCGGGAGGCGCGGCCGGCCGCCTGAGGCGGCCGGCTCAAATCAGCTTAGCGGCCGAGACGCTCCTGGCGCTCCATCCGCTCCTCGCGGCGGTTCTCGCGGGCGCGCCGGGCCGGATCCGGATCGGTGCCGAGCACGCCGCCGACCGTGCCAGTGGCCGCGCCCACCGCGCCGCCGACGACACCGCCCACCGGGCCGGCGGCGGCCGAGCCGTCCTCGACGCCGCGCTGGGCACCGCGGGCCGTGCCCTGGGCCTGCGCGGCACCCGCGAAGGCGAGGGGCGCGAGAGCGAGGGTCGCGATCAGAAGCTTCTTCATGGGGCTACTCCCGTGGGTCGATCTGGGTCTGCTCCGCCTCTGGTCCGGGGCGGAGGGCGTGCCCATCAACGGCTCAGGCGCCGATTGGTCCCATCCACGGTCACGGGCGCGTGATCCGCGCTGCCGCTGGCCTCGGGCCGGGGCGGCTGGTAGAGAACGCGTCATGCACGCTTCGCGCGCCCTGCGCGGCCTTGGCCGCCCGATCCGAATTACCGGCCCGGCCTCCGCCTGAGGGCCCGCTTCGGCGCGGCCGCGCGGAGGTCCGGGATCCTCCTGCCGCCTGACCCGAATCCGCCGGCCTGCCGCCGGCCCGACCGCCGATGCGAGACCCGATGACCGCCCCCGAGACCGCGCCCGCCCGCGACTATTCCAAGACCCTGTTCCTGCCGCAGACCGAGTTCCCGATGCGCGCCGGCCTGCCGGTGCGCGAGCCGCTCTTCATCGAGCGCTGGAAGCAGATGGACCTCTACGGGAAGCTGCGCGCCCGCGGACAGGGCCGGCCGAAATTCGTGCTCCACGACGGCCCGCCCTACGCCAACGGCAACATCCACATCGGCACGGCGCTCAACAAGATCCTCAAGGACGTGGTGGTCCGTTCGCAGACCGCCCTCGGCTTCGACGCCAACTACGTCCCGGGCTGGGACTGTCACGGCCTGCCGATCGAGTGGAAGATCGAGGAGCAGTACCGCGCCAAGGGCCGCAACAAGGACGACGTGCCGGTGATCGAGTTCCGGCAGGAATGCCGGACCTTCGCGGCCCAATGGCTCGACGTGCAGCGCGAGGAGTTCAAGCGCCTCGGTGTCACCGGCGACTGGGACCATCCCTACGCCACCATGGCCTTCCCGGCCGAGGCGGTGATCGCCGACGAGCTCATGAAGTTCTCGATGAGCGGCCAGCTCTATCGCGGCTCCAAGCCGGTGATGTGGTCGGTGGTCGAGAAGACCGCGCTCGCCGAGGCGGAGGTCGAGTACGAGGAGCATGTCAGCGACACGGTGTTCGTGGCCTTCCCGATCCGCTCCGGCGCCGAGGGCGACCTCGCGGCGGCCCGGGTGGTGATCTGGACGACCACGCCCTGGACGATCCCCGGCAACCGCGCCGTCGCGTTCTCGAAGAAGATCGCCTACGGCCTGTACCGGGTCACGGAGGCGCCGGCCGACAACTGGGCGACCCCCGGCCAGACCTACGTGCTCGCCGACAGCCTGGCCGCGACCGTGTTCAAGGCTGCCCGGGTCGACGCGTTTGCGCGCGTCGGCGACGTGCGCCCCGAGGCGCTCGCCGGCCTGACCCTGGACCATCCCCTGGCCGAGCGCGGCTACGGCTTCGCCGTGCCGATGCTCGACGGCGACCACGTCACGGATGAATCCGGCACGGGCTTCGTCCACACGGCGCCGAGCCACGGCCGCGAGGATTTCGAGCTCTGGATGGCCAATGGCCGGCTGCTGCGTGAGCGCGGCATCGACGCGACCATCCCCTACACGGTCGACGCCGACAGCGTGCTCACGGAGGCCGCTCCCGGCTTCACCGGCACCCGCGTGCTCACCGCCAAGGGCGAGAAGGGCGACGCCAACAAGGCGGTCATCGCCGCGCTGACTGAGGCCGGGGCGCTGATCGCCCGCGGGGTGCTGCGCCACCAGTACCCGCATTCCTGGCGGTCCAAGAAGCCGGTGATCTTCCGCAACACGCCGCAATGGTTCATCGCCATGGACCGGCCGGTGGACTCGCTCGGCAACCGGACGCTCCGCGAGGTGGCGCTCCAGGGCATCGACGACACCCAGTGGGTGCCGACGCAGGGCAAGAACCGCATCACCGGCATGGTCGCCAACCGGCCGGACTGGGTGGTCTCGCGCCAGCGCGCCTGGGGCGTGCCGATCACCGTCTTCGTCCACCGCGAGACCGCCGAGATCCTCAAGGACGAGCGGGTCAACGCCCGCATCCGCGACGCCTTCGCCGCGGAGGGCGCCGACGCGTGGTTCCGCGACGACGCCGCGCAGCGCTTCCTGGCGCCGGACCACGACCCGGCGTCCTACGAGAAGGTCACCGACGTCCTCGACGTCTGGTTCGATTCCGGCTCGACCCACGCCTTCGTGCTGGACGATCCGGAGGCCTTCCCGGGGCTGGCCGGCGTCACGCGCGTCCGCGACGGCGGGCAGGACCGGGTCATGTACCTGGAGGGGTCCGACCAGCACCGCGGCTGGTTCCAATCCTCGCTGCTCGAATCCGCCGGCACGCGCGGCCGGGCGCCCTACGACGTCGTCCTGACCCACGGCTTCGTGCTCGACGGCAAGGGCCTGAAGATGTCGAAGTCGAAGGGCAACGTCGTCGCGCCGCAGAGCATCATCAAGGATTCCGGCGCCGATATCCTGCGCCTGTGGGTCGCCGCCTCCGACTACACTGACGACCTGCGCATCGGCCCGGAGATCATCAAGACGTTTGCCGAGACCTACCGGAAGCTGCGCAACTCCCTGCGCTGGATGCTCGGCTCCCTGGCGCACCGGGTGCCGGGCGACGATGTGGCGTACGAAAACATGCCGGAGCTGGAGCGGCTGATCCTGCACCGGCTGGCCGAGCTCGACGGTGAGATCCGCGAGGCCTACGCGACCTTTGATACCAAGCGGGTGGTGGCGCTGCTCAACGGCTTCATGACCGGCGATCTGTCGTCGTTCTACTTCGACGTGCGCAAGGACGCCCTGTACTGCGACCCGATCTCGTCGGTGCGTCGCCGGGCAGCGCTGCAGGTGATCGACGAGGCCTTCCGGCGGGTGACGGTCTGGCTCGCCCCGGTGCTCGCCTTCACGGCCGAGGAGGCGTGGCTCGACCGCTACCCGTCCGAGGACGGCTCGGTGCATCTTCAGACCCTGCCGGAGACCCCAGCAGAGTGGCTCGACCCTACCCTCGCGGAGCGCTGGCACAAGATCCGGCGGGTCCGGCGTGTCGTCACCGGCGCCCTGGAGATCGAGCGCGCGGCCAAGCGCATCGGCGCGAGTCTGGAGGCGGCGCCGCAAGTCTACATTGCGGATCCCGAGCTGCTCGCGGCGCTCGAGGGCTGCGACTTTGCCGATACCTGCATCACCTCGGACATCTGCGTGGTGGCGGGCGCCGGACCGGCCGAGGCCTTCCGCCTCGACGAGGTGCGCGGCGTCGCCGTGGTGCCGAGCCCGGCCGAGGGCCGCAAATGCGCCCGTTCCTGGCGGGTCAGCCCGAGCGTGGGCAGCGATCCGGACTATCCGGAGGTGACGCCCCGCGACGCCCAGGCCCTGCGCGAGTGGGACAGGGCGCATCCGGAGGCGAGCGCGGCGTGAGGAGGCTCGCGACGGTGCTCTCTCCCCCCCTTCTTCGGGGGAGCGTGGCCCTCGCGCCAGCGAGGGTCGGGGCGGGACGTAGTCCCGCAAGGGGGGAGCCCGGCTTCCGGATGCGGCGCGACCGTTTTGAAGCCCGCAGCCATTTTCTGCACCGTCGCTCCCCTCTCCCCCCCCGCTGCTCAGGGTACCTTCCCCCGAGCGGGCTCGCGGAATTACACATCGGCTCCGGCCACACCGGCTCAGGATCGAGCGCGGGTCCCCTCTCCTGTGCGGGACAGGGACAGGGACAAGGTGAGGGGCGAGAACGGTCCGGAATAGGCGCAAACGACGCGCGCGGCGATCGCGTGCTTAATCCTGAAGCTACTCGTCCCTCACCCCAGCCCTCTCCCGCACGGGAGAGGGAGCAGGGCGCGCTCCATCGCCAGCGGCGGTGCTCAACAGAGATGCGTGACCATCGTAGCCTGCGGAGAGGGACGCCGGCACGGTGCGGGTCACCGGGTCGCCGCCCATGACCCCCTTCCGCGCCGGCCTCACGGCCCTCGTCCTCACCCTGGTCCTCGACCAGGCCACCAAGCTCGGCCTCTATTTCGGCACCGATCTCGTGCTGACGCAGCCCTGGCAGCTGGCGCCGTTCGCCGACCTCGTCGTGGTCTGGAACCGGGGCGTCTCCTACGGCCTGTTCCAGCAGGAGGGCGGGCTCGGCCGCTGGCTCCTCGTCGCCCTGTCGCTCGTCGCCGCCATCGGCCTCGGCATCTGGATGCGCCGGGCCTCCTCGCGGCTCCTCGCCGTCGCCCTTGGGCTCATCGTCGGGGGCGCCCTGGGCAACGCCATCGACCGCACCGCCTACGGCGCCGTCTTCGACTTCGTCCACCTGCATGCCGGCGGCTGGTCGTGGTACGTGTTCAACGTCGCCGATGCGGCGATCGTGGCGGGCGTGATCGGCCTGATCCTCGACAGCCTGTCCCCGGACAGCCGCAAGGAACGGACTTCTCCGCCGCAGGGCGATCCGGCGCCGCGCCTGTGATCCCTGCAACACACAGGTCCAGCCGCATCCCCCTCCTGGCGCGACGCAGTCAAGGCGCCATACGATCGCCGGAAACCGGTCTCAGGCCGGGACCCGTCGGATCAGGCCGCGCCGCGGCCATCCCAGAGCCGGACGCTCCGTCCGGAACCCGTGAGGCAGCATGACTGGGCATCGCAGGCTTCGTCCCCTCCTCTCCGCCGCGGTGGCCCTGGCTCCGCTCTGCGTCGTCGGGCCCGCGCACGCGCAGGAGCGCGGCGAGTTCATGCGCGACGCCCTGTCGGGCATCGGCCTCCTGGAGAAGCGCCAAGATCCGATCGACTATCACGAGCGGCCGCCGCTGGTGATGCCGCCCAAGATCGACGGCAAGGCCCTGCCCCAGCCGCGGGCCCGCTCCAGCAGCTCCGCCTGGCCGAAGGATCCCGAGATCGTGAATCGCGAGCGCGCCGCCGTTGAACGGCGCAACCCGAAGGGCTCCCAAGCTCAGGGTCGCTACGACGACAACAATGCGACGCTCTCCGTGGACGAGATGCGGGGCGGCCGCCGCGCCGGAGCGGGCCTCACGACCACCGCCGAGCGCAAGCCCGGCGACAACAACCGCGACGACAGCCTGCTCAGCCCCTTCGAATTGCTCAAGGGCAAGAGCGCCAATGCCGAGCCCTCCGACATCGAGCCGAGCCGCGATACGCTCACGGATCCGCCGACCGGATACCGGCAGTCGCCCAAGCAGCTGGTCCGTCCGCCGTCGAGCGACCCGATTAACAACGCCAGCCGCGAACGCGAAGAGGCGGATCCCGGCGCGTATCTCCGTCAGCGCGCACAGCAGTAAACGGGGGCGCCGTGTCGCCGTTGCAACGACGACACGGCATGGCAACATGAGATGATCGTCCCGGTGCGGTTCTTGCGCGCCGGCGACCAGGACGGCCCCGATCCATGGATGCGTCCCGACGCGGGACGCTTCGATCCGGGGCCGGCAAAAGGAAAGCGGAATGCACCTGTTCAGGAAGGCGACGCCCCCCCTCTTCCCGCTGCGTCCGGGCTCGTCCTACGGCGGCAGCGCCGGCCGGGGCGAGGCTGCGCCGTTCGGGCGTTCCGAGGCGGGCGGACCGGAGGTGACGGCCTTCACCCTCGACAACGGCCTCGACGTGGTGGTCGTCCCCGATCACCGGGCCCCCGTCGCCACCCACATGATCTGGTACCGCAACGGTTCGGCCGATGATCCGCTCGGCCAGTCGGGCATCGCCCACTTCCTTGAGCACCTGATGTTCAAGGGAACCGAGAAGCACCCGGTCGGGGCCTTCTCGAAGGCGGTGTCAGGCCTGGGCGGCCAGGAGAACGCCTTCACCAGCTACGATTACACCGCTTATTTCCAGCGGGTCGCCCGCGACCATCTCGGCACCATGATGGAATTCGAGGCCGACCGCATGAGCGGCCTCGTCCTCGACGACGCCGTCGTGGCGCCCGAGCGCGACGTCGTGCTGGAGGAGCGCCGCATGCGGGTCGAGACCGACCCCTCCGCCCAGCTCTCCGAGGCGATGGCCGCCGGCCTGTTCGTGCACCATCCCTACGGCATTCCGATCATCGGCTGGATGCACGAGATCGAGGGCCTGAACCGCGAGCACGCGCTGGCTTATTACAAGCGCTTCTACACCCCGGAGAACGCCATCCTGGTGGTGGCCGGCGACGTAACCCCCGACGAGGTCCGGCGGCTGGCCGAGACTACCTACGGCTGCGTCGCCCCCCAGGGGACCCGGCCCGAGCGTGTGCGGGCGCGGGAACCGGAGCCGAGGGCCCTGCGCCGCGTCGCCGTCGCCGATCCAAAGGTCGAGCAGCCGACCCTGCAGCGGCTCTACCTGACCCCCTCCTGCATCACCGCCCGGGACGGCGGCTGCCACGACCTCGAGTTGCTGGCCGAGGTGCTGGGCGGCGGCTCGACCTCCTACCTCTACCGCAAGCTGGTCATGGAGACCGGCCTCGCGGTCAATGCCGGCGCCTGGTACATGGGCTCGGCGATCGACGACACCCGCTTCTCCGTCTATGCGGTGCCCGCCGAGGGCGTGCCGCTGGAGAAGCTGGAGGAGGCCGTCGACAAGGTGCTGCGCCGCGCGCCCGCGGAGGCCCTGGACGCCGAGGCGATCGAGCGCGCCAAGACCCGCCTCGTGGCCGAGACCGTCTACTCCTCCGACAGCCAGTCGTCCCTCGCCCGGATCTACGGCTCGGCGCTGGCGATCGGCGAGACGATCGAGGAGGTCCGCCGCTGGCCGACCGACATCGAGGCGGTGTCGCAGGACCGCCTCAAGAGCGCCGCCGAGCGCTGGCTGACGCCGGCCCGCTCGGTCACCGGCTACCTGACCAAGGCGCAGGATCCCGACGCCCCGGTTGCGATGGCCGCCGAGTAACCCCGGGTGCGTCCCTCCGGGCCCGTGACGGGTCCGGGCGGGGCGTGTGCCGAACGCGAGCCCTGGCCCGCTCCGCCGTCGCCCGAGAAAGAGACACGAGGTTCCCATGAGCTTGGCCGAGACCCTGGTCGAGACCACCGCCCAAACCGTCAGCTCGCCCACCACGGCGCTGCCGGTGACGACCGCCCCCGGCATCGAGGCGTGGCACGTCGAGTCGCCGGTGGTGCCGATGATCGCCCTGGCCTTCACCTTCGAGGGTGGCGCCGCCCAGGATCCGGCCGGCAAGGCCGGCTGCGCGCAGATGCTGGCGCGGCTCCTCGACGAGGGCGCCGGCGACCTCACCTCCGACCTGTTCCAGGAGCGGCTCGCCGCCCGGGCGATCGAGCTGTCGTTCCACGCGGGAGCCGACGCGGTCGGCGGCTCGCTGAAGATGCTGGTCAAGCATGCCGACGAGGGCATCGCGCTCCTCGCCCTGGCGCTCGCCAAGCCCCGCCTCGACCCCGACGCGATCGAGCGCGTCCGCGGACAGATCATCGCCGGCCTGCGCTACCAGCAGAACGATCCGGGCGTGCTCGCCTCCCGCCGCTTCTTCAAGGAGGCGTTCGCCGGCCATCCCTACGCGCGCCCTTCCTCCGGCACCGTGGAGAGCGTGACGGCGATCACCCGGGACGACCTGCTGGCCATGCATGCCCGCATCATCGGCCGCGGCCGGGTGAAGGTGGCGGCGGTTGGCGCCATCGGCGCCGAGCAGCTCGCCGAGGGCCTGAACCGCGCCTTCGGGGCCCTGCCGGAGGCCGGGGAGCTGAAGGCGGTGCCGCGCACCGAGGTACACGAACTCGGTAAACGCGTCGTCGTCGACCTCGACGTGCCCCAGTCGGTGATCCGCTTCGGCATGGCGGGCGTGCCCTGGCGCGACCCGGACTTCATCCCGGCCTACGTGCTGAACCACATCCTCGGCGGCGGTGCCTTCACGTCCCGCTTGTTCCAGGAGGTGCGCGAGAAGCGCGGGCTGGCCTACTCGGTCGGGACCTCGCTGGTCAGCCACCGGTCGGCCGCGATGACCTGGGGCTACACCGCCACCAAGAACGAGCGCGTCGGTGAGGCCCTGTCGGTGATCGGCGACGAGATCGGCCGGCTGATCACGGACGGTCCGGACGACGAGGAGCTGCAAAAGGCGAAGGATTACCTGACCGGCTCCTACGCGCTGGGCTTCGACACCTCGACCAAGATCGCCCACCAACTGGTGCAGATCGCCTTCGAGGAGCTGGGCATGGACTACATCGCCCGCCGCAACGCCATGGTCTCGGCCGTGACCCAGGCGGATATCCGCCGTGCCGCCGCCCGCACCTTCGCGGACGGCAAGATGCTGGTGGTCGCCGCCGGCCGGCCCGTCGGGCTCTGAGGGGCAGGGCTCGGGACCGCCGTTCACCGGAATCCACCGCGTCCGGGAGTAGATCGTCGCGTAACGGCCGCGCCGTCGTTCCGGGGCGCGGCCGGGAAGGGCGTGGCGCCTCTCGGACGGCGATCGGTGCATGTCGACCGCGGAGCTGCACCAGAGGAATTGGTGCCGGCCTCCTGATCCGCGGGTCGCTCGCAAAGCCGCCGCCGCTCCCCACCTGAGGCGCGACGCGGCCAACCCCTGGACCGACATGCAGCTCACCGGCATTCACCACCTCACCGCGGTGACCGCCCGCGCGGCGGAGAACGGCGCCTTCTACACCGGCACGCTCGGCCTGCGGCTCGTGAAGAAGACGGTGAACCAGGACGACGTCTCGGCCTACCACCTGTTCTACGCCGACGGCCTGGCAAGCCCCGGCACCGACATCACCTTCTTCGACTGGCCGGCCCCCCGGGAGCGGCGGGGCTCCAGCAGCATCACCCGCACGCATCTGCGCGTCCCGGGCGAGGGCGCTGTCGCGTGGTGGCACGCGCGCCTGCGCGAGGCCGGCATCGTCGAGGCCGAGCCCGTTGCGCGCGACGGGCGCCTGACCCTCGACTTCGAGGATCCGGAGGGCCAGCGCCTCGCCCTGGTGGACGATGGCGGGACCGGGCCGGAGCATCCCTGGGACGGGTCCCCGGTGCCGGCCGCTTACCAGATCCGCGGCCTCGGCCCGATCCGGCTTTCGGTGCCGGACCCGGCCCGCACCGCCGCGGTACTCACCCGGGTGCTCGGCATGCGCCGGGACCGCGCCTTCGAGACCGGCGAGGGCCGAGTGGAAGTCTACGCGATGGGGCCCGGCGGTCCGGCCGCGGAACTCCAGCTCCTGGCCGACCGGTCCGCGCCGGCCCGCCAGGGCGCGGGCGCGGTCCACCACGTGGCCTTCCGCATCCCGGACGCGGATCACGATTCCTGGGCCGAGCGGCTCAGGGCCGCTCCCGTGCCGAGCAGCGGGCCGGTGGACCGCTACTACTTCCGCAGCCTCTACTTCCGCGAGCCCAACGGCATCCTGTTCGAGATCGCCACCGACGGGCCGGGCTTCACCGCGGATGAGCCCCTTGAGAGTCTGGGCGAACGCCTCGCCCTGCCGCCGTTCCTGGAGCCGCGCCGCGCCGAGATCGAGGCCGGGCTGACGCCCCTCCGGCCCGGACCCGTCGGCTGATCGCGCCGCGGGGGGCGGCCGGCGGCAACCCTCCCATGTCCGGAGCGGCGCTGCGGACCATCCGCAAAGACGCTAAATATTCGAACGATTCCAGGCCGTTCACTTCTTTCGCCAGTGTGATCCCGGCACGCCTTGACGGGCGTGCTGCAACTGCGAAAGAAGCAACGCGCGTGTGTTTGTATCCGGATCCGGGCGGGTTCCCTGCCGAGGATCCACCCCGCCCGAGCGGGGCGGCGGGGATCCGCCGCAGCACGGCCTCCGAATCGTCGGGACCGTGAGCCGAGCGTCAGAGGTTTCGAGGACTGATCCGTCGATGAGCAAGTTCTACGAGGAGCGCGTCCTGTCGGTTCACCACTGGACCGACAACCTGTTCTCGTTCCGCACCACCCGCGATCCGGCATTCCGCTTCCGCAACGGCGAATTCACCATGATCGGCCTGGAGGTCGAGGGCCGGCCGCTTCTGCG